>JAZNSR010000103.1:0-30919 GCA_045591335.1 Faecousia sp.
CGGCATGGGCGACCAGACTCGCGGCGAGACCATGGGTCAGGGCTGCATGAGCCGTATTGCTTCCGGTGTCAGCCCCACCCAGTTCCATGCTGAAACAGTAGACGGCTTCAATCCCTTGGCTGTGATCGATGCAATGGAGCGGAAGCTGGAGCTGCTGCGCAGCGGTAAGGGCCCTGTTATGCTGGAAACCTTGACCTACCGCTTCTCCGGCCACTCCGTTTCCGACCAGAATGCCTACCGTACCAAGGAAGAAATGGATGCCTGGAAGGAAGTTGACCCGCTGATCACTTATCCTGCAGCCCTCGTTGAAGCCGGTGTGGCCACCCAGGCAGAGATCGACGCGATCCTGGCAGAGACCTCTGCCCGTATGACCATGATCTGCAAGGCTGCTGCCGATCCCGAGATCAGCCCCTATTGCGATTTCAAGAAGGATCCTGCAGTAGTCGAGCGTCTGATGTTCTCCAATCAGAAGGTGGAGAAGATGGACGACCGTGAGCCGGAGTTCACCGTTTTTAAGGAAGAGGCCGAGGGCTATAAGAAGATCAAGTCCAAGGAACGCAGCCCCTTCGATGCGGACGGCAAGCCGGTTTCCAAAATGAAGATGTATAACCTCCGTGACGGCCTTAGCGAGGTCATTTGGGATCGCTTCTATGAAGATCCCACCTTGATCGCCTATGGCGAGGACTGCCGTGACTGGGGCGGCGCGTTTGCGGTTTACCGTGGCATGATGGACGCTCTGCCTCACAGCAGACTGTTTAACTCTCCCCTGGCAGAAGGTGCCATTGTGGGTACTGCGGTTGGCTACGCTCTTTCCGGTGGCCGCGCTTTGGTAGAGCTTATGTATGCGGACTTCATCGGCTGCGCCGGTGATGAGATCTTCAATCAGATGTCCAAGTGGCAGGCCATGTCTGCCGGCATTTTGAAGATGCCCTTGGTGCTGCGTGTTTCCGTGGGCTCGAAGTACGGTGCCCAGCATAGCCAGGACTGGACCGCATTGTGCGCCCATATTCCCGGCTTGAAGGTTTGCTTCCCCGCAACTCCCTGGGAGGCTAAGGGTCTTATGGAGACTGCCCTGAAGGGCACAGATCCCGTTGTGTTCTTTGAGAGCCAGAGAATTTACGATGTGGGCGAGCAGTTCCATGAGGGCGGCGTGCCTGCGGAGCGTTATGAGATCGAAATTGGCAAGACCAATAAGGTCCGTGACGGTAAGGATATCACCATTCTGACCATCGGTGCCGCGCTGTACCGCGCTGTGGATGCTGCCAAGACCCTGTCTGAGAAGTATGGCATGGAGGCGGATATTATTAATATCCACTCCCTGTTGCCCCTGGATTACACCGATATTCTGGCATCTGTCCGTAAGACCGGCAAGGTGATTTTGGTATCCGATGCTTGCGCCCGCGGCTCTTTCCTGAACGATGTGGCAAAGACCGTTACCGATCTGTGCTTTGACGATCTGGATGCACCTCCCGTTGTGGTCGGTGCCAAGAACTGGATCACACCTCCCTTTGAGTTTGACGAGTTCTTCTTCCCCCAGGCCAGATGGATTCTGGATGCTATCCACGAGAAGCTGGTGCCTCTGGCAGGCTACAATGCAGAAGCCAATGTTTGCGACGAGCAAGAGGCGCTGCGCCGTGCCAAGGAAGGCGTGTAAGCTATGCAGTGCAGGCGAACAGCCAATGCCGGCGTTTTGCTGACATTGGACGGTATCACCGTTTTGCTGGACGGTGTTTGCCGGCAGGTGGGCGGCTATTATGCCACCCCGGAGCCGGAGCGCCGGCAGCTGCTTGCCTGTATGCCGGATGTGGCAGCCTTTACCCACAGTCATTTGGATCATTTTGACCGATCCTTTGCGCAGGAATATTATAATAAGACCCTCCGATCCATCCTTGGGCCGGAGGGCCTTTTAAAAAGCGGATTGTGCTTGGATGCTGTGACTGTGGGGCAGGTGCGGGTAACACCCATTTCCACCCGTCATATAGGTAAAGCCGGGCAAACTGTGCCCCATGTGAGCTATTTGATCGAAGGCAGTAAAAGAATTCTGTTTGCGGGGGATGCTGCCCCTGGGCAGCTGGGAGGGATCCATGCGGATGTGCTGATTGCGCCTTATGCTTATGCAGTGACCGCTGCAGGCTGGAAGGCAGCGGCACAGCTGGCAGAGCAGCTGATCCTGCTGCATTTGCCCGATCCGGAGCAGGATCCCCATGGCCTGTGGCAAGCGGTGCAGGCAGTTACGCAAACCTCCGGCCCAAAGCTATATATTCCCCAAATAGGGGATACCGTAATTCTATAATAAAAGCATCCTGCAGTTTTTGCAGGATGCTTTTTGTCAAATCAGATATCCGTAAATGGAGATGAATTGTAAAATGCTGCCGGCAACCACAAAAATATGAAATACGCTGTGCATCCACGGGCGGCGGATGGCAAACAGGATTGCGCCCAGGGTGTAGACGATGCCCCCTGCCAGCAAATATCCAAAGCTCTCTGTGCCGATGGCGGCCAGGGTTTGGGGTGCGAAGATAATGATGCTCCAGCCCATCACTATATAGCACAGCATGGAGAATACCCGGAATTGCCTCAGATCAATGGCAGTGAGAGTTGTGGCAACAGCGCAAAGGGACCATTGCCCAATGAGTAAGCCCCAGCCGATCACCGGAAATTGCGGAATGATGGCGGTGATCAAAATGGGGGTATAGGTTCCGGAGATCATAAAATAAATGGTGCAGTGATCCAAAACCTGCCAAACCTTTTTTGCAGTGCCCGGATACAGTCCGTGGTAGATGCTGGAAAAGGTGTAAATGCAGATCATGCAAACCCCATAGATCAAAAGACCGGTCAAAGCGGAATAATTTTCAACATAGAATGCTTTGTTTAGACTTAAGAGCAAAGCAATGATTGCAAAGCCACCGCCTACGATGTGGGTGACCATATTCATAATTTCTTCGCCCCGGGTGTATTGGGGTAATGCCCGTTGGACCAGTGCAGTTCGTTTCAGCATGAGAAAACCACCTTTCTTGTGTAGTTATCTTATCATCATAGAGCGGTAGAGAGAACCCACAGGGTTATTTTTGGGGTCTCCTGGAGGTAGAGAAGCCACTCTCCTGGCAGTAGAGTGATCAGCCTGGTGTACAAGTTGCACAAATTCAATGGGGAAAATTTGGCAATAAAAAAGCCCCCATTTCATGATTTTGTCATCCTTTTTAAGGGGAATCTGTGCTATAATATTAACGAACGGAAAGTTCACAGCAAAATGTCAAAGGAGCCCCTATGGATAATATTTTATTTTTTCTGACACCCAAGGCCATGTGCGCCTATGTGTTCGATGATTATTCCATTCGCCAGGCCTTGGAAAAACTGGAAGGCAGCAATTATAATACCGTCCCCATCCTTAGCCGTCACGGTGAATACCGCGGCACACTGACCGAAGGTGATCTTCTCTGGGCGCTGAAGAACGAGTGCTATATGGATGTTCGCCAGGCAGAAGCCCGCAGGATCGCGGAGATCAAACGGCAGCGGGATTACATCCCCGTTCGTGTGACCACAGATATGCATGAGCTGGTCCGCAGAGCGGTCAACCAAAACTTTGTGCCGGTGGTGGATGATAAAGAGGCCTTTATCGGCATTGTTACCCGTGGCGCGATTATTAAATATTGCGCCAGAGAATTGTTCCCGGATGATTGATTACATAAATTGCTCCCTTTTTTGAGGGGGCAATTTTTGTTTACATATTGTTATTTTTCCATTTTCTGATATAATTATACAACCTTATCCTTTTTGGAGGAATTTATATGAAAAAATGGGCACTGTCATTTTTTTTGATAGTTGTGCTGTGCGCCCTGTTACCGGGCTGGAAGACCCAGGCAGAAGCCTACACATCTCCTGCGTCTTCTTATGTGGTATTGGACGACGATACCAAGGTGGCCTGGTCGCTGCAGCAGGATCTGTATGTGGACCTGAATGGCAATTACTTAACCGGCACGATCGTCACCAACGGATATAAAATATTCGGCATGGATGCTTTTACAGATGCTTATAATGGGGACGATGCAGGTGTGTTTTCCTGCGTGGATGAAAATGGAAGCGCGGTTGTGCCGGAGCCCTATGTAAAAACAGATCATTCCGGGCAGATCAAGCGGTATATGACTATAGAAGAAAATGGACGGTACGCATTTCACCGTATCTATTTTGGAATTACGCATACATCCTTAGTGCCTGCGGACCTGGGTATTGGCTTTAAAGCCGCTTTCTGCGGTACGGATGCGGTGAAGGATAAGATCCAATCCGTCGGTTACCGTTTGTGGGTCCTGGAGGACTATCCGGTTATCCGGGATATGCAGGAATTTCGGGATCAGCTGACTTTACGGCTGAAGCATGTGGACCCGGAGCTTTATGGGCAAATGCCTGTGTATGCCACGGTGTTCGTAACCATGCAGGATGGTACGGTTATGCACAGCGCGGAAAGCATGGTCACTCTGCGCGGTGTGGTGGAGGCGGTCAATCAGAATGCTTCTCAATTTACTGCCCAGCAGCGGGATGCGGTTTTGTCCATGGTGGACTCGCATCCGGCTATGCAGACCTGGGATGTGAGTAAGCTGCGCGGCTGCCAGACGCATGAGGATGCCGATAATAACGGCTATTGTGATTTTTGCGCTGAGAATGTGGTGATCACCGTGGATTTGTATGCGGTGAACGATTTGCATGGCAAATTGGCGGACGGCGACAGTCATCCCGGGGTGGATGAGCTTTCCACATATTTCCAAAACGCAAGAGATAATAGCGATCATATGATTTTGCTGTCCAGCGGCGATATGTGGCAAGGCGCTGCGGAATCCAATCTGACCAAGGGTAGGATCATTACGGATTGGATGAATGAAATGGATTTTGTTTCCATGACCATCGGCAATCATGAGTTCGACTGGGGTCAGGAATTTATTGCGCAGAATGCAGAGCTTGCGGAGTTCCCGTTCCTGGCGATCAATATTTATGATGATGCAACCAACGCTCGCGTGGACTACTGCCAAAGCTCTGTGGTGGTAGAGGCGGGCGGCATCCAAGTGGGGATCATTGGCGCTGTGGGAGATTGCTATTCTTCCATTTCCGCAGATTGTTCTGCCGGCGTTTCTTTTATCACGGGCACACAGCTGACCCAGCTGATTAAGGCGGAATCGGAGCGGCTGCGCAGTGAGGGCGTGGATTTGATCGTGCTTTCTATCCATGACGGCGGTACGGCATCCTCCGGTCATTATGATACAAGCCTCTCCAATGGTTATGTGGATCTGGTGTTTGAGGGGCATACCCACCAAAGCTATGTGCACACAGATAACTATGGAGTGTACCATTTGCAGGGCGGCGGAGATAATAAGGGCATTACCTATGCATCGGTGCAATATAATACAGTCAATCAGAATTATACAGTCAGCACGGCGCAAACTGTGCCCAGCAGCACCTATTCGTCCCTGGAGGATCATCCGATTGTCCAGGAGCTTTTAGATAAATATGATGATCAAATCAATCTTGCCGACCAGGTGCTAGGTAATAACCGGTATTATCGGGATGATTCTGTCATTGAACAATTGGTGGCAGATTTGTATTGTCAGGCTGGCTTGGAAATCTGGGGAGATGAATATAACATCGTTTTAGGCGGCGGATTTATCAGAACCCGTGCCCCCTATAATCTGCAGGCAGGGCAGGTGACCTATGGAGATTTGATGTCCCTGCTGCCCTTTGATAATAAATTGGTGCTTTGTAAGATTAAAGGTACATATTTAAAGAGCAGATTCCTGAATAATTCCAGCCAGGATTATTATCTTGGGTTTAGTGATTACGGAAACAGTGTAAAAAACAGTATTTCCAGCAATACCATTTATTATGTGGTGGTCGATAGCTATACGGCATATTATTCTTATAACCGTTTAACCATCGTGGAGGAATACAGCGAAGCGCTCTATGCAAGAGATTTGCTGGCGCAGTATATAAAAGCCGGAAACCTGAATAAATAAAGCTGCCCCCACTCCGGGAATGATATGCCGGAGCGGGGGTGATTTTTTGCGTGGTTGAAAAATTTATAATTTTGTGATATAATATACGCAATTATGTTCCGGAGGGAAAGTATGACAGACGAAATACTGAAAAAACAAATTGGCGGAAACATTGCAGCACACCGCAAGCAAATAGGCTTGACCCAAATGGGCTTGGCGGAAAAACTGAATTATTCCGATAAAGCCGTTTCCAAATGGGAGCGGGGAGAATCCATGCCGGATGTAATGACGCTTATGCAGCTGGCAGAGCTTTTTGAAGTATCGGTGGATGTCTTGCTGGCAGATCCCAATGCGCTGCCGGAGAATCCCTCTGTGGTAGGTCGCGCGGTGGGAAAGGCCGTGGAAAAAACCTTGAAGCGCAAGGCAAATAAGAGCATTATTTTAAATCTCTGCACCATTTTGGTCTGGTTTATCGCGTTGCTGGTTTTTGTGATTTTATGCTCTGTGGGTCTGCCCAATAGCTGGATGGCATTTATATATGCAATTCCGGTCAATGCCATTGTCAGCCTGAGCCTTTGCTCTGCCTGGAGAGATTTTCGTTGGAATCAGCTTTGGATCTCCGGTATTGTATGGGGCTGCCTGATGAGTGTTTATTTTAGCTTACTGATGTTTGCCAGCGTGAATGTTTGGATGGTTTTCTTATTGGGTATTCCCGGCCAGCTGGCAATTTTTCTGTGGTTCCGGATGTTCCGCAAATCCGGTAAGGAGGACAAAAATGGACAAGAAAGCCCTTCGGCAGCAGATCCGTCTGCGCAAGCGGCAGATGACACCTGCGCAGATTGAGCGCGCCAGTGCCCGCTTGGGGCAGCTTTTAGAAGAATCCGCATGTTATCAACAGGCAAATACTGTTTATTTTTACCTGCCCTATAACCAGGAGGTCCGTACAGAGCCTATGATCCAAAGAGCATGGGCGCAAGGAAAGCGTGTTGCGGTTCCCAAAATATATGGGGAAGAAATGCGGTTTATTTACTTAACGGATTTTTCCCAGGTAGCCCCCGGCTGCTGCAATATTCCGGAGCCGGTGGCAGATGGGCCCGTTGCCAACGAGCCGGAGGCGCTGGTATTGATGCCCGGCATGGCCTTTGATCCCCAGGGGCATCGGATCGGCTATGGCGGCGGTTATTACGATCGATTCTTAAGTCAAGAGCCAAATCATCCCACGGTGGCGCTGTGCTATGATTTTCAGCTTCTGGACTATTTGGAAACAGAAAAGTTTGATGTTCCCGTAGATTTGGTGCTTTCTGCGCCTATAGGAGAATAATATGGAATATATTGCAGTTGTGCTGGTGGCCGCGGTTGCCTTTGGCGCGTTTTGGCTGATCGATAAGGGCTTTACCCGCCTCTTTCGCAGCCGGGCGCAGCATAAAAGCGGAACAGCAATTCGGCTGAATAAACGCTATTGCACCTTTGGCCTGATTCTTTCTGTGCTTGGTGTGGCGGTTGCGTTGGCATCTGCCAAAGAAGGCTGGATCATGCTGGCGGCAGGCGCAGTGATTTTAGTGGTTGGCATCGGGTTGATCATCTATTATCTGACCTTTGGTATTTATTATGATGCGGATGGGTTTGTGTATACCAGCTTTGGCAAAAAATCCATCACTTATGCTTATAGGCAAATTCAAGGACAGGTCCTATATAATAGCAGTGGAAGTATTATTATTGAGCTGCATATGGACGACGGAAAAACCGTGCATATCAACGCCGCATTGGAAAATGCCTATGCATTTATGGACCAGGCCTTTGCGGGCTGGCTGAAGCAAACCGGCGCTGATCCGGATGAATGTGATTTCTTTGATCCTGAAAACAGCTGCTGGTTTCCCCGGGTGGAGGTGTGAGTATGCACATTCCCACGGATACCACCCATTGCCTGGAATTGGTGACTTTTCAGCAGGCGCTGGAGGCGGCTGACACACCCAACGGGGAGTATGACATTGCCCAATGGATCTATGCGCCTAATTTTTATTGTGACTACCGTTACATATTGGGCACCCGGGGGAAAAAACCTTTGATCTGTATTGGCATTAACCCCTCCACGGCGCAGCCTGGCGCATTGGATAGCACGCTGAAAAGCGTGGAACGGATCGCCCTGGGCAATGGCTTTGACAGCTTCATTATGTTTAATGTGTATGCCCAGCGGGCAACAGACCCGGACGCTATGGAAAAGCAGTGCAATTATCTGCTTCACAAAGAAAATATGAAGGCCTTTGCTTATGTGCTTTCCGTATCTCCATCCCCTGCGGTGTGGGCGGCCTGGGGCACGATCATTGAAAAGCGGGACTATCTGCCCCAATGCCTAAAAGATATGCTGCGGCTGGGGGAGGAATACGGTGCCAATTGGTATTGCGCAGGCCCCTGCAGTAAAAAGGGGCATCCTCATCATCCGTTATATTTGCGTAAGGATGAAAAGCTGAAGACCTTTGATATCAAAGCTTATTTGGAGGGATTGGATGGATGAACTGTGCCAGACCTGCTGGCATTATGATTATGATGAGGAGTACGATGAGTACTATTGCATGATGGAGCTGGACGAGGACGAGGTTTATCGAATCTTCTGCTCCCGGCAGACTCGCTGCCCTTATTACCGGCAGGGCGATGACTATACTTTGGCAAGGAGACAGTAATATGAAAAAATATTTATGGCTGCTTTTGGCAGTATTCGTGCTAACCGGATGCGCCCGGGAGGAGCTGCCGGAGCAGATCCCCACGCAGACCACCGAGCCTGTGCAGGCGGGAATCTATATTCCGGACAGTGATGTGGAAAAAGCCTCCGGTGGCGCTTTGCGGGCCTATGATATTACAGGCTTGCAGCTGGATGCCACAGAAAAAGGCGTTGCTGTTTATGATGGGCAGCAGCTGGTGGTGCTGGAAGGGCAGAAGGGCGTGCACCGTACTACCGTATCGGATGTTGTGGATCTGCGTATGGTCAGCGGCACCACGGTTTATCACTATTCCGATATGCTTTATGCTTACGATTGGGAATCTGCGCAGACTGCCACCTGGCAGCTGCCGGCGGAGATCACGGGAGATATCTTGATCGGTGAGGGCACAGGCGAGATCTATTACGCCACCGGGAATCAGCTTTGGGCGTTGGATATGGAAACAGAGATCGCACGGCTGATCCGGGAGCACTCCTATGAGGAGCATGGGCTTGCGGCAGCGTTGTTTGGGGGCCAGGTGCTGGTCTGGAACACCAGCGAGGGCGTGCAATATATTTCTGCGGAAAACGGCAGGACCTTGGAGCTGCAGCCGGAAGCTTATGAAATGGCAACCCTGCAGGATGCTTTTTTGCTGCACCGTATGGATGGCGTGATTGAGCAGTGGATTTATGGCCAGCGGCATGGCGCTGCCTCGTTGCTGTGTGTTTCCGCTGTGGAAATGGCTCCGGATTTTGTCCACGGAGGCGCAGTGGCCTTGGACGCGGAGGGACGCCTGTCTTATTATGATCTGAACACCGGTAAGTGTACCGCATCGGTGGAATTGCCCAAGGATCTGACCTGCCTGGATTTTGCGGTTAATGGCAGCTTTGTGTGGATGCTGACAGAACAGGGCTTGCTTGGTTGGGATATTACCAAGTCCCCGGTTACAGACCAAACGGATTATCGCGGCCATTTGTGGACGGCGGAAGTTCCCGATGAAAAAGCCCTTGCCCTTTGCCGTCAGGAGGCAGAACGGTTAAGCGAAACCTATCATCTGCCAGTTATGATCGGTGAAGAAGCGCTTGCCAATGGATCGGAGAATATGGAATTGGAGTATCAGGCACCTGCGCTGGAAAAGATGCTTTCGGAACTGGAATATTGCTTGCAGCAATTACCGGAGGGCTTTTTGGATGCCACGGTTCAGTATGGCGGTCTGAGCATCAGCCTGGTACGGAAGGTGGATTCTGCCCGGGGCTATGACCGCTATTGGCAGGGTGGAAATTGCAATATTGCTATTTCTGTTTATGCAGACACCCGGATGGCATTCTTTACCGGCTTGGGCGGCGCCATTGAAACCCGCATTTTGGGCAACAGCCGGGATTTGGAGTATTGGAATAAGCATAACCCCATTGGTTTTCAGTATTCCTACGCGGATGCGCCCTTGGAGGAGTATCTGCCCTATGTTCCCATGTTCTTCCCTTGCGAATTGGCTATGACCTATCCCACGGAGGATAAGGCCAGCGTATTTTACTATGCTATGCGGGAGGATTCTGCAGAGCTTTTTCAATCCTCCTTTTTGCAGGAAAAGCTGAAGCTTATATGCGAAGGCATTCGTGAGGCTTATGACCTGAAAAAGAGCGAGGAAGTATTCCCCTGGGAGCAGTACCTGCAAGAATCTTTGGCCTATGTACCTAAGGAGTAATGCACATTTTATCAAGACGCGTGTACCCGCGGCTTTGGATGCGCAGAAAGCATAAAGGATAAAATCAGAGGACGGTAAATGCGTAGATCGCAGATACCGTCCTCTTTCTTATTCGATTGTGAGCGCTGCATCGTAAACCACATTTTTAGGCAGCTTCAGCTCCTGGGCGGTTTGCTTGATGGCATCCTTGCGGCTCATGCCTTGGGACATAAGCGTTTTCACTCTTTCAGCAGCATCGCCTTCGGTGGCAATGGGTTTTTCTTCCGGTTGGGCGCCTGCCAAGACTAACACAAATTCGCCTTTGGGCGGTTGCTGCGTGTATTTTTCCACAGCCTGCCCAAGAGTGGTGCGTACCACTTCCTCGTGAAGCTTGGCCAGCTCCCGGCAAAGACTGATGGGACGGTCTGCGCCAAATACTTCCGCCATATCCTCCAGAGTGTTCAGCAGCTTGTGGGGAGCTTCGTAAAAGATCATGGTCCGCTGTTCGCCCACCAATGCTTCCAAATGCTCACGGCGGCTTTTTTTCGCAGTCGATAAAAACCCTTCAAAGCAGAATCTGCCGGTGGCCTGCCCGGAGATGCTCAGGGCGGTGATTACGGCGCAGGGGCCGGGAATGGCGCATACGGTCACACCGGCTTCCGCGCATTGCTTCACCAGCTCCTCGCCGGGGTCGGAAATGGCAGGACTGCCGGCATCGGATACCAAAGCGCAGGTTTCTCCCGCCAGAATTCTGTCTAATATTACATTGCCTTTTTGGGCCTTGTTATGCTCGTAGTAGCTGACAAGGCTTTTTTTAATGCCTAAATGGTTCAAAAGCTTTAAAGTGACCCGGGTATCCTCCGCGGCAATAAAATCCGCTTGCTCCAGGGTCTGCCTGCAGCGGATAGAAATATCTCCCAAATTGCCGATGGGCGTAGGGACCAAATATAACATGCCAGCCATATTATTCCTCCTTGTATAGGGCGCGGTAATAATCCGTTGGAGTGCCGTCACTGTGCCGCAGTGCTTCTTCCTGCCAAAGCAGGCCGGGTTTTCCGCCTTTGCGGCATTGCACCAGCACCAAAGAAACCGGACCGTCGGTTTTGTGCCGTAACAAGCATAGCTGCTTGGGCTCTAAGCCTGCATTGCCGGCGCAGGCGCATAGTTGGGCGAACCGTTCCGGACGATGCACCAAAAAGAAATCTCCACCGTAGCGCAGCGCTTTGGCAGCAGCGGCAAAAAGCTGCTCCATGGTGCATTGATCCTCCCTGCGGGCATTGGTCAGCTTGCTGGCTGGCCCCGCGGTGAAATAGGGAGGATTGGAGACACATATATCAAATCTCCCCGTAAGCTCCCTGGGGATTTGCCTTAGGTCCGCGCATATACTGCTAAGGCGGTGAACCAGGTTGTTGGCTGCAATGTTTTTGAGGGCTGTTTCATGGGCATTGTTATCCAATTCCAGCCCGGTGACCTGGCAGCCGGCATCCTTGGTGCAAAGCAGCAGACCCAATGTGCCGCAGCCGGAGCCAAGATCCAATACACGGGCGTTGGCAGGCAGCTTCACAAAGCCGGATAATGCCATGGAGTCCGTGCTGAGCGGGAATCCGCCGGAACATATTTCCAAAGTAAAACCGTTACTTAAAATCTCCATAAACCATACCTAAAGAAAAATCAGCCTGCGTGCCGTTTGGTACGCAGGCTGACGGGTAATCGGAAAATCAGCCTTCCTCGATTGCTTCAACGGGGCAGTTGTCAGCACAAGTGCCGCAGTTTACGCAGATGTCAGCGTCGATGACATACTTGTCTTCGCCTTCGGAAATAGCCTCAACGGGGCAATTGTCAACGCAGGTGCCGCACTTTACGCAAGCGTCATTGATTGTGTAAGCCATGATCGTTCCTCCATTTACAATATGTTATAGATGCTCTGAACGAGCTCACGACTATTCTAGCACGGATTTTGTAAAAAGCAAGAGGACGAAGCAAAATTCATAGTTTATTTTTTTATCACAGTGGGGAAACTTTCCGTCAGCGGCAAAGAATGGAGGGCGGATAATGGGCATGAGCATGGAAATGGCATCGTTGCTTGCAGATGCAGCTGCCCTGGCAAGGTGGTTGGGCCACAGCTTTGTGGGCTCGGCTCATTTTCTGCTGGCGCTGTGCCGGAGTGAAGCGCAGGAAGCAAAGCTTTTGCGGTTTGCGGGCTTTGATTGGAAAGAGGGGATGCGTCTGACGCTTCATGTATATGGCAGGGGGGCTTCCGGACTTCCGCTTTATCAAAGCTTCTCTCCGGGGGCAAAGCAGATTTTGCGGCGGGCCGGGATGTTGACCCAAGGGACAATTCAGCCCCGGCAATTGCTGTTGGCTATTTTGCAGCTGCCCGATACTTCTGCATATATGCTGTTATCTTTCAGTGCGGTGAATATTCAAAACCTTTTCCGGTGTTTGCAATTTCGGGAAGAAAATAAGGAGGCGGTCAAAACGAAGCTGTTGGAACAATTCAGTGAGGATTTGGTGCAAAAGGCGGCAACCATGGATCCGGTGGTAGGCAGGCAGGAGCAGATCGATACAGTCATAGGGATCTTATGCCGGAAAAATAAAAACAATCCGGCATTGGTGGGAGAGCCTGGGGTTGGCAAGACTGCCATTGCAGAGGGCTTGGCGCAACGGATGGCAGCGGGGAATGTGCCTCCCCAGCTGCTGCAAAAGCGGTTGGTCAGTTTAAATATGGCGAATCTGGTGGCGGGCACGAAATACCGGGGCGAGTTTGAAGAACGGCTGCGGGACCTGCTGGCAGAGATCCGCAGAGCCGGAGATGTGATTTTGTTTGTGGATGAAATGCATACCATTGTGGGGGCAGGTGCGGCGGAGGGCGCAATTGACGCGGCAAATATCTTTAAGCCTGCATTGGGCAGAGGAGAATTGCAGCTTTTAGGCGCAACCACCCGGGAGGAATACCGGAAATGCATTGAGAAAGATCCGGCACTGGAGCGGCGTTTTCGGCCTGTGGAGGTGCCGGAGCCAAAGCCGGAGGAGGCTTTGCAGATCCTTCAGGCGTTAAAGCCCGGCTTGGAACGGCATCACCATTTGCGGATTGGGGAGGATGCTTTACGGGAGGCGGTGCGGCTTTCTGTGCGGTATTTGCCGGATCTTTATTTGCCTGATAAGGCCATTGATCTGGTGGATGAGGGGGCTGCCCATGCCCGTTTGGAGGAGCAATATGCTGCCAGAAAAAATATGCGGCAGAATTTGCAGCTTCAGCTGCACGACGCGGTGCGGGAAAGCCGGTATGAGCAGGCGGCACAGCTGCGGGATCAGATGCAGCGTATGACCGCGGATACCCGAAAGTCCAGATCGGTTACAGCAGCGGATATTGCCTGGGCGGTCAGCGCCAGGACCGGCATTCCCGCGGGCAGACTCAGTGCCGATGAGCGAAAAAGATTGCTGCAGCTGGAGCAGCTGCTCAGTACCCATGTGATTGGCCAGGAGCAGGCAGTGGCGGATATTGCCCGGGCTATCAGACGGGGACTTTCGCCTATGCGGGAGTTTACCCGTCCGGTGGCAAGCTTTCTGTTTACAGGGCCTACGGGTGTTGGCAAAACGGAGCTTTGCCGGGCTTTGGCGGTGGAGCTGTACGGCAGCAAGGATGCCATGATCCGGCTGGATATGACGGAATATATGGAAAAGCATAGCGTGGCAAGATTGTTGGGCGCACCCCCCGGTTATGTGGGCTATGAGGAGGGCGGCAAGCTGACGGAGGCTGTCCGCCGCAGGCCCTATTGCCTGGTGCTTTTGGACGAACTGGAAAAGGCGCACCCGGATGTGGCGGGAATTTTGCTGCAGGTTATGGAGGAGGGAGTGCTCACGGACTCCACAGGCAGGAAGGTCAGCTTTCAGAATGCGGTGGTGGTCATGACCTGCAATGTGGGCGGACAGATCAAGGGGGACGGATTGGGGTTTCAGCCTTCCGGGCAGGAGGGGCAGACAGAGCAAGCCTTAAAGAGCCATTTCACGCCGGAGTTTTTGGGGCGGATCGATCAGATCGTGCATTTTCGCCGGTTGGAGAAATCAGACTTGGAAAGTATCGCCAGAAAGTATTTGTGTCAGTTGCTTCAACGGGCTGCCTCCAATGGAATGACCTTGCTGCTGCCGGAGCAGCTGCCTGGAATACTGGCGGATCAATGCAATGGAAATTCCGGGGCAAGAAAGCTGCGGCAATTGGTGCAGGATAGGGTAGAAGGACCCTTATCTGCATATTTGCTGCAATGCGGCAAACAACCGAACAGACTTCGTTCCAGGTGGGAAAATGGGCGTTTGTTATTTTATGAATGATGAGAAAATGAGCTCAATTTAGAACAAGCGTTCTGATATTCAAAAAACACGGAAAAATGTGCATAATTTTTCAAAAAAACTTGAAAAAAGTGTTGATTTTTCATTTCCTGTCCATTATACTGTCATTAAATGGAGCAAAGTGGTAGAAAAGTGGAGTAAAATGGAGAGAGGTGAGCATCTGTGATTGGTAAATACCCTGCAAAGCTGGACGATAAAAACCGTTTGTTCGTCCCCGCGAAGCTGCGCGGTGAATTGGGCGGGGATTTTTATGTGACCCTTGGCTTTAATTGCGGCCGCAGATGCTTGACAGTTTATACTGCCCAGGATTGGCAGAAAATGTGCGAGAATTATAATAACCTTTCCATCTACCAGCGCACCGATGCCGCAGGCCTCATTTTTATGAACGCCAGTCAATGCAGCCCCGATAAGCAGTTTCGTTTTGGTCTGCCCCAGTTTTTGCTGGATTACGCAGGTATCAGCCGGGATGTGGTGATCGTTGGCAGAGCAGGGCAGGCGGATATTTGGGATGCAGAAGCCTTTAAGGCTTACGAAGCAGAAAACCTTACGCCGGAAAAACTGCTGGCATCTTTGGAGGCCATCGGTTTATGAAAGAGTTTTATCATGTGTCTGTGCTCCTGGGCGAATGCCTGGAGGGTCTGCACATTCAGCCGGATGGCATTTATGTGGACGGCACCCTGGGCGGTGCGGGTCACTCTTATCAGATCGCCAGTCGGTTAACCACAGGGCGGTTGATCGGCATTGACCGTGATCCCGTTGCGCTGGCAGCGGCAAAAGAAAGATTAAAGCCCTTTGCAGACCGTGTGACCCTGGTTCATTCCAATTTTTGCGAAATGGCGCAGGTGCTGCAGGATTTGGGGATTGCCGGTGTGGACGGCATTTTGCTGGATCTGGGTGTGTCCTCCCCGCAGCTGGATGACGGGGAACGAGGATTCTCCTATATGACCGATGCGCCTTTGGATATGCGCATGAACAGTCAGGATTTCTTAACCGCAAAAGAAGTGGTGAATACCTGGCCTCAGGAAGAACTCCGCCGGATCTTGTTTGATTATGGCGAAGAACGATATGCGCCCAAGATCGCGGCAGCGATTTGCCGCCGGCGGGAGCAGAAACCGATTGAGACTACCCTGGAGCTGGTGGATATTATTCGTTCTGCCATGCCCCCTGCAGCCTTGCGGGAAAAGCAGCATCCGGCGAAAAGAAGCTTCCAGGCTATTCGCATAGCGGTCAATGATGAGCTTGGCTCTGTGGAAAAGATCATGGCTGATGCAGTAAAGCTGCTGAATCCCGGCGGTAGATTGGCTATCATTACTTTTCATTCTTTGGAGGACCGCATTGTAAAGCTAGGCATGGCGGAGGCGGCTAAGGGCTGCACTTGTCCGCCCAGACTTCCGGTGTGCGTGTGCGGCAATCAGCCGAAAGTAAAGCTTATCAGCAGAAAGCCCATTGTGGCTTCCAACGAAGAATTGGAGGTTAACCCCCGTTCCCGCAGTGCAAAGCTGCGCGTTTGCGAAAAGCTGTAATTTATCAGAAAGGATGTGTTTCTTGTGGCAGCGAAAGCTGAAAACCGATATATTCGTTACTATACTGCCGGCTCTGCTGCAAGAAAGCTTGCACCGCAGGTCACAGAATTTCCCCAGGCAAAGCCCAGGGTGCGGAAAGCTGCCCGCGTCCGTTCTCTGGTTGATCCGGTTACCGTATTTGCCGTGTGTACTGCCGTATTTATGTCTGTTTGCATGGTGATCGGCTTGGTGCGGTTTGCGCAGGTCAGAGCCGAGCAAAAGATCATGTCTGAATATGTGCAGCATTTGACCGCAGTAAACCGGGAATTAACCGAACAGTTTGAAAGCAAGCTGGATCTGGAGAAGATCGAGACCAAAGCCCGAAATATGGGTATGGTCCCTGCTGAACAGGTGGAGCATATCCGTGTCTCTTTGCCTGCAGATTAAGCTGGCATATTGCCCGTTTTGATCCATAAAATGTTATAGTAGCTGCAGTGGGCGGCGAGGGGTTCCCTTGCTGCCCATTTTCAACGGAGGGATCAAAACATGGCAAAAAAGGTGTACAGCCGTATTCGGGGAGATTCCGGGCAACGCAAAAGAATATTGGTCATCATGCTGGCGCTGGGTATTATCGGCTTCATTCCTCTGGCTGTGAGGCTTGTGAAGCTGATGGTGGTGGATAACGCGTATTATGCGGAGCTGGCTTTGAAAAATCAGACCAGAACAACACCGGTCACCGGTCATCGCGGCGTGATTTATGATTGCAATATGAACATTTTGGCTTGCTCGGTGACAGTGGAAAATGTATATTTGGACCCCAATGAGCTGAAACAGTCCGGTGCGGATCTGGAGAAAATATCGCAGGATCTTGCCCAGCTGTTGGATTTGGATGGGGAATGGATATTCAAGCAAGCCAAGGATACCCGCCTGCGCTATAAAAAGATCGCCTCCCGGCTGGATGCTGCCCAGGCGGCAACGGTTCGGGCATATATCAATGAAAATCACATATCCGGCATCCATTTGGAGCCGGATACCCAGCGCCAATATCCTTATGGTAGCCTTGCCAGCCAGGTGATTGGTTTTACCAATGCCTCCTCGGATGGCTCAGAGGGACTGGAGGCCGCTTACGATTCTGTTTTGAAGGGCGGCACGGGCAAGGTGGTAACTACCAAGGGCAATAACGAAATGGATATGCCTTATTCCTATGAGGCGTTTCAAGATCCCGGTCCGGGAAATAGCCTGGTGCTGACCCTGGATACGGTGGTGCAGTCGGTTCTGGAGGAAAATATGCGCCAGGCGATTGCCCGTTACGATGTGCAAAACGGGGCTTTCGGTATGGTGATGGATGTCAATACCGGAGCAATATTGGCCATGGCAACGCTGGAAGGCTACGATCCCAATGCTTATACCCAGATTCTGGACCCGGACACTTTGCAGCAGCTGCAGGAGCTGGAAGAAAAATATCAAGCCCTGCCGGAGGGCAGCGCAGAGTATACCCAGGCAAAGCAGCAATGGCAGCAGGCCAAATCCGCCGCCCAGTTGAAGCAATGGAGAAACCGCTGCATCAGTGATGGCTATGAGCCCGGGTCTACCTTTAAGGTGATGACCATGGCGGCGGCTTTGGATTGCGGGGCAATCGATTTGAATACGGGCTTTCATTGCAGCGGCGCAGAGAAGATCCCCGGCCGTTCCCAATTGCTGCATTGCTGGCGCTCAACAGGGCATGGCTCTCAAAAAACCGCCAATGCTCTGCAAAATTCCTGCAACCTGGCCTTTGCCCATATTGCTTTGCGCTTGGGCGGAGAGCGGTTTTATGAATATGTAAAGAATTTTGGAATTTTAGAAAAAACCGGCATTGATCTTTCCGGCGAAAGCAAAGGTGTTTTCTTTTCTCCGGAATTGGTGATCAACACGAAAAAATGGGGAACTGCCTCGTTGACCTCCGGCTCTTTTGGGCAGACCTTCAAACTAACGCCTATTCAGCTGGTGCGGGGAATTGCGGCGGTGGTCAATGGGGGCAAGCTGATCGAGCCGTATTTGGTCAGCCAGGTGCTGGACCCGGACGGGAATGTGCTTCAGGAGCATGAAACTGTGGTTTTGCGCCAGGTGATCAAACCGGAGACCTCGGCAACCATGTGCCAATTGCTGGAAAGTGTGGTGGCTGAGGGAACTGCCAAAAATGCGGCAGTGGCAGGCTATCGCATAGGCGGAAAAACCGGAACCAGCGAGAAAATCGATGTATTGGATGCCAATGGGCAACCAACTTTGGATAAGATTGTATCCTTTGTGGGGGTTGCGCCCATGGACGATCCGCAGTATATTATACTGGTAGCCTTGGATACCCCTTCCCGGAAAACCGGCATTTATATATCCGGCGGTGTGATGGCAGCGCCAACTGTTGGCGGTGTGTTTTCTCAGCTGCTGCCCTACCTTTCTGTGCCCAAAGCCCAGGAGGAGGCAATGGTGACCGTCCCGGATCTGACCGGAAAAACCCAGCCGCAGGTAAAAACCTGCCTAAAGGAATTGGGGATCACCTTTTTGCCCAGGGGAGAAGAAGAATTTGTCACCGGGCAGCTCCCTGCGCCCGGCGAGGCAGTGCCCAAGGATAGCCAAATGCTGGTGTATTTTGGAGAAGTGCCGGAGCAGGAGATGGTTGCGGTACCGGATTTTTCCGGTATGACCCGTCAACAAGCCAGCCAGACCGCAGGAGAATTGGGATTGTATATCCGGATCACGGGAAATACGCAGGTGCTGCCCCAGGTGGTGGTGACCGGCCAGTCCCATCCGGCAGGCTCAATGATAGCGGCAGGCACAACGATAACATTGCAATTTACTGATATGCAGATAAAGGAGTAAGATATATGAAGCTCAGAGATTTGCTGGAGGGCGTGGAAGTTATGCAGGTCTGTGCGGACCTGGATATGCCCATTGCGGGCATCACCTATGATTCCCGAAAAGTCATGCCTGGCTGGGCATTTGTGGCAGTTACCGGCTTTGCAACCGACGGTAATTTGTATATTGCTAAGGCATTGGAAAAGGGTGCGGCTGCGGTGATAACCGCAAAAGAGCAAGCTGGGGATTTTCCTTATGTCCAGGTGGCATCTGACCGCTTGGCTTTGGCGCAGGCCGCTGCTAATTTTTACGGTCATCCAGGTAAGTCTCTGAAGCTGATCGGTATTACCGGCACCAACGGCAAGACCTCCGCAACTTTGCTTCTCAAGCATGTGATCGAGCAGACCCTGGGCGCAAAGGTCGGTCTGATGGGCACTATGGAAAATATGATCGGCCAGCAGCGCATCGCCACAGAACGGACCACCCCGGAGAGCCTGGAGCTGCAGGCGTTGCTTGCGGATATGGTCCAGGGCGGCTGCGAGTATGCCATTATGGAAGTGTCCTCTCATGCCCTGGCATTGGAGCGGGTGGGTGGTTTGCATTATGCGGTGGCGGCCTTCACCAATTTGACAGAAGATCATCTGGATTTTCATAAGACTATGGAAAATTATTGCGACACCAAGGCGCTTTTGTTTGAACGGTGCCAATGGGCGGTGGTCAATCAAGATGATCCCTGGGCGCAGCGGATCTGCCGGAATGCGTCCTGCCCGGTGGTTCACACCTCTGCAAAAGAGCAGACTCAGCTTTGGGCAAAGGATATGCGGCTTTTGGCAGACGGCGTGAAATTTACAGCGGTCTGCGGGCAGCAGGAAGTTCCGGTGCAGGTGGGCATTCCCGGCAAATTTACGGTATATAATGTGTTAACGGTGCTTGGCTGCGCTTTGGGATTGGGCATTGGCCTGGAAGCGGCAGCAAAAGCCCTGGGATCTGCCCAGGGCGTTAAGGGCAGAGTGGAGGTGGTACCTACCCCCGGTAAGCCTTACACGGTGCTCATTGACTATGCCCATACGCCCGACGGATTGGAAAATGTGCTTTCTTCTGTTCGCGGCTACTGTCAGGGCAGATTGATCAGCGTGTTTGGCTGCGGTGGTGACCGGGATCCTATCAAGCGCCCTATTATGGGAAAAATTGGCGTGGACCTCTCGGATTTTGCGGTGATCACCTCAGATAATCCCCGCACAGAAGATCCAAATGCCATCCTTGCAGACATCTGTAAAGGCATTGATTCGGAAAAAAATAACTATATTGTTATAGAAAATCGCCCCCAAGCCATCAGATATGCTATGGACATTGCGAAAATCCATGATATAATTGTATTGGCTGGAAAAGGCCATGAGACATACCAGGAGATCCGTGGGGTCAAGCACCATCTGGACGAGCGGGAGATTGTTGCCGCTTACCTGGAGGAAACGAGGAAGTAATATGGGCGTTATCACCTTAGGCCAGGCTGCTACCTGGTGCGGCGGTCAAATCGATCCCAAATATGAAAATATTCCCTTTTTGGGTGCCAATAACGATACCCGGAAATTAGAGCCCGGCCAGTTGTTTCTGGCGCTGGAAGGCGCACGGGATGGGCATGATTTTATTCCTGCAGCATTTGAAAAGGGCGCAGCGGCAGTGTTGTGCAAGCATGCTGATGGGGATTATCCTGCCATTGTGGTGGATGATGTGCGCCTGGCTTTGGGGCAGATCGCTAAGCAGGAACGGCAGCGGTTGGGCATGCGGGTAGTAGCGGTTACCGGCTCTGTGGGAAAATCCACCACCAAAGAAATGGTGTTCAGCGTTTTGCAAACCGCTTATCGCACCGGGAAAACCCCGGTCAATCACAATAACGATATCGGCCTGCCCATGGCTATTTTGGCGCTGCCGGAGGATACCCAGGTGGCAGTGCTGGAAATGGGCATGAATCATTTTGGCGAGATCGCTTATCTTGCGGATATCGCCAAGCCGGATCTGGGGATTATCGTCAATGTGGGCACCATGCACATAGAGAACCTGGGCTCCCAGGAGGGGATTATGCAGGCCAAGCTGGAGCTTTTGGAGGGCTTGGCAGAAAACGGCGTCATGATACTCAATGGAGATGATGCGCACCTTTGGCAAAATCCTAAGGTTTCCCATGTTGCGGTTGATTATTTTGGCATGAAGAATGCGGAATGCCATGTTTACGCAGAAAATGTATCTCAAAATGAAGAGGGCATGCATTTTACCTGCCGTACGCAAAATGAATCCTTTGCCGTTGATCTTGCATTGGAGGGCGCGCACTTTGTGCCCGATGCATTGGCTGCGGTGGCTGCAGGCCTGCGGCTGAATGTGCCCGCTGCGGATATCCAAAGGGGCTTACGGGATTTTCGGAATATGGAGGGCAGGCAGGAGGAATACACCGCTTACGGCTATACCATCATTAAAGATTGCTATAATGCCGGGCCGGAATCCATGGAGGCAGCGCTGAATGTGCTGGGTAATAAACCCGGCCGCCATGTGGCGGTGCTGGGGGATATGCTGGAGCTGGGTGCCTGCACCCAGGCAGAGCATTATAAGGTAGGCCGCCTGGCAGCGCAAAAAGCGGACATTCTGCTGGCGTATGGGCCCAATAGCGTTCGGATGTTGAACGGTGCACGCACCGGCGGCATGCCGGAGAACCGGGCAAGAGCCTTTACAGACCGTAACCGTTTGGTTTCTGTGTTAAAGCAGATGGTGCGTCCCGGGGATGTGATCCTGTTTAAGGGGTCCCGCGGCATGCGCATGGAGCTGATCCTGGAGCGCTTTTTACAGACAGAAGAATAATCGGAGGAAATTATCATGCCTAGAATCATCATAACTGCCCTGGTGGGCGCGGTATTATCCGGAGGTATTGGCTATTTGCTGCTGCCGGTGCTGCGCGCGTTGAAGGCGGGCCAGTCCATTCGTGAGATCGGCCCTACCTGGCACAATAATAAAGCCGGCACACCCATGATGGGCGGCTTGATGTTTATTTTTGCCGCAATTCTCTGCCTTTTGGGTAATTTGGCGGCGTGCGTTATGGAAAGCTATACTGTGTTTTTGGTGATCGGGCTGGCGCTATGCTTTGGCTTGGTAGGTTTTTTGGATGACTTTTTTAAAATTAAATTTAAAAGAAACCTGGGCCTGACTTCTATTCAAAAAGCTTTGCTGCAAATGGCGGTGTCTGCCATTTTCCTGTACATCCTTTATAAGCTCAATGCCCTTTCTACTGAGTTTTTTATCCCCTTCTTTAAAATTCAAACGCCCAAACTGCACCTGTTTGCGTATTTGTTCATAGCCATGTTTATTATGGTGGGCTGCGTCAATGCGGTGAATTTGACCGATGGCGTAGATGGATTGTGCGCTACGGTGACTTTGCCGGTTATGATCTTTTTTGCGGCCATTGCCTGCTATAAGCAGCAGTATGATATTGCCATTCTGCCTGCGGCTTTGGCTGGCGGCTTGGTTGCCTATTTGTTCTTCAACTGGCATCCTGCCAAGGTGTTTATGGGTGATACGGGCTCCTTGTTCCTGGGTGGCGTTACCTGCGCTTTGGCCTTCGCTCTGGATATCCCCTTGGTGCTGGTGCTGGTTGGCTTCGTTTACATTGTGGAAACCATGTCCGTGATTTTGCAGGTGGGTTATTTTAAGCTTACCAAGGGAAAAAGACTGTTTAAAATGTCTCCTATCCACCATCATTTTGAAATGTCCGGCTGGAAAGAGGAGAAGATCTGCATTGTGTTTGGCCTGGTGTCTGCGGTAATGTGCGTGATCGCCTGGTTCTCCGTGGTTGGCTTTTGATTGATTCCGGAAAGGAGTAATATATGGCGCAGCAGAGGCTTCTGCGTGCCAAAGAGGACCGCTTCGTCAGAGGCGAAAGCATAGATGCTCCTTTTTTCATAATTTTATTAACGCTTCTTGCGGTAGGGCTGTGTATGCTTTATTCCGCAAGCTATGCGCAAAGCCGGTATGACACCGGCTATGCGGATTCCACCCGGTATTTGCAAAAGCAGGCAGCATGTGCGGTGATCGGCTTGTGTGCCATGGGCATTATGTCCCGGATCCCTGCGGGGGTTTGGTACCGTGCCGCATGGCCGCTGTATGGCATCAGCATTGCGCTTTTGATAATGGTGCTGCTGTTTGGGCAGTCCGTGAACGGCGCCCGCCGGGGGATCAATATTGCAGGCTTGCAGTTTCAGCCCTCTGAAATCGCAAAGTTTACGGTGATCTTGCTGTTTGCCCGGCTGACCCGGGGCTTTGGAAGCCGCGCCCGGGAATTTCGGTTTGGGGTGCTGGGCTTTTCCTGCGCATTGCTGGGCATACTTGTGCCCCTTGCTTTGGAAAAACATCTTTCTGCCATTATGCTGATCGGTATGGTGGCGGTGGTGATGATGTTTGTGGCAGGCACGCACCCCAAATGGCTTGCTGCCGGAGCGTTGACTGCTGTTGGCTTTTTAGTGGTTTATGTAAGCATTATGGGCTATGCCGGTGACCGGATCACCGCCTGGCTTCACCCGGAACAGGATCCATCAGACACCGGTTATCAGATTTTGCAGTCTTTATATGCCATTGGCTCCGGAGGTGTGCTGGGGCTTGGGTTGGGGAAGAGCAGACAGAAATATCTGTACTTACCCTTTCAATATAATGACTATATTTTTGCCATTATTTGTGAGGAGCTGGGCCTTTTGGGGGCACTGCTGATCATGATTTTGTTTGCTGCGCTGATTCTGCGTGGCTACTATATTGCCCTGCGGGCCAGAGATCGGTTTTCCACGGTGCTGGCAGCGGGACTTATCACTTTGATTGCGGTACAAACCCTGCTGAATCTGGGGGTCGTTACCAACCTTTTGCCCTCCACGGGCATTGCGTTGCCATTTTTCTCCTATGGCGGCACTGCTTTGGCGGTGAATTTGGGAGAAATGGGCATTATTCTGAGCATTTCCAGGCAAATGGGCCGAAGTGCGTTACAGGAGGACCTGACATGAATGTGATTTTTACCTGCGGTGGTACTGGCGGTCATATTAACCCCGCCATCGCTGTTGCTAATATATGGAAGGAAAAGTATCCGGACAGCCGCATTTTATTCATTGGCGGTCAAGGGGGGATGGAACAGAAGCTGATCCCCGCTGCGGGCTTTGAGCTGAAGGCTTTGCCCGCCCACGGTATGGCCCGCGGAAAGTCCTTAAAGGCAATGAAAAAGAATGCGTCTGTGGTTCTGGAAACGATGCAGAGCATTCGTAAGTGCAAAAAGATCATTAAGGAATTTAAGCCGGATGTGATCGTGGGCACCGGCGGCTATGCCAGCTTTCCGGCTTTGATGGCTGGCACGATGCTGAAGATCCCCACCTGCGTCCATGAGGCCAACGCCATGCCCGGCTTGACCACCCGTATGATCGCGGACCGGGTGGATAAGGTGCTGGTTTGCTTCCCCCAGAGCGCAAAATATTATAAGCACCCGGAACGGGTGGAAGTGGTGGGCATGCCCGTGCGTAAGGAGTTTATCTTTACCAAAAAAGAAGATGCCCGTAAGGAATTGGGCCTGGATGAAAGGCCGGTGGTGCTTTCTACCTTCGGCAGCCAGGGTGCTAAGGTCATGAATCAAAATGTGGGTGTGATGTTCCGGCTGGAGAAAGATGCCGGTTATCCGTTCCAGCATATTCACGCTGTGGGCAGCTATGGCTGGGAGTGGATGCCCGATTATGTCCGTGACCAGGGCGTGGACCTTGAGCAGGCAAAATCCATTTCCATGACCGAGTATATTTATAATATGCCCACAGTTATGGCAGCTGCTGATGTGGTCATCAGCCGTGCCGGTGCATCCAGCTGTAATGAGATCGCTGCATCCGGAACTCCCTGCATTCTGATCCCGTCCCCCAATGTAACGGATAACCACCAGGAAAAGAATGCCCGTGCGCTGGAAGAAAAAGGCGGCGCCATTGTGATTTTGGAAAAGGACAGCTCTGGCCAGGTGTTTATGGATACGGTCACGGAGCTGCTGAATGATCCCCAGCGTTGCAAGACCATGAGCCAGGCGCTTTTGGATCTGGCTGTGCCGGATAGCGCAGAGCGGCTGTGCAGCATAATGGAGAGGTTAATGAAGCTATGAAAACCAAAGAAAGAAAGCGGCAGCGCCATATTTCCGCCAGGATGGAAGCGCAGCTGGTATATACCCAACCGAAGGTATTTAACCGTAACCGGTTTGTGCTGCGGTTGGCAACGGTATTTGCCGTTGTGTTGGCACTTGTGTTTGCCATGTCCATCTTTTTCCGGGTGGAAACGGTAAATGTGGCAGGTGTGACCAAATATAATGAATACGATGTGTTTGAAGCCTCCGGCATCGCAAAAGGGGAGTATTTGCTGACTTTGAGCAAGTCCCGCATCAGCAGCAAGATTTTGCAGAAGCTTCCCTATGTGAATTCTGTGCGGATCGGCATTGATCTGCCCGGTACGGTCAATATTGAAATAGAAGAGCTTGCTGTGGTTTATTCTATTGGAGCGAAGGACGGATCCTCCTGGCTTATGGATTCCCGGGGCAAGGTTTTGGAAAAGGTTTCTGCTTCCCATGCCACCACTTACACCAAAATTGAAGGTGTGCTTTTGGATGCTCCCGTGGCTGGCCAAAGGGCAACTGCTTACGAAGAACCCACAGAAAGCACTTTGCCCGAGGGTGTGACCGCGCCCGTTATTGTCACTGCCCAGGAGAGGCTGGATGCAGCCATTGTGCTGCTGGTGCAGATGGAGAGAAACGGCATTATGGGACAGGCAGTGTCCGTGGATGCTTCCAAGCTGACGAATTTGAGCTTTTGGTATAAAGACCAATACCAGGTGGTATTGGGCGATGATACGAGCCTGGAATATAAAATGCAGCTGATCAAGGCTGCCATTGAGCAGATGGGCGATTATCGCAACGGTGTATTGGATGTTAGCTTTACCATTCGCCCGGATGAAGTGATCTATACTCCTTTCGAGTGATTTGAGCAAAAAAATTACAAAAAATTTCGAAAATTTAATATTTTCTATTGACCAATTTCGATTTTTTGGATAGAATATAGAAGTGCAATTGTAAATAGTGCAGTATTTTAACTGCATCGATACATAGGAGGAAGGAAGTATGTCTCAGATGTTTGAGGAACGCGTAGTAAAAATTAAAGTAATCGGTGTCGGCGGCGCCGGTAACAATGTTATTAACCGTATGATCGAGTCCGGTGTTGCCGGTGTGGAGTTTGTGGTTATCAACACCGATAAGCAGGACCTGAATAAATCCGTTTGTAAGAATAAAGTCCAGATCGGCGAAAAGCTGACCAACGGTATGGGCGCAGGCTCTAAGCCCGAGATCGGTCAGAAGTCCGCTGAGGAATCCCGTGCCCAGATCGCAAAGATCCTGGAAGGCACAGATATGGTCTTTATCACCGCCGGTATGGGCGGCGGCACCGGCACCGGCGCTGCTCCTATTGTGGCAGATCTGGCCCGTGAGGCTGGCATTCTGACCGTCGGCGTGGTGACCAAGCCCTTCAAGTTTGAGGGCGCTAACCGTATGCGCCAGGCTGAGAGCGGCATCGCTGCTCTGAGCGAGAAGGTGGATTCTCTGATCATCATTCCTAACGACCGTTTGAAGTATGTCACCGATCAGAAGATCACTTTTGCCAACGCCTTCGGTATTGCGGACGATGTTCTGAAGCAGGCAGTTACTTCCATTTCTGAGTTGGTTGGTTACTCTGACCGCGTGATCATCAACCTGGACTTTGCTGACGTATCCGCCATTATGAAGAATGCTGGCCGCGCACACATGGGCGTGGGTATTGCCAATGGCCGTGAGATGGCTGAGCAGGCTGCTTCTGCTGCTGTTGCCAGCCCCCTACTGGAGACCTCTATCAACGGTGCCACCGGTGTGCTGGTCAATGTGACCGGATCTTCCGAGCTGACCCTGGATGATGTGGAGACTGCTGCCAGCATCGTGCAGGAAGCTGCTAATCCCGATGCTAATATCATCTTTGGTGCCACCTATTCCGATGAATTCGTGGACTCTATGCGTGTTACCGTTATTGCCACTGGCTTTGATAACAGTGTTGAGATCGATATGCCCAAGACCGACGAGTCCGGCAAGCCTGCAAAGGTTACCGACAACACCGATATCGACGATATCTTCAGCATTTTCAATCGCTAATTCATTATGAATGGACATCCCGGACCCATGTCCGGGATGTTTTTATGAGGGAATACCATGAATGCTTATCATGCTTTGGCCGTAAGCTATGACCGCTTGACCAATGATGTGGACTATGCTGCCACGGTGGATTTTTATATGCAGATCCTGGAGAAGGAAGGCTTGAACCCCCGCACGGCTGCGGATCTTGCCTGCGGTACAGGTTCTGTGGCGCTGCTGCTTGCTCAAAAGGGCATGAAGGTTGTGGGCGTGGATATGTCTGAGGATATGCTGGCAGTGGCCTTTCAGAAGGCGCTGAGCTGCCCCAATCCTCCCATGTTCGTTTGTCAAAGTTTGCAAAAACTGCAGTTGGGCAGAGGTGTGGATCTTGCAGTCTGCGCCTTGGATAGCCTGGATTATATTACAGACCCTGCTGATTGCGCTATGGCTATCCGCCGGATTTATAAAGCATTGAATCCAGGCGGTTGCTTTATTTTCGATGTAAACACGCCGGAAAAGCTTCGGGCCATGGATGGCCAGGCCTTTTTGGATGAGGACCGGAATGTATATTGCGTATGGCGGGGCGAATTTGACAAAGACACCAATATTTGTTCCTATGGTATGGACCTGTTTCAGCGGCAGGGGCAGTATTGGCTGCGTTCCTTCGAGGAGCATCAGGAGTATGCTTATTCTCAGGAGCAGCTTTTGGGTTTTTTAAAGGATGCGGGATTCAGTCATATTGAGGTATATGCAGACCGTTTATTTGAAGCGCCCCGTCCCGGGGAGCAGCGTATCTACTTCAAAGCAAGAAAGGGAAAAAGGAAATGAATGATTATTTGGTTCGTGGAATGACTATGGATGGCTTTGTAAAGTTCGTGGCCATCCGTTCCACTCAAATGGTACGCCGTGGTGCGCAGATCCATAAAACTACACCCAATGCCACTGCGGCCTTTGGACGGGCGCTGACCGCTGCTTCTATAATGGGTAATATGCAGAAGGTGGAAAATGGTTCTATGACTCTGCAGATCAAAGGCGGTGGCCCAATTGGCAGTATTGTGTGCGTTTCGGACCCCGCCGGCAATGTCCGCGGTTATGTGTATGAGCCCAATGTTCCGCTGATGGAAAAGTACCCCGGAAAGCTGGATGTGGGCGCAACGGTAGGCGTGGATGGCACGCTGACCGTAATCCGTGACCTGCAAATGAAAGAGCCGTATGTGGGTTCTATTCCGTTGGTGACCGGTGAGATCGGCGATGATGTGACCGCCTATTTTGCCCAAAGTGAGCAGATACCTACAGCTTGTGCCCTGGGTGTGCTGGTGGATCGAGATCAAAGCGTGAAGGTGGCTGGAGGCTATTTGATCCAGCTGTTGCCCGGCGCATCGGATGAGACCATTGATGCTGTTGAAAACGGCATTAAACGCGCCGGCGCAGTCACAGCCATGCTGGACCATGGCATGACCCCGGAGGATATTATGGGCCAGGTGCTTGGGGACTTGGGCGTTGTGTTTATGGAGACCACCCCGGTGGAATATAAATGCTATTGTGACCGGGAGCGGGTGACCGCTGCCTTGATCAGCCTGGGTAAAGAGGAATTGCGGCAGATCATGGAGGAGGGAAAAGCATTCCCTGTGGAATGCCAATTCTGCGATGAAATCTATACATTCACCCCGGAAGATATTGAGAAATTACTGTCTCAAATTTAAACAAAAGAAATTTGAAAAAATTTCTGAAAAAATGCTTGACAAATTCATGGATAGAGGATATAATAAGCCACGTCGCTGAGATGTGAAAACAACTCAGTTGCCTGGTAGGGGAGCATAGCTCAGCTGGGAGAGCACATGCCTTACAAGCATGGGGTCACAGGTTCGAGCCCTGTTGTTCCCACCACTATCTGGCCCTGTGGTGCAGTCGGTTAGCACGCCAGCCTGTCACGCTGGAGGTCGACGGTTCGAGTCCGTTCGGGGTCGCCATAATGCATCTGTGGAGAGCGGAAGCTCTCCACAATATGCCTCTGTAGCTCAGTAGGTAGAGCAGCGGACTGAAAATCCGCGTGTCGTTGGTTCGATTCCGACCGGAGGCACCACGGATCCCAATGGGAACCGAGATGCGGGTGTAGCTCATCCGGTAGAGCGCCACCTTGCCAAGGTGGAGGTAGCGAGTTCGAGCCTCGTCACCCGCTCCAAAAGTTATTCACGAGCTTATAGGCTCGAAGGATTATATGAAACAGTCCGGTGGACTGTTTCCCAACGGGTAGGGCCCCGTTGGCTCCTTGATTTTCGCAAGAAAATGCAAACGAGCCTCGTCACCCGCTCCAATCAAATAGAATAGGAACGCTCGGCGTTCCTATTTTTATAAATGGTACCGTAGCCAAGTGGTAAGGCACGAGTCTGCAAAACTCTGATCCGCCAGTTCAAATCTGGCCGGTACCTCCAAAGCAAAAAGCACTCCATACGGAGTGCTTTTTGCTAAGTCGGATCGTAGCCATGTCGTTCTGTGGGCCAAGGAGTTGAATCTATCAATTGTCTTCCTAAGACCGCTTGGCCTCCGACTTGGTAAGGCACGAGTCTGCAAAACTCTGATCCGCCAGTTCAAATCTGGCCGGTACCTCCAAAGCAAAAAGCACTCCATACGGAGTGCTTTTTGCTTTGGAAACTAAGTTTGCCCTTGCGGGCAAGTGAAGTTGCCTCCGGCAGTGAAGTTACTCCGTAGTGAAGTTTGCTTCGCAAGTGATTATGGGCAAACTTAACTTCACTTTGTGCTAAGCACAAAACTTCACTATGGCGCATGCCATAACTTCACATCAGCGAAAGCTGATACTTCACATAATTCAAGACTTTCTAACGGTTTGCATTTTCGTGGTGTAAGCCCCAAAATCGACATTCTTCGTAAGAAGGATGTCGATTTTACTTTTTATTTCTTCACTCTTCACTAACCTTCGGGTTGGTTTTTGAAAAGTAATAAGCAAGAAGTAATAGTGAGCAAGTGATGGGGGACACCCACACTCGATTGTAATTATAAATTATGTGTGATCTAATTATCTAGATAAACTTGAATTTATAGATTTCTTTGGAATGGAAATTTTAAAGCACAGGGCTTCGTTATGAAGTCCTCACTATGTTATAACGTGTTATACTGATAAAAACATTTTTTGGAAATAGATTAAGAGAAATGTAATGTTGGATTGTTTAATAAGTGAAAGGTTGAAACCTACAATCACCATAGAAAGGAGTAATCTAATGGATAACGGTGCAAGTAGCTACCGCCGTTTCCTTGAGGGTGATGACGATGGAATTGTTGAGATAATCAGAGATTACAAAGACGGTTTAATTCTCTTTCTGAATAGATATGTTAACAACATACATATTGCAGAAGAATTGACAGAGGACACTTTCTTTAGGCTCGTCACCCGAAAGCCACGGTTTGTATCAAATCATTCCTTCAAAACTTGGTTATTTACGATTGGGAGAAACATTGCAATAAACTACATAAAGCGTGCAGATAGAGTTGATGACATTCCAATCGAGGACTTGGAGAGCCTACATGCCGACGAGTTTTCCCTTGAGAGAACATATCTTCAAGAGGAAAGAAAGATTATTGTTCATAGGGCACTGTCGAGAATTAAGGCTGAATATAGCCAAGTGTTATATCTGAAATTCTTTGAGGATTTATCTAATGAGCAGATAGCAGTTGTAATGAGGAAGACC
>JAZNSR010000104.1:0-48678 GCA_045591335.1 Faecousia sp.
ACGACATGGCTACGATCCGACTTGGTACCAGCCAACTTACGCAAAGCCTGGGACATAAGTCTTGCCTGCAAGCCAACAAAGGTATCACCCATTTCACCCTCAATTTCCTGCTTTGGAACAAGAGCCGCAACAGAGTCCACAACCACAGCGTCCACAGCACCGGAGCGCACCAATGCATCGGTGATCTCCAACGCTTGCTCACCGGTATCCGGCTGAGAAACCAACATATTCTCTGTATCCACGCCCAATGCGGCAGCATAAACGGGATCCAAAGCATGCTCAGCGTCCACAAAAGCCACTTCTCCGCCCATCTTCTGCGCCTGCGCAAGAATATGAAGGGCCAAAGTGGTTTTACCGGAGGATTCCGGTCCATAAATCTCAATGATTCTTCCTTTAGGCACACCGCCAATACCCAGCGCAGCATCCAACGCCAAAGAACCGGTAGGGATCGCATCCACATTCATTTCAGGCCGATCGCCTAAGCGCATGACAGTTCCTTTTCCGAAATTCTTTTCAATTTGAGACAATGCCGTTTGCAACGCCTTCTTCTTATCCAATGCAGGCGTGGGGGCTTCGTAGGTTGTTTTTTTAGTTGCCATAGTCATCTTCCTCTCTGTGGTATCGGGCAAGTACTGCCCGTTCTATATGATTAAAATCTTTTTTTCGCTCCAATACTGTGAATCCATTATTTGAAAGAATTTGGCAAACAGCATCTCCCTGTCCCATACCAAATTCAAAGCACAAATATCCACCAGGTTTTAACGCTTTGCGATAGCGGTCTGCAATATTTCGATAAAATATCAAGCCATCATCCCCACCGTGTAACGCCAAATGCGGCTCGAAATCTTTAACGCTGGAAGGAAGCTGCTCCATTTCCTCAGAGGTGATATACGGCGGATTGGATACGATTAAATCAAACTTTCCCAGGAAAGCCGCCGGTTCCCCCAAAGCATCTGTTTGACAGCAGGCAACTCTGCCGCTGAGTTTGTGTGCTGTAATATTGGTTTTTGCAACCATTAAAGCAGCTTTTGAAATATCTGCCAAGGTCACCTTCGCATCCGGCACTCGCTGAGCAATGGCGAGGCCGATACAGCCAGAGCCGGTACAAAGGTCCAATATCCGGGGGTTATTCCCTAAAAATAGAGCCTGAGAAATAGCCAATTCGGTAACTGCGCAGGTGTCATCTCTTGGAATCAGCACATTGGAATCCACCTGCAATTGCATACCGTAAAACTCCCATTGTCCCAATATATATGCCAATGGCTCACCATTCAGGACTCTCTTTACGGCCGTCTGTAATGCATGGTATACCGTATCATCAACATATTTATTGCCTTCTGCCAAAAGCTTTTCTGTTGACATACCGGTTACATGGCACATCAAATTCCGCGCATAAAATGTGGCAGTATCACTATCTTCATTTTGCAAAATAGCATGCCGAACCTGACGATAAAGCTCAGCAACGGTAATTACCATTGGTCCTCTCCCTCTTGCTCCGGAATTACAGCTTTCAACGCTTCAATGCCAACTTCAATCATGGAATCATCCGGCTCATAAGTGGTGAATCTTTGAAACCACATACCAGGCGCCGTCAGAATTCGGGTAGCCCAATTATCATGACGGCCTACCAATCGGTTAAACTCATAGCTAACCGCAACAACTACGGGCAAAAGTAAAAGTTTAAAAGCAATCATCGCAATTCTGTATAAAACGCCGCCCAATATAGCCTCTAAATTAGGAACGACTGTCAAAAGCAAGGAAGATCCGGCGGAAAAAATCAAAATAGAGAGAATCATTACAACCAGCAAGAAGCTGGTGCCGCAGCGAGGATGCATTCTAGACATAGGACGAACATTTTCAACAGTCAATTCCAAACCGGCTTCATAACAGCGGATTGTTTTATGCTCAGCGCCATGATAGGAAAACACCCGTTTCATATCTTTCATGCGAGAAACCAAGAGCATATAAACCAAGAAAATAATAATTCGAACCAAGCCTTCAATCAACTGTAACAGCAGCAGATTATCCATAAAAATACTCACAACGCTGCTGATTCCCATAGGAAGAAGGAAAAACAAGCCAATGGACATCAAAAGCCCAAGCAAAACAGCCGTACCGATGAGAAAATTCTGAAAGCCTTTATTCCCCAATTTTCTCTCGAGCCATTGATCGAATTTGGATGGTTCTTCCATCTGGCCTTCTTCCGGGCTCAAATCAGCAGAACGCATCAAAGCTTTCACGCCCGTGACCTGTGCATCAAAAAAACCAACTACGCCACGAATCAAGGGCCAATTCAGCGGAGATCTTTTACTGCGTACCTTCCGGGGCGTAGTCTCGACCTGCAACCCATCTTTTGTTCGCACAACCACAGCATCCAACCGAGGTCCGCGCATCATAATTCCTTCGATCAACGCTTGGCCACCAATAGAAGTTTTGAATTTCTCTTTACAATTACTCATAGTTTTCCTTTCTTACTGCGATGCGGGAATGCGTACAGTAACAACCGTTCCGCCTTCCTGGGCATTTTCCAGCATCAGCTGGCCACCATGCATCTGCACGATTTCATCGCACACAGCCAATCCAATGCCCGTACCACGCGCCTTGGAGCTGCCTTTATAAAATTTCTTTTTAACAAGAGGCAATTCATCCTCCGGAATACCGGAGCCGAAATCCTGTATCTGCACAACTACGCAATCCTCTTTAAAATGCATAGATGCCTCGATGCGTTTTCCCTCTCCGCCATGCTTTGCAGCATTGTCTAAAATATTTAAAAACACTTGTCGTAAGCGTTTTGGATCGCAGGATATCTCCGGAATATCGTCATCATTTTCAATATAATCCAAGCAAATACCTTCTTGAGAAAGGCGATTGCCATACATAAACACCGTATCCTCAAACTCCGCGCGAATATCGCACAGTTCCATATTCAAGGTCATGCGCCCGTCTTGAATCCTGGTAAAATCCAGAAGATCCAAAACCATTTCTGTCAACCTTTCCGTTTCTTTATGAATGATCTTCACACCCCGACGTGTACTTTCATCCATGCCGTCACCATCCAGAATGGTCTCACTCCAGCCAGTAATCGCTGTCAGAGGTGTACGCAATTCATGAGACAAAGAAGAAATAAATTCCGTTTGCATTTTGGCATTTTGATTGATTTGCATAGACATCTCATTGATGGCATCGGCCAATTCACCGATCTCATCATCATAATGCTTTTCAATTTGTATACCGTAAGCACCACCGGATATCTTCTTTGCTTTTTCCATAATTTCCGATACAGGAAGCAAGATCGAACGAATATAATAATTGCTGCTGATCAAAACAACAACCACAACAACCAACAACGCAGCAAAACAAATCAGAACGATCTGAAAAATCTGCATGTCCATAACCCGTGTTGAAGTCACATACCGAAGCACACCGATAATCTCACCGTTACTGTATACCATTGGACTGGAAACCGCCATGATCCGTTCTCCGGTCTGAGGGTTTGTGCCCCGAAAATCGCTGATTTTTCCAGTATTAAAGGCATCAGAGATATCGGAAGTGGTGGGCGATTGCCCCGCCCATTTGCCATATGAAGATGCCACAATTCGGCCTTGCGCATTAATGAACTGAAGTTCAATATTATCCTTATCCTCAAATGTCTGAGCATAGGTAATGCATGATTTATAATATTCGTTATAGCTTTGATTCAAGTAATCAGCAAAAAAATCCGTAGTACTTTTGGCCCGGTGACGCATATCAGACTCCATAGTGGAGTAATAATAATTGGCGAAAGTCATGGTAACGATCAAAACGCAAACCAATCCCAATGCGCAAACAACACTTACCGTATTGATGATCCAGCGTCTGCGAAGGCCTTTGATCTTTTTCATGGGTTTATGCCCCCCACTTATATCCAAATCCCCAAACAGTAGTGATAAAAGTTGGATTTGCCGTATCGTCCTCGATCTTAATGCGTAGGCGGCGAATATTCACATCCACGATCTTCAACTCACCCTCATAGTCTCTGCCCCAAACCGCAGACAAAATATCCTCACGGGACAAGGCTCTTCCGGGATTATGCATAAACAGCTTCAAAATGGCATACTCCACCTGCGTCAGCCGGACGCGATTGCCGGACTTTTCAAGGGTATGATTGCGGGTATTCATCACAAAGGGCCCCTGCTTCAAAAGCTCCATATCCGCCATGGTATCACCGCCCAAGCGGCGATAGAGTGCATCAATTCGAGCCGTTAACTCCGCAGGCGAAAAAGGCTTTGTGACATAATCATCAGCACCATTCATTAAGCCTGTAATTTTATCCATTTCCTGCGTTCTGGCTGTTAGCATAATAATGCCCATTTGTTTATTATTCGCACGAATACGGCGGCACACCTCAAAGCCGTCAATATCCGGAAGCATAATATCCAAAATGGCTACACCAATATCTGGATTCTCCTGGATCTTGTCCAATGCCTCCTGCCCGGTTGCTGCCTCGATGGTTTCATAACCGGCTCGTTTTAAGTTAATAACCACAAAAGAACGAATATTCTCTTCGTCCTCCATAATCAAAATTTTTTTCATAGCATCCCTCTTTATGTCTCTCCGGTTTTCCAATCCTGACGGATCAAATGGAAAGTATCTTTTAATTTCTGTACAGTGATTCCATAATCTGCTGCAAGCTCCTCTAATGCCACTGCATAAACAACAGATTCTGTGCTGAATATAGGCAATAATCCATTTGCAGCGCTTTGTTCCAGTCTGTTTTGACCGGTGAAAACGCTAATGGTCATTAGGTGATCAGCAATTTCACCGGATTCATCCCATAAATAAAAATCAAAGTCACTGCTTCGCTGTGCTACTGTAAGGCGGGAGGAAATAATACTATCCACTTCCAAATACCAACCGCCCACAAAATTATGGTATGTGTATCGTTTATCTACTTCTCCACCATCAGCGGTCATTGCATACCATCGGATCAAATATTGATCCGATGCAGAAGCACCAACCCGAGGCAATTGCTTCATTGGAATTACACAGGGCAATTCCACAACACCATCAGAATCAATATCCTCTGCGTAAACATAGTAATTACGAATGGTTTTTACGCTGGTGCCAGATTCGTTGGAAAAAGTAACATTAGTAAAGCTATCATTGACCAACGCATAAACATCCGTAACCAAAGCGGAATCTCCCACAGAGCTGGCAACATACACCGCAGTTTGTCCATTATGAAGCTTACCTACCAGCAGTCGTTTTATATTATCCACAGGTGCGGACATGCTGGCTTCAACGGAGCGCTCCATAATGTTATCTTCAACACTATACATTTCCACGATGCCGTGATCGGTCAAACTGTCACCCGGACGGATCACAATCAATTCTGAATATTTATCTCCATTCAGATTTGCTGTAAGGAATTTAGAATAGTTGGTACTGACCAATTGATGAGCTTGTCCATCCCGGAAGGTGTATACACTCAAAGATCGAATCACCTGATCGTTCAATTGTCTTCCAAACACCAATTCCATTCCAGGTCTTTCATCCATCTGCACATATTCCACAACATCAAACGCACTACCGCTGCTTTCTATGGTGTCTATGTGCACATAAGAATCTTCGGTTTTATCAAAAATCAATATACGCAACGGAAAATTGGAAGTTCCCTTGGCAAACAACAAGTATTCATCCTCCAAATCCCCATCCAGATCCGCCATCTGCACTGTTTGGCGCTGTTCTCCAGCCAAAGGTGCGCAATAATCCAGCCCAGCCCTGGCTGCGTCCATCACCATCTGAAGATCGTAAAATGCCTCTGAGCGCTTGGGTAAGCGATACATTTCATCAACTGTCTTGAATGAACAGCCGGAAAAGAATATTGCCAACAAGCTCAGCAAAACGATTAACTTGATAAGTCTTTTCAAGGCAACACATCCTCTTAATATCATAACATAATTTCCAATAAAAGGAAAGTTATTTTATTACTACATTCTCCTTACCCAAAAGTTCATTAAGCTCCGTAAGCAATCCATGATTCAGTCCGCACAAACTTCCACGACGCAATTTAGTATCTTCAAAATACACAACAACCGGATTATTACCAGGGAATTTTTGAAGAATACTGCGAATCTGCGGGAAAAGCGCACCCTCTTCTGTAGGTAAACGCAAGTATAAGGTGCCTTCCATGGGTTTTTGAACATTATCATTCTCATCATCCGGGACACCATTTGCATAATCAGACATGGGGCGTACACGATTCACGATCAGCTGAGTATCTTTTTCGTCCCGTAAGGAAACCTTTCCGATCACCACTACCGGAGTATTTACCTTTAAATAACCACCATATTCATTAAATGCATTGGAAAACGCCAGCATTTCAATAGCAGCCGTATCATCCTCCAGCGTAATATACGCCATTTGAGAATTGTTCCGTGTGGTTTTGGATTTTACGGACTGCACCACGCCTGCAATACTGATGATCTGGCCATCCCGATAAATGGAATCCTCGCCCATCAAATCTCCTATAGGAACAACCTTGGTGTTTTTTAAATGAATCCTATAATCATCCATGGGATGTCCGGAAATATAAATACCGGTTGTTTCCTTCTCCATAAGAAGCAAATCCGCTTTAAAAAGTTCGGGTTTCGGCGGAATAGGAATAGATGCAGCCGCATCCTCCTGCACCATAGCAAACAGCCCCATTTGACCTTCTAAATTCTTCTTACGGGAAGAATTGATGCTATCCATCATGGATTCAAAAACCGACAACAACTCACTTCTATGGTTGCCAAAACAATCCATAGCGCCGCATTTGATAAAGTTTTCTACAGCCCGCTTATTAATCTCATCACCCATTCTTTGTATAAAGTCCTCCAAAGAACGGAATGGCCCGCCTTCCTGGCGCTTTTGAACCATCGAACGAATCAAGCCACGGCCCACATTCTTAACTGCACCCAAGCCAAAGCGAATGGCATTACCTTCCACCGCGAAATTATCAATAGAACTATTAACATCCGGCGGCAACACAGGGATTCCCAATTCCTTGCATTCGGCAATATATCCTGAGATCTTATTGGCAGAATCCAACACGGAAGTCATAAGTGCAGCCATATACTGATGAGGGTAATGGCATTTCAGATATGCAGTTTGATACGCAACAACCGCATAACAAACCGCATGGGCTTTGTTAAAGGCATAATTCGCAAATGCAACGATCTCATCATACAGCGATTGCGCCACTTGCTCACGAATGCCGTTAGCAATACACCCGGCAATGCCTTTATCCGGATCACCGTACACGAAAACCTTGCGTTCTGCCTCAATGATCTGCATTTTCTTTTTAGAAATTGCGCGGCGAATATTATCTGCCTGTCCCATGGTATACCCACCTAAACGGCGGAATATCTCAATCACCTGTTCCTGGTAAACGATACATCCGTAGGTAACCTTCAGAATCGGCTCCAGCTGCGGGCATTTATAAGTGACCTTACTGGGATTCAGTTTGCTCTCAATAAATTTAGGGATTGAGTCCATAGGCCCGGGTCGGTAAAGCGCCACGATAGCAGTAATGTCCTCAATACTATCCGCCTTCATACCCACGCATACACCAGTCATACCAGCAGATTCCAGCTGAAATACACCCTGGGTCTTGCCCTCTGCCAGCATTTGGAAGGTTTCCGGATCATCATCCGAAATATGATCCATAGAGAATCCCGGCTCCAGCTGTTGAATCTGTATTTCCGCATCCCGAATCACCGTAAGATTTCGAAGACCCAAAAAATCCATTTTTAATAAGCCCAGTTCTTCAATGGTGGTCATAGTATACTGGGTTACAATAGTATCATCATTTCTGGAAAGGGGAACATAGCTGCATACGGGGTCAGCCGTGATCACTACGCCTGCCGCATGGGTAGATGTATTTCTGGGCATCCCCTCCAGGCTCATAGCTGTATCGATCAGCTGCTTGACCCGAGGATCAGAATCATACATTTCCTTTAACTTAGGAACAACCTGCAAAGCATCCTTTAATGTGATATGCAAAGGCATAGTAGGTACTAGCTTTGCCACAACATCAGTTTCCGCATAAGAGAAATTCAGCACGCGGCCCACATCACGAATGGCACCTCGAGCCGCCATCGTACCAAAGGTAACGATCTGCGCCACACGGTCCGCACCGTATTTCCGGGTCACATAATCAATAACCTCACCACGGCGTTCCTGGCAAAAGTCCGTATCGAAATCGGGCATGCTAACACGCTCTGGATTCAGAAACCGTTCGAAAATCAGCGAATATTTCATAGGGTCCACTTCTGTAATATGCATACAGTAAGCCACAATAGACGCTGCGCCGGAGCCACGGCCCGGCCCGACGGGAATACCGGATTCCTTGGCATATCGGATAAAATCCCAAACGATCAAATAGTAGTTTACATAGCCCATACGGCTAATAACGCCAATCTCATATTCCAATCTTTCCATATAGCTTTCCGGAGGATCAGGATAACGCTCCTTGAAGCCGTCCATGCAGAGCTTACGAAAATATTCTTCGTTAGTATACCCTTCCGGCACAGGAAAAGACGGCAAATGATATTCATTAAAGACAAATTCTACATTACACCGTTCTGCGATCTTAACTGTGTTTTCAAAGGCATCATCCAGGCCGGGAAACAACTGACGCAATTCATCTTCACTCTTCAAATAAAATTCATCAGTTTCAAATTCCAGCTTTCTGTTAGGATCATCCAATGTAGTGCCCATTTGCACACACATAAGAACATCCTGCATTTTAGCATCCTCTTTGCGCAGATAATGGGCGTCATTGGAGACCACCAAGGGCAATCCGGTCTCTTTTGCAATACGGATTAAGCCTCGATTAACAAAGCCCTGCTTAACAATTCCATGATCCTGCAATTCCAGATAAAAATTGTCAGGGCCAAAGATCTGGGACATCCGCAGTGCATATTCCTTTGCGCCCTCAAAATCCTCATCCAGAAGTCGCTGAGACACGCCACCTGCCAAGCAGGCAGACAGCGCGATCAAGCCCTCATGATACTGTTCCAAAAGCGCCAAATCCACCCTGGGACGACCATAAAAGCCCCGGGTATGAGCCTCGGAGACCAAAAAGCAAAGATTCTCATACCCCTTACGGTCTTTGCAAAGAAGGACCAAGTGATAGCGTTTATTATCAATGCCGTGAACCTTATCCTCCATACCTCGACGAGCAACATAAACCTCGCAACCGATAATTGGCTTAATTCCAGCAGCCTTTGCCGCTTTATAAAAATCAATACAGCCATACATGACACCATGGTCGGTTAATGCAATGGCATTTTGCCCAATCTCCTTCACCCGGTCCATCATAGAACTGATCCGGCAAGCGCCATCCAGCAAGCTATATTCAGAGTGAACATGTAAATGTACAAAACTCATGTATTTACCTCCTGGGCCAACTGCACAAGCTTTTTCAGCCGGTGATTCATGGCGGGTTTCGTGATCGGCGGCTCCATCATAGATGCCAATTCTGTTAAGGAAGCTTCCGGATTATCTTCCCGGGCAACCATAGCCTCCTGCAATTTGGCAGGAAGCTGTTCGAACATACCTTTTTGGCGCAGTATACGAATGGCCGAAAGCTGCTCCTGGGCAGCCTCTACCACCTTGGATGTATTGGCGTCATCACAATTACACCGACGGTTAACTTTATTGTTAAGTTCCTTCTCAAGCTTCGCTTCCATAATCCCCATAGCAGCAACCGGTGCGCCCAAAAAAGTTAAAAAATCGGAAATAAGATCGCTATGCTTTAAATAAAGGACTTGTCCCCCGCCCCGTTGGGCAGTTTTAGGATAAAAGCCAACAACTTCTTCTATAAGAGTGTAACCCTCTCTGGCAACACTGATATGTGTTGTTGTCAGCTCCAAATGATATCCCTTTTCCGGATCTGTTGCAGACCCTCCGGCTAGAAAAGCGCCACGAAGAAACGCAGACTTGCAGCAATCTTCTTCCACCACGGGAAGATTGATATGCAAGGCCACAGTATCTGCAATGGCAAAACCATAAGCCTCCATAATTAGGTACAGTTTCGCCGGATCCGTAATCTGAAACACCATTTTACCGAAGCAATCTGTTTCGGGAAGGATATCAAAAGAAATATTAAAGGCCTTCTTAAAAAGCTTAGGAAGGATCTGCGCAAAATCTTTGCTCTCAGTTATAATACGGATGCCCTCAGCGCCAAAAGAATTACAAAAAAGCAAAATACCAAAGCACTGTGCCAAAGCACAGCAGCGTTTTTGCGGTAAAAGCCGACATATTTCAGCCTTAGCCTTAGCAGAAAATGAAATAGCCACAGGGCATCCTCCTTTCTTACCAAATTCGAACCTCCGGTTCTAATTCCACACCGGAATTCTCTTTGACTTTTTCAGCAACGGTTTGCAAAACTTCTCTTACCTGGCAGGCAGTGGCATTTCCCAAATTCACTACAAAGCCAGTATGCTTTTCAGATACGGCAGCATCGCCGATACGAAATCCCCTTAAACCTGCATGATCGATCAAGGCTGCAGCATATCCAGTTGCAGGGCGCTTAAATGCCGATCCGGCAGATGGCTTATCCAAGGGCTGAGAAGCTTTACGGCGGTTTGCAAGCTCCTGCATTTGTGCCCGGATACATGCTGGCGAATTAGGTAAAAGTTCAAACACAGCACTAACCACAATTCCTCCGGATTGTTCCAGGCAGCTATGCCGATAGGAAAACTGCATTTGCTCAGCAGTGAAAGTATGAATAGTCCCCTCAGAATCCATCACATCCACACTTTTGCAAATATCTTTGATCTCGCCGCCATAGGCGCCTGCATTCATAAACACACCGCCACCGACCGTACCAGGAATGCCATGGGCAAATTCCATACCGCTCAAACCCAAGCCGGCAGCATATACTGCCGCTCTGGTCATGGTAACGCCGGCAGCTACACGAATATGGCTTTCATCCAACCGCTCCATGCCATCCAAACAATCCTTCAGGCAAATAACAAGTCCCGAAATCCCATGGTCCGGAGCAAGCACATTGGTGCCTGCTCCTAAAATAGCAGGTTTGCAGTCCAATAATGCGGACTGTTTTAATAAATCAGATAATTCATTTGTACTTTTTGGAAAAGCCATGACCTCCACAGGACCCCCAATTTTAAAGGAAGTATGCTTGGACATGTGCTCATTGTATTTCATCTCTATTTGCGGAAATAAAGTTGCTATTTTTAACTGAAATGCTGTTAATTCCATCATAAACGCCTCCGGGTGTATGATCTTACTCAGTATAGCATATTCCAGGGAAATATGCAATTATTACAAAACGAAATTTTCTGTAACTTTCGTATTTTTTGCAAAAAAATCCCGGCGCATTGCGCCGGGAGGAAAATAACAATTATTTTTCTACGATCTCCAAAAGCTCCATGGGGCAAGCCTTTACGCAAATACCGCAGGAAATGCACTTAGAAGCGGGATTTTCAGGCTTCAGCACCATAACCTTCATGGGGCAAGCCTCCACGCAAGCGCCGCAAGAAATGCAGAGCTTCTTATTGATCATGTACACACCAGTTTTAGGATTCTGCGTAATAGCACCATGCTCACAAGCGCGCATGCACTTACCGCACTGAATGCAGGTCATCGGCTTTGCACCGGAGCCTTTTGCCACAATCTGAATACAGCTCAGATCAGGATGAAACTCCTTATAAAAAGCAGTAGAGCAAGCACGAACACATTCCAGACATGCCATGCATTCAACATTTTTCTTAACAGAAAGCTTCTTCATAAAGCGATCCCCTTTTCATTATTTTTGTATATTATACTAGAATCATGTAAAAATAGCAAGTGTAAATCGAAATTAAAATAGAAAAAGGTAATTCAAATCCGTTTATTTTAAACGCAACTGGAAATACTATAAGCGAAATCCATTACAAGGAGGCGCATTATGAAAAAATACGGTGTGATTGCAATTGCACTATTGCTGACGCTGACATTTTCCGCTTGTAGAAGCAGCGACATGCCCGAAGTAACAGATGGCACCAGCTCCATGCCTACGGTTGTAACCACAATGCCTACAATCGTAACCACAGAGCCAAATGTACCAGGCACATCCTTCCGTCCGGATGACGACGGTTTTATTGGAGAAACAACTGACACAACCGGAAACACAGAAAATACCGCTCCCTCATCCAGAATGCGGATTATGCCATAAAGAAAAAATCGGGGAATTCCCCGATTTTTCTTTTATAAAACTGTAATATATCGAAGCAAATTCTTTTTTAACCGTTCTACAGCAGCACAGGCAGAATCCAAATAGTTTTCGCCCTCTGTTCCCTCTTCTATCCATGCTGCGGTAATACTCAAGCCCATACAGGCAGCGGCACCATGCCCCAAAGCATCAAATGCAAAACTGCAATTTTTTGCATTGGCATTGGGATAATCGCCCCCATCCAACAGTAAAAACAAATTCTTATACTTTGTCCGTAAATTACACAGACTATCAGCAGAGGACGCTGCCCCAACCGCTGCAATACGGGAATAGCCACACTTGCCAATCAACGGTGCACCAATTCTATTTAGTTGATCAGCCAAAGACATATGCACTAAACGGCCACCAGTCAAAAGATCCTGCAGTTCCGGCGCGGTCTTATTCGCTGACCTGACCATCACAAATAAATCCTTGTTACTCTCTTTCATAGCCGCAACATAAGGCTTTATTGCATCTGTACCGATATATGCAGCAGTCAATAATCCGTCAAAATATAAACCGGATTCCGACGCATTCAGATAATTGCACATATTCTGGGTTGCAAAAGCAGATAATCCTTCCGGAACATCCATAATTACATAATAACCCAATTGCTCAGATCGGTTCAGCAATCTGCCAAGCAAAACAAGGCCTTCTGTTCCCAGGGCCGCAAATTGACCGAAGGAGAAACGAACAGCTGGAATCTTGCCGGACAAAGCTTCCAACAATTCAATACAGAACCGACCGTAACCATGAAGAAAATCATGCTCCTGCAGCAAAATATGCTGGGGAATATGGGATTTCTCCGCAGTAAAATCCACAACAATCGGGCATTTTAATTTACGGATCTTTTCCTGGAGTCTGTCAATAGCCATAAAATCTCCTCCTTTTTTCTATATTACCACAAATTATCCTATTTGCAAATAAAAACATTTCAAAATATCTTGCCATTGTGGGCATACTAATCACGGAAGGAGGAATAGAATATGAAATTAACCGGATTAGCTATTGGACTGGGTCTCGGCGCGGCAGCAGGTGCGGTTGCCGTTTTAATGATGCCCAAAAGCAACCCCACGAGAAAGCTTGCGGAAAAAGCAGCAGATAAAATCGAGGACGCCGCATGGATGGCAACTGACAAGCTTTGCCAGGAAATGGATATGCTCTAAAAAAGGAGAGCTGGCTATTTAAGGCCAGCTCCCTTTATTATTGTACGGTAATTTGAATTTCGTCATTTTCAACCGATGCGGTGATAATGCTGATAGGATGCTCAAAGGACGCAATGATCTGCTCAGAAATGGGATCCTCCAGCTGACGCTGAATGGTCCTGCGCAGATTGCGGGCACCGTATGTCACAGAATAAGCCAATTTTACCAGCTTCTGCCGCACATCCTCGTTCCAGGTGAAGGACAATCCCCGGTCTGCAAGACTAATCTTCAATTCCTCCAGCATAATATCTGCAATACCCAGGAAATTCTCTTCCGTTAAATGATTAAAGGTAATGATCTCATCCACACGATTAATAAATTCCGGACGCAGGAATTCCTTAAGGGCCTTCATAGTCTTTTCCTGAGTCTGATCACGGTCTGTCTTACCAAAACCGAGACCGCCAACCCTGCCCTCTGAGCCGGCATTGGAAGTCATAACAATAATAGCATTTTCAAAATTCACCACTCTGCCCTGAGCGTCGGTGATCCGTCCATCATCCAAAACCTGCAAAAGAATATTCAAAACATCCGGATGCGCCTTCTCGATCTCATCAAACAGCACCACGCTATAAGGCTTTCTGCGAATCTTCTCTGTCAGCTGACCGGCTTCATCATAACCAACATAACCGGGAGGCGATCCAATTAGTTTTGACACTGTATGCTTTTCCATATACTCCGACATATCCAAGCGAATCAGCGCATCCACAGAATCAAACAGATCATTGGCTAAACACTTAACCAGCTCTGTTTTGCCCACACCTGTTGGGCCAACAAAAATAAAAGATACGGGACGCTTTTTGGGGCTAATGCCAACACGGTTTCTACGAATGGCCTTTGCAACCGCATCCACTGCCTCATCCTGCCCCACGACATGCATCTTTAGGCGATCTGCCAGGCCGCGGATCTGTTCATACTCCTGCGCTTTGATCTTACTTGCAGGAATCTTCGTCCACAGTTCAATGATTCTGGCAAGATTCTCCATAGTAACCGCCGGTGCGGGGATCTTATCCAGTTCCTCAATGCGGTCAGCAATCTTGCAAAGCTTGCTTCGAATCAAAGCCAAGCGTTCATAATGCTCATTTTCCGTATCTTCTGTGAGCATTCTTAGCTCCAGCTCATAATCATCCCGTTCTTTTTTCAGCTCTGCCAGTTCAGAGATTTCCTTGCAGCGCAAATTCAGATCAGAGCAAGCTTCATCCAAAAGGTCAATGGCTTTATCCGGCAAAAAACGATCAGTAATATAGCGTTCAGAAAGAATCACACACTGGCGAGCGATCTCCGGAGAAATCGTAACGCCATGAAACTGGGCGTAAGCTTTTGCAACACCCTGCATGATCTGGCAAGCCTCTTCAATGGTGGGCTCGGCAACAGAAACCGGCTGAAAACGGCGCTCTAAGGCAGCATCTTTTTCAATATGTTTCCGGTATTCATTAAAGGTGGTGGCACCAATAACCTGAATCTCACCACGGGACAACGCAGGCTTTAAAATGTTCGCAGCGTTCATAGACCCCTCCGCGTCACCGGCACCCACCAAATTATGCACTTCATCAATTACAAGGATAATATTGCCGCAGGCCTTCACCTCGGCAATTAAACTTTTCATACGGCTCTCAAACTGACCGCGGAATTGTGTGCCTGCCACAGCGCAGTCAGATCCAGCAAAAATACTTCTTTATCCTTAAGCTTATAAGGAACATTTCCATCAGCGATCCGTTGCGCCAAACCTTCAGCAATGGCAGTTTTACCCACACCGGGCTCACCGATAAGGCAGGGATTGTTCTTTTGGCGGCGGTTTAAAATCTGAATCACCCGCTCCGTCTCCACATCTCTGCCAATCACCTTATCCAACTTACCCTCTCTAGCTCTGCCAGTCAGATCCATACAGTAATTATCCAGGAATTTGTGTTTGGATTTCTTTTTCTTACCGGTCTGCTCCTGCTGGTCAGCTTCTTCTGACTTAGGCACAGGAGTATCGGCAGACTTAGCCTTAGGCATATTGCCTCCAAATAGTTGATTGAGCAGAGGGAAAGTGGCGGTCTGGCTATCCATCTCATCCCCATCGTCATTATCAGAAGGCTGGTCCAGCTGACCGAACATACTGCTCATTTCTTCGCTGAGGCTATCCAGATCCTCTTCAGAAAAGCCCATCTGCTTCACCGCTTCATCGATTTGGGGCAAGCCCAATCCGCGGGCACATTTGAGGCAATAACCTTCATTCATAGTAACGCCGTTTTCGATCTTTGTAATAAAGACCACGGCCATGTTTTTTTTACATCTAGAACACAATTTCGGTTGCATTTCTTATCACTCCCAGGGTTTCGGGCAACGCGCCCGGTAAAATTATTCAATCACAGTACCATCTGGACATTCAAATTTACAAATGCCATCATCATACCACAAATGGGTCATATACAAACCGCCGGCTGGTACTGTTGGACCGGCAGCTGTGCGGTTACCGGAAGCCAGGATATCACCGATCTGCTCCGGAGATATCTTTCCTTCTGCCGCATATACCACCGTTCCGGCCATAGCCCGCGCCATATTATATAAAAAGCCGTTAGCGCAGACCTTCAGTTCAATAATATTCCCCTTACGCTCCACATTATAGTAATATACTGTACGAACGGTGGATTTCACATCCGTTCCAACAGATCGCACTGCTGCAAAATCATGGGTGCCCACAAATTGAGAAGCTGCAGCCTGCATAATAGTTTCGTCCAGGTGTTTGGGATAAAACCAGGCTCGGTTCACAAAAAACGGATCCTTCAGCCTGGAATTATAAATCGTATAGGTGTATTCCTTTCGTGCGCAGGAACCAATGGCGTTAAAAGCTTCGTGCACATCAAAGGCCTTCGTCACAACAATGTCCACGGGCAAATGAGTATTGAGCGCATACGGCAGACGATCTACCGGAATCGTAGACTCCGTACGGAAATTAGCCACATAACACCGGGCATGAACACCCGCATCCGTACGGCCACAGCCAGTTACATGGGTCGGCTTTCCGGTAATCATTGCTATGGCTTTTTCTAATGTTTGCTGAACAGTTGCTAAATTCTTTTGCGCCTGCCAACCATGATACGCAGTGCCCTCATAGGTTAAAATCAATGCAATATTACGCATGTCCACCTCTCAGAGCAATTTGATACAATACAATCATTCCTGCCAAAAGCAAAACTCCAACAATCAGCGCCAAATAGTCCCTGGCGTGATAGCGAAGGACCTTCATTTTTGTGCGGCCTTCACCGCCATGGTAGCAGCGGCATTCCATAGCAGTTGCCAATTCATCCGCACGGCGGAAAGAACTGATAAACAAAGGCACTAAAATCGGCACCAAAGCCTTCACCCGCTGAATTAGATTTCCACTTTCAAAATCCGCACCTCTGGCCTTTTGAGCGCTCATGATCTTATCAGTCTCCTCAATCAAAGTAGGGATGAACCGCAAAGCAATACACATCATCATGGATAGCTCATGAACCGGAAGGCGAAGCTTCTTCAATGGACTAAGCAAAGATTCCAATCCATCTGTCAAAGCAATGGGTGAGGTGGTATAGGTCAGCAAAAATGTGCAGGTGATCAGCATTAAAATCCGCAGCACCATAAAAATTGCCCTATATAATCCCTCCAAGGTAATGGTAATAAACCATTTGGAGAACAGCACCGTTTCACCGCCTGTAAAAAACAAATTTAAAAGACCGGTAAAAATCAGAATCATAACCAGCGGCTTCATGCCGGAAACGACAGACTTCAGCGGAATTCTGGAAACGGCAATAATAATCACCAAAAACGCAAACATGATCCCGTAAGAAATCCAATCAGTAGCCAAAAACAGTGCAACAATATAAAGCACCAAGAACAAAAGCTTGGTACGGGGATCCATTTTATGCACCAAAGAATTGCCGGGAAAGAACTGACCCAAAGTAATGTCTTTAAGCATGATCAGTCCCTCCCTTTAGCTTTTTCAGCTGTTCGGCAGCCTGAGAAACCGAGTAAACAGGAGTCACAGGCAGCCCCATTTTTTGCAGCCGCAAAAACACCTGGGTGATCTCAGGAATATCCAGACCCATGGCGGTCAATTCCTCTGCACGAGTAAACACCTGCTCAGGTGTACCATCAATTGCCAGTCTGGAATCACACATTACCAAAAGGCGCTGCGTCAGGCGCGCAACATCGCTCATGGAATGGCTCACCATCATAATGGTTGCATTTTTCGCCTTATGATAAGCGGAAATATTGGCAAGGATCTCTTCCCTGCCTTCGGGATCCAGTCCGGCGGTTGGCTCGTCCAGAATTAAAACCTCTGGTTCCATAGCAATCACGCCAGCAATGGCCACCCGTCGCTTTTGGCCACCGGAAAGATCAAAAGGCGACATTTCCAGCTGCCGATCGTTTAATCCCACAAAGCCAGCAGCTTCCCGAACACGACGGTCTATTTCATCTTCTTTTAACCCCATATTTTTAGGACCAAAAGCAATATCTTTATATACCGTTTCCTCAAAAAGCTGATACTCCGGGTACTGAAACACCAGGCCTACCTGAAAACGGCATTGTCTTGTCAGTTTTTTATTGTGCCAAATATCCTCGCCATTAAGCAAAATAGAACCGGATGTAGGTTTCAAAAGTCCATTCAAATGCTGCATCAAGGTGGACTTTCCGGAACCGGTATGGCCGATAATGCCAATAAATTCTCCTTTATCCACCTGAAAGCTTACATCCTGCAAAGCAACATGCTGAAAAGGTGTTCCGGCGCTATAGACATGGTTAAGGTTTTTAACCTCTAAAATAGGTGCCACTATATCTTCCTCCTGTGGGTCAAACCTCACATTGCCAAGGATTACGCAAAGGCTTCATAGAGTGTCTGCGCACATTCTTCTGCACTCAATCGGTCCAAGGGCAAATCATACCCTTCTTTATTTAAAAGCCAACAAAGCTCAACCGTTTCCGGAGATGCCAAACGAATACTGTGAAGCTTTTCCACCTGGGAAAATACCTCCTGCGGTGTACCGTCAGCGGACACCTGTCCGTTATGAAGCACCACAACCCGCTGCGCAATAGCGGCTTCATCCATATGATGAGTGATTAAAACCACCGTGATTCCCTTTTCCCGGTTTAACCGAAGAACTGTGTCCATAACCTCACGGCGTCCACGGGGATCCAACATGGCAGTTGGCTCATCTAAAATGATACACTTGGGTTCCATCGCTATCACACCCGCAATTGCCACACGCTGCTTCTGACCGCCGGACAATAAATGAGGCGCGTGCTCCCGGTAGTCATACATACCCACCTGCTTTAATGCCTCATCCACACGATGGCGGATCTGCGCACTGTCAACTCCCAAATTCTCGGGGCCAAAAGCCACATCCTCTTCTACCACATTGGCAACGATCTGATTATCCGGATTCTGAAACACCATGCCAACCGTTCTGCGTATGGCAATGAGCATTTGTTCATCCGAAGTATCCATGCCATAAACGCAAACCTTACCACCGCAGGGCAATAATATGGAATTAAAATGCTTGGCAAGGGTGGATTTCCCACAGCCATTGCCTCCAAGGACAGCCACAAAGCTCCCCTCTTCAACCGTTAAGTTAAAATCCTCAAAAACCGGGACAGCGTTTAAATCCTCTGTGCCGGGATAGGAAAACTCTAAATGATTTACAGATAAAGCCAGTCCCATATACTCTCTCCTGCCGGTTTGAACAATCGGCTATACTCATATTTACGGTGTCCATCTACCTGTGCTGCCGCAAGGCAGTACCAGTCCGGATGCGCTTACAGGAAGGCCCAACTCGCCCACCTGCGTATGTCCACCATGGTCAGCGCCAAATACCACATCCGAGGCATAACCCACCGCGGAAGGCGCAAGTCCCGTGGTATAAGAATTAATGATCACAAACAGCGGATCATCTGTCAGCAGCTTGGCAACCTCCAGTAAAAAAGGATAAAAACTAGTTTCCATTTTCCATATTTCACCGCTGGGGCCTCTGCCATAGCTAGGAGGGTCCATAATTATACCGTCATAACGGCGGCCACGACGAATCTCCCGCTGAATAAACTTCCCGCAATCATCCACGATCCAATGAATCGGACGATCTGCCAAGCCGGAAGCCTGGGCATTTTCTTTTGCCCAGGCAACCATGCCCTTAGATGCATCCACATGATAAACCTCCGCGCCACCTGCCGCAGCAGCCAATGTGGCGCCGCCAGAATAGGCGAACAGATTCAAAACACGAACAGGTTTTCCTGCACCTGCTACCTTATCCCGGATAAAATCCCAATTGGCAGCCTGCTCGGGAAATACGCCTGTATGCTTAAAATTCATTGGCTTAATATTAAATGTCAAATAATCTTTGTAACGAATCTGCCACCGCTCCGGAAGATGGTGCTCAGACCAATGACCACCTCCGGTAGAAGAACGGACATACCGTGCATCATACTTTTTCCATCGGGGATCTGCATGGAGTGTATTCCAAATCACCTGAGGATCCGGTCTAACCAGAACATACTTACCCCAGCGTTCCAGCCGTTCACCGTTTGAGGTATCCAACACCTCATAATCCTTCCATTCATCAGAAATCCAAATCATTCTGCTTCCTCACATTATCAATGGAAAATAATTCCACCCCAGTTATCATCTTCATCAGGATTCTCGGGGTCTGTGGCATTTTCCTTTTGGTATTTTTCCCAAGCTTCCTTCGTATGCTCCTTGCAAACAATATAGGGTGCATCCTCTCCGTAATTGGAATCATTCAAAAAGCCCTTAAAGGTCTTGTCATTACCGTTCTTATCCGTCAGCCATACATACTGATCCTTCAAAAAATCCTCAGCAAGACCATATTTCTTGCACTTTAAAAGCTCTTCCAGATCATCAGGGGTCAGCTTGACCAACGACTTCTTTTCCAACTTTACTTCGGTATCGACCTCAGCGAAATGCTTGCAATACTCGTTTGCAACGCCCTCACCGCTGACGCAATATTCAACCATAACATGCTTATCGCAAACACCGCTGGGAGCATCTCCGGAATAAACGGGCGCTACAGCCACACGCTCAATACCGCGAACATCTGCTCTACAGGCATCCGTTGCGATCAAGCCGGAATCCAGGCACACAGAGACCTGCTTCAAAGCACCGGAATTATAAAGCTGCTTATTGGAAAGACCTTTGTGAATCGGCTGCATGACCTTCTTCCAAAGCTGAGCAGCAGGGTTGCCGCCATTGACCAGACGAATAACCTCAGGGGAATCATAACCGACCCAAACCGCTGCAGTATAATATCCGGTGAAGCCACAATACCAACGGTCCTTGGAGTTAGCGGTCGTACCGGTCTTACCGGCTGTGGAAATGCCAAGTGTGCGGCTCAGATCTGCCTCATTTCCAGTACCGCCACGGGTGGCGCTGACCAGGCAATAGTTCATATAATCCACAGTTTTCTTGCTGAGGATATCCCGGGTCTGCTGTTCATTGTCCAACACCAGATTTCCGTCGGTATCATATACGCGGGTGAAAGTACGGCCCTTAACATAGGTGCCGCTGTTGGTAAAGGTACCGAACGCATCCGCCATATCACGGACCGATACACCCCAGGTCTGCGCGCCCAAAGCAAGCGCTGCCACACTCTTATCGGAATGCACAGTGCCGTTTTTATCGGTGTAATTATCCACCAGAGTGGACATGCCAAATTTCTCCTTGGCAAATGTATACGAATACTGAGCGGATATCTTATTAAGCACCTGCGCGGCAACCGCATTGGTGGAAGAAGTGACACCGGCAAGAACTGTTTTGGAATAATTATACTTTCTGTCGTCATTTTTGGGATAAGGACCGGTGGACACAATGTTATAGCTCAACGGCATATCCTTAATAACCGTTGCGGGTGTGATCTTGCCAGACTCAAAAGCTGGCGCATAAATCGTGATGGGCTTAATTGCGGAGCCGGACTGCAGGCTGGCATCGGTGGCTCTGTTCCAGTCGTCAAACTCTTTGTTTGCACCAACGCCGCCAGACATAGCCACAATATCATTGGAGCTGTTATCCTTGATTACAATGGCAGATTGCAGCTGCTGACCGCTTCGGTCCGCAGGTATCTGCTCCAGATCCTTATATATCTTATCCACCTGGGCCTGCACATCCAGATCCAGGCAGGTGTAAATATGGTATCCTCCGGACTGAATCTGCTGCATATAAATCTGCCGGGTTGTTCTGTTCCACTCCATGCCATCCTTGGCAGCAAGAGCCATAGCCACATCTTCCAGCACAGTATCGGTATACCAGGAATACACATCCTCAGAATTAATATTCTTAATATCAATGGGATCTCCGCAATCCGGGCAATAGTATTTGTTATTGGTTTGTGTCAAAGTGCTAACGATATCACGATAATTGCAGGATTCGTTCTTACAGGTAATCATGGTATCTTCCAAAGAAATACCACGCTTTAAAACCAACTCCTGATTTAAAGCTTCCTGGTATTCATCAACGGTAATCAGTCCCTGCTCTTTCATCGACCAAAGGACATCTTCCTTACGGTCTTTATTGTTATCAAAATTCTGATAGGGGTCATAGAAGGTAGGCGCATTGGTAATGCTGATAATTGCAGCACACTCCGCCAAAGTCAGCTTTTCCAGCTCCTTACCGAAGTAAGCAGAAGCTGCCGCACGAACACCGTAACAGCTTTGCCCCAGGTATATCTCGTTGAGATAATGCTCCATGATCAGCTCTTTATTATATTTTCGTTCCAGCTCCATAGCTTTGAATATCTCCAAAACCTTACGCTGAACGGTAACGCCGGACTCCTTTGTAACATTCTTTACCAACTGCTGGGTAATACTGGAGCCACCGGCGTCGTCATTGCCAAAAAACATACGGACAATAGCCTTAAAGGTGGTAATCCAGTCCACACCCTGGTGCTCATAAAACCGCTTATCCTCAATAGCAATGGCAGCATTAACCATATTCTTGGGGATCTGGTCATAAGGAGCCCATTCCCGGTTGACGGTTGCGAAAATCTTTTGATACATAACAAATTCGCCGTCATCCACGCAATAAAGATAAGAATTGAGCTCCACATCATGATCGCCCAAACTAATATCTGCGTTGGGCATTATATCCTGCTCCAGATATCCTGCAACGATATTTACAAACACAAACACGCAAATTAAACAAATCAGCGCTACTGTAACAATTGCACCGGCAGCAACCTTCAAAACGCCATATACGGCTGTCCACACCCGATAAGCGTTCCGGAAAATGTCTGTAAACCTTTCACGAATATTTTTCTTATTATTGGATTCCATATAAAAACCTCCGTAAATATAAGCTTAACAGCCTCTTACAGAAACAAAATTATTTTCAAATGGCATACGAGCACACCATAGTTCATAACATTATAGCATATTCAGTTCAAAAACGAAAGACCTATTTTTTTAATAAACCATGAATTTACGCAAAGAATAGAGATATGGAGAATAATATAAAGGATGCTGCCATAATGAAAAAGCAATTATTGACGATTATAATTTGCGCAATCTGTTATTTAGGTATTCACAACGGCTACCTGGCCTTATATGATTCCGCCGTTTCCGGTCCTCTTTTAATTCTTCCCTATCACGCCCATTTATATCCTTTAAAAGACCAGCAAGCACTGCAAAATGGCATAGTGTATAACAGTCCGGAAGAACTGAGCCGACTTTTGGAGGATTTTCTGTCTTGATTTTCTTTTCACATTAGGATACAATCGGAGTAGATAGACATCTTGCGGAGGTAGCATATGGATAATCATTACGGCTCTGATTTTATGACCATTGTGGATGAAGACGGCACGGAATTTGAACTGGAAGTCCTCACCACCCTTGAGTATAACGGCTTTTCCTATTTGGCTGTGATCCCAGCAGGAAGCGAAGAAGAACAATCCATGGAGGTCAGTATTCTCAAATCCGTGGAGGAGGATGGCGAACCAATCCTCTGCGCAATCGAGGACGAAGAAGAATTGGAAACTGTGTACAATCAGATCATGGATCTGTTATACGAAGAAGACGAGGACGAATAAGCATTTACAAGCTTTGCCTGCTTGGTGCGTGTAGTGTCCTTTTGGACCCACATCATTTAATCGGGATGTTAGACTTCACGGTTGGATTGCAGACCTCCCGCCTACGCTTTGACGATAGGTGGACGTTGGGAGCAGCTAAAACCGCGAGCGGCAACCCACCTGCCATTTCGTGCAGGTCATAATTGGATACTCACGGCTAAAGCGGGTTTGGGGAGAGTTTCGGCTCTCCCCTTTTTATATATATCGGCAAAAAATGTAAATTTTTTTCCTTTTATTTTTTATTTCCAAGAAAAATACTTGAAACTGTGCAGCAAATCGGTTATAATATGCAAGTCTATGCGTTAAATCGCATATGTAACCAATCGAACGAGAGGAATTGATCAAATGAGTGCATCCAGCAAGAAAAAGCTCCGCAAGGAGCAAAATGCCGAGTTCCTGACTGAAAAACAGCAAAAGGAACGGGTCGAGGCCAAAAAATTCAAAAGAAATACTATTTTATTTGTGGCCGCCATTGCTGTTGTGATCTGCGCCTATGTGGGCATTGTGGTCTATGACGGCATCACCACCAACGGTTGGATGGAAAAATTCACCGTTGCAGCGACTGTTGGCGATGAAAAGATCGACAGCATCGAAATGAATTACTATTACATCGACTCCATTAACAATGTGTATAACCAGTACGGCGAATATGCACAGTCTATGTTCCAGATGATGGGTCTGGATACCACCAAGCCCCTGGAAGATCAGGTCTATGACGAAAAGGAAAACAAGACCTGGGCAGATTACTTCATGGACATTGCTGTTGAACGCGCAAAGCGGGATTATGTTCTGGCTGCCGCTGCCGAGAAGGCCGGTTTTGCTCTGAGCGACGAAGACAAAGAATCCTTGAAGAATGTGGAGTCTAACCTGGATCTGTACGCACAGTTCAGCGGTTTGACCAGCGGCACTGCTTATCTGCGCAGCCAGTACGGCACTGGAGCAAGCGTTTCCTCCTATGTTAAGTATCTTGAGAGAAACCTGCTGGCCGAAAACTACTATGCAAAATACAACAGCGATCTGAACTTCACAGAAGCAGACATCACTGAGAAGAACGATGAAGCACCTGAGAATTACAACGCATACGATTTTGTATACTACACCGTTGACTACACCAAGTATCTTGAGGCTACCGAGGAGCCTGTAGAGGAGTCTGTTGAAGCAACCGAGCCTACCACTGACGCTACTGAAGATACCACTGAACCCACTACTGACACAACTGAACCTACCACTGAGGCAACTGAACCCAACAAGACTGAGGACGAAAAGAAAGAGCCTGAGTACACTGAAGAGCAGATCGCTGCTGCCAAGGCAAAGGCCAAGGAGATCGCCGATCAGCTGGCTGCCTGCGAAAACGCAGAAGCATTTGAAGCTGCTGTTGCTGAACTGGAGATTGCAGGCAAGAAGGATCAGAAGGCCAGCCATTCTCACTACACTTCCTACGACAAAATCAACGCTGCTTACCAGGAATGGGTCGCCAATAAGGACCGCGCAGAGGGCGATATTGAAGTATTCGAATATAAGACCACCTCTACCGATGCCGATGGCAAGGAAACCAGCGAGCTGAAGGGCTACTATGTGGTATGCTACGAAGGCATGACCGACAACAAGTACGCCATGTCCGATGTGCGTCACCTGTTGGTGAAGTTCACCGACGATGACGAGGCAGAGGTTACCGACGAAATGAAGGCTGCTGCTAAGGAAAAAGCAGAGAAGCTGCTGAAGGAATGGCAGGACGGTGAGGCTACCGAGGATAGCTTCGCTGCTCTGGTAACCAAGAACACCGAGGACGAAGGCTCCAAGCAGACCGGCGGTCTGTATGAGCGCGTTTACGAAAAGTCCAACTATATGGAAAACTTCCTGAACTGGTGCATCGACAGCAAGCGCGAACCCGGTCAGACTGACATTGTTGAGACTGAATACGGCTACCACATCATGTACTATGTAAAGCGTCATGATGTAGACTACCGCACCTACAACATTACTGAGGACCTGCGTACTGAAGCTTTGGACAGCTGGTATAACGGTCTGATGGAGCCTGTTACCACTGCGATCGGCAACACCAAGTATCTGCCCTTTGATCTGGTTTTAGGCCAGGGTCAATAATCACAATCCCCGCACCACGGTGCGGGGATTTCATTATCTTATTTTCAAGTAAAGAAAAAAGGCCGCCTATTGGCGACCTTTTATTATGGAGCGGGTGACGAGGCTCGAACTCGCTACCTCCACCTTGGCAAGGTGGCGCTCTACCGGATGAGCTACACCCGCGGAACGAAACTGATTATAGCATGTTTTGTAAAAATGTCAATAGATAAAACACAAAAAATAAAAAATGATTTATTCTTAAAAAGCAGAGAGGGGGTAATACCCCCTCTCCGTTGTTATTATAACGAATCTTTAGAATATCGGGCAAAGCCATCGCCTAAAACCTGGTGGGCCTCCTGCACAATGATAAACGCATTGGGATCGATCTCAGAAACAATATTCTTCATTTCTGTGACCTGATGCTGTTTGACAGCGGTCAGCACGACCTTTTTCGGTGTGCCGCTGTAACTTCCCTCACCTTCCAAAAAAGTGGCGCCACGATGCAGCTCCTCGCCCAAACGCCGGGCAACTTCTTTATAGTGGTCCGTTACGATCAACGCTACCTTTGAATAATCAAAACGGTAGATCACAGCATCCACGATCCGTCCGGTTACAAACACGGAAATAATACAGTAAAGAACAGTGGTAACATCATGAAATACCACGCCGGTCAAAATGGCGACCGCCACATCAAATGCTGTAACAAATATTCCAAGAGATACAAAGGGCCATTTCTTTTTCAGTAAACGCACCACTATATCAGAACCACCTGTAGAATGACCGGACGAAAACACGATGCCGCCGCCCAAGCCGCAAATCACACCGCCGTAAATGGCTCCCAATAAAGGCTCCGTTTCAATCTGAGGCAAATAGGAAAACAAATCGATAAACAGCGATAACAGTATCATTCCCAACAAAGAGCCCCAAAAGAATTTTTTACCGATCTTCAAGCCTGCCAAAGCAAAAAGGGGCAAATTTAAAACCAATGAAATGGTACCCACTGACCCAAAGCCAATCCATTCACGGATGATCATAGCGAGACCGGAAATACCGCCGCTGTTGAGCCCATTGGGAATCAAAAACAAATCAAGCCCAAGGGAGAAAACGGCGCAGCCAACAACCGTTTTTAAAATATCCAGCCAGAAGTGAGATTTTACTTTCATATGCATCCTCCCATTGATCACACATCAAAACTGATTTGTTTTTCTGCAGAGTCCTCCTCCTTCATCAATGCGCCGGCAGTGGGGAGCGTTCTGCAGCGATAGCGGCTGGCATTGGTAATCCCACTCCCCTCCAGCAGCACAGCATAGCTGACTACCGCCTTTTTCTTTAAAGATACCACATTTACGCCAATGGTATTCCTGGTTGTTTTAGGCTGCAGTAAAGCCGTAGAGAACACTGCCGCACGGTTATCGGTAGTATACACCGCCACCTGCTGCTCTGCTGTCAACGCCATAGCGGTCTTCAAGGGACTCTTATCCGAGAACGCACCTGTAAGCTTACGGCGATTAGATTTGGTCTCATAAGCGGACAGAGGCACTTTAGCAGCCTTACCATTCTCAAAGAAGAACATCATAAAGCCCTTGTAATCACCCGGCAAAATCACCTGCAGCACATTCTCACCGGGATCCATGCCCAGCTTTTGTGGCAGATAATCACCCAGCAAAGAGGCCTTGCCGTCATCAAAATCAGACAGACGGGATTTATAACATTGCGCCTGATCCGTAAACACCAAAATCTCTGCACGGTTATTGGTCTCCACAGAAAATGCCAAGCTGTCCCCTTCTTTAAATTTCTGTTCACCGGACATACGCAGGCTTTGAGCGGTGATCTTTTTCAGATAACCCTCTTTAGAAATAAAGAGCGTTACAGGATAATCGGGAATATCCTCCGCTTCGTCTTCTTCCTCCATAACATCCATTTGATAAACGATCTCGGTTTTTCTGGGCTTGCCATACTTCTTCGCAACATCTTTCAGCTCACCGATGATCACATTCTTCAGCTTTCTGGAGCTGCCCAGCGTATCCCGCAGTTCAGCAATCTCTTTTTCCAGATCGTCAATGGCACGGGTCTGCTTCAGAATGTACTCCTTGTTGATATTACGCAGCTTAATTTCCGCCACATAATTAGCCTGGATCTCATCAATACCGAAGCCAATCATCAAATTAGGTACGACTTCACTTTCCAGCTCCGTCTCCCGGATGATGGCAATAGCCTTGTCAATATCCAGAAGAATACGCTCCAAGCCCTTAAGCAAATGCAAGCGGTCTTCCTTCTTTTGGATCTGGAAGAAAATGCGGCGCTTTACGCAATCTGTACGCCAGGCAGCCCACTCCTCCAAAATCTCTCCAACACCCATAACCCGGGGCATACCGGCAATGAGAATATTGAAGTTACAACCAAAGCTATCCTGCAAGGGCGTTAACCGGAATAGCTTTTGCATGAGTTTTTCCGGCTCTACCCCACGCTTAAGGTCGATGGTCAGCTTCAAGCCGCCCAAATCAGTCTCATCGCGCATGTCGTTGATCTCTTTGATCTTCCCGGCCTTCATCAGCTCCGCCACTTTATCCATAATGGCTTCGCAGGTAGTGGAATAGGGAATCTCATATATCTCAATGACATTTTCCTTTTTCTCATAGCGCCATTTTGCTCTGAGCTTAAAGCTGCCACGGCCTGTGGTATATATCTCCCGGGTGGTGGCTTCATCGAACAAAAGCTCTGCACCGGTAGAAAAATCCGGGCCCAAAAGGGTCTCCAAAATATCATGCTCAGGATTATTCATTAACGCAATGGTGGTCTCACAAATCTCTGCCAAATTAAACGAGCAGATATTACTGGCCATGCCGACGGCAATACCCTGATTTGCATTGACCAAAACATTGGGGAATGTGGTGGGCAGCAAGGCAGGCTCTTTCATGGTGGCATCGTAGTTGTCCACCATATCCACCGTATCCAAATCAATATCCCGAAACAGCTCCGCGCTGAAAGCATCCAACTTAGCTTCTGTATAACGGGCGGCTGCGTATGCCATATCCCGGGAATAAACCTTACCAAAGTTACCCTTGGAATCCACAAAAGGATGCAGAAGGGTCTCATTGCCTTTGGCAAGACGCACCATAGTTTCGTAAATAGCAGCGTCACCATGGGGGTTTAACCGCATAGTCTGACCAACAATATTGGCCGATTTGATCTTGCCGCCATTTAAAAGGCCCATTTTATACATGGTATACAGCAGCTTTCTGTGAGAAGGCTTAAAGCCGTCGATCTCGGGAATGGCCCGGGAAACGATCACAGACATAGCATAGGGCATGTAATTGATCTCCAAGGTCTCTGAAATAGCCTGCTCCGTGGTGGAGCCCACAAGTCCCACTACACCGCTGGCATCAACCTTTTTGGGAGTTACTTCCTGTTCTTTTTTCTTTCGTGCCATAGTTTACCTCAGCTAATATCAGCCAATTCCAAATATTTTGCGCCGTTTTCTGCAATAAAATTCTTTCTCTCGTTAAGACTGTCTCCTAAGAGCACATCGAAGTAATATGCAGTACGCTCGGCATCCTCCGGCATGACCTTGATCAACCGTCGGGTTTCCGGATCCATGGTGGTCATGGACATCATTTCCGGATCATTTTCACCAAGACCCTTGGACCGCTGCAGGGTATACTTCTTACCTTCAATTTCCTTTAAAATGCGGGTCTTTTCCTGCTCATTATAGGCAAACTGAGTATATTCTTTACCGCCGTCTTTATACTTGATCTCAAACAGCGGAGATTCCGCAATATACACATAACCATCCCGGATCAATGTGGGGCATAAACGATAAAGCATGGTGAGAATCAAGGTTCTGATCTGGAAACCGTCCACATCCGCATCCGTACAGATCACCACCTTGCTCCAGCGCAGGTTATCAATATCAAAAGAGGACAGATCCTTGGCCTTCTTGCCCTGGATCTCCACACCGCAGCCCAAGACCTTCATAAGGTCGGTGATAATAGGAGAAGCGAATATCTTATTATAATCCGCTTTCAAGCAGTTCAGGATTTTACCGCGGACGGGCATAATACCCTGGAACTCCGCATTACGGGACAGTTTAACAGAGCCCAACGCAGAATCACCCTCCACGATATACAGCTCACGAACGGCGGTGTCCTTGCTGCGGCAATCCACGAATTTCTGCACACGGTTGGCTATATCCACCTTGGCAGTGAGATTTTTCTTAACATTACTCTTGGTCTTTTCTGCGCTTTCACGGGCCCGCTTATTGATGAGGACCTGCTCCGCTGCTTTTTCCGCTTCCTGCTTATTCTCAATAAACCAGATCTGTAACTTTTCCTTAAAGAAAGCAGTCATAGCCTCTTGAGTAAACTTAGAGTTCACAGACTTTTTGGTCTGGTTTTCAAAGCAACCAATGGTGGAGAAACAATTGGTAATCAAAACCAGGCTATCCTGGATATCCTGGAAAATGATCTTATTTTCGTTTTTGGTGTATTTATTGTTATCCCGCAAAAACTTATCAAAAGCCGCCACAAAACCGGAACGGACGGCGCGATCTGGGCTGCCGCCATATTCCAGCCAGGAGGAATTATGATAATATTCAATATGATTCACGGTTTTGGAGAAGCAGAATGAAGTTGTGATCTTCAGCTTCATTTCCGGACGGTTATCCGCATCCCGGCCCCGGCGCTCAGCCTCCCAGAACACAGGCATGGTAAAGCTGCTCTCCCCTGCCAATTCCTCCAGATATTGCTTGATACCATCTGCATAGCAATACTCTTCTGTTTCAAAACGACTGCCGATCTGATTGCGGAAGCGGAAGGTAATGCCCTTATTGACCACTGCCTGGCGCTTCAACACATCCCGGTAATAATCTGCAGGAATGTTAATGTCGGTAAATACATTCTTATCGGGCTTCCAATGGAACAAAGAGCCGGTCTTTTTCCGGTCGGCAGGCTCTTTCTTTAAGCCACCTTTATTTTTACCTTTTTCAAAGTGAAGATCATAACGGAAACCATCCCGGCGAATAGTGGCATCAAAAAACTCAGATGCATACTGCGTAGCGCAAGAGCCCAAGCCATTCAAGCCCAGAGAATATTCGTAGTTCTCCCCGTTTTCGCCATACTTACCTCCGGCATAAAGCTCACAAAATACAAGCTCCCAGTTATAGCGCTTTTCTTTTTCGTTATAATCCACAGGGCAACCACGGCCAAAGTCTTCCACTTCAACAGAAAGATCTTCATACCGGGTGACGATAATGGTATCACCATGCCCCTCTCTGGCTTCGTCAATCGCATTGGAAAGAATCTCAAAAACCGCATGCTTACAGCCTTCCAGATCATCAGAGCCAAAAATGACCGCAGGGCGCTTCCGTACACGGTCCTCACCCTTGAGCATGGAAATACTGGAATTTCCGTATTGTTCATTTTTTCTAGCCATAAATATTACCTGCTTCTGCTCATAATTTAACTATTTTAGTATACACATTTTGTGTGGAAAAGTCAACCAAAACCACTATATCTTGCGAAAATGCCCAAAAAATCGGAGGAACATGCGTTATGTCCCTCCGGCTAAATATGGTCCAAAAACTGGCGGTATGCAGTTGGTAACGGGATTTCTTCATGAATAACTTTCAACGGAAACCAAGAATAGCACTCAACCGGCTCAGCAACCACTGCATATACTCCACGCATCTTCCATTCAACATGAGTAAATATATGTTTACACTCCACTTGAAGCAAAATATCCTGAAGTTTTAAGCCCAAGCGCTCCATTTCAACAATGTATTGATCAGAGCTCAAATGACCTGCAGCTTCAGGGAATTGCCATAAACCAGCCAACAAACCCGAATTTTCCCGTTTTGTTAATGCATACCGATCATTGCACCGCAAAATAAAGACCGTTTTCTCCTCTACCCTGCGCTGCCGTTTCGGCATCTTAACCGGCAATTTATCCGCATGATGCCTGCCCCTGCAAAAATCCCCACAGGGGCAATTCTCACAATCGGGTTTTTTATTAGGGCCGCATACCGTGGCTCCCAGCTCCATAAGCGCCTGCGTAAAGCCTCCCGCATCCTGGGGATATATATATGCCAAATTGCTTCGAACATGCTTTTTATATGCGGGAGAATCAATAGGCGTGGAATTATCCGTCAATCTGGAAATCACCCGCAGCACATTACCGTCCACGGCGGGGATGGGAAGATTAAATGCAATGGAGCAAATTGCTCCGGCTGTATATTCTCCAATTCCAGGCAATGCCAAAATCTGCTCATAAGTTTGAGGAAATACGCCGTCATACTCCTGCATAATCACTATGGCAGCCTTTTTTAGATTACGCACGCGGCTATAATAGCCCAAGCCCTCCCACAGCTTATGGAGCACCTCATCGTCAGCGTTAGCCAAGCTTTCCACCGTGGGAAGTGCCGTCAGAAAACGGGCGTAGTACCCCTTCACAGCCTCCACACGCGTCTGCTGGAGCATAATTTCAGAAATCCATATTTTATAAGGATCTTTAGTTTCCCGCCAGGGCAGCTGCCGGTGGCCTTTATAATACCAAGGCAGCAATGCGCCGGGCAATTGTTCATATATACGCACAGTATCACCTTTTAAAAAGGAGGGTCATAGACCCTCCTGCTGCATTTCTTTCAAAAATATCAGATTATTGTCGGTCATAAAGTTACTCAAGCTGTAACACACCAGAATATCCTCAAAGCCTTCCTGTGCGCACAGAGCCTGTACAGAATTCTTATAATACCGTAAATCCACCAGCACCACGGTTTCATAGCTTTCTGCCAGGAAACCACCCAGGCAATTGGAGTAAGAATCCCGGATCACCAAAAGCTTTCCCTTGCCGGCATTATTGGGATTTTCGATACGCACAATGGAATGGTTGCCGTCCAGAAATACAGTATATTTATCCGCTTCCGTCAAACGGTTTTCATAAAAAATACCGTTGTGAACCGCTTCACTCTCCCCATTGGTCACCTGCAAATTCTCACTGCAAGACCACATTTCCAACGGCTCTCCGGGAGTAAGCCATAAAGCCGCCCGAGAGAAGGTGGATCCCTTAAAACCGGAAGCTGTTTTCACTTTAAAATCCTGGGCCATAGGATAGGATTTGTTAAGCATCTGCATTAAATGCGCATAAGCGGTATAAGCACCCAGGCTGGTCCAATGATGATCCGTTTTAAAATACAGTGCAGCTTTATCCTCAGCCTTTTCAAAAGCAGATACTATATCAATACATTTCACATCAGCATCTGCAAATGCATACAACTGTTTGATCAGCTCCGGATCCAAATAAGGATTGGAAATGCCCTGGATTTGATCTGCAACTGCCCAGCCGGCAGAAGGCACGATCATAAAATGCACAGGTCTGCCCAATTGGGCGGCAAAGGTATTCACAGCCTTCACATTCTTTTCTGCCTGCTCACCGTTCCAAACCACAGGCTTTTCCACCAGACGGTCATCCGCAGCCACATAAATATCCTTGGTCACCTGGCGTCCGGTCAGTAAATCCACATATGCATGCAGACCCACAAAAAAGTCTCTGCCTGGAATATGGTCTGCCATATATTTGTCTACATCTGCGCCAAAGTCCCCGGAGGTAAGGCTATCAACCGTTAAAACAGGCGGCGTCTGCAAATACCGTTTTTCCATTTCCGAAAAATCAGTTTTAGGCAAAAGCAAGTAAAGCACAGCCACAATACCCAGAAATGCGCAGAAACCAACCACGCTGATCCATTGATCCAATCTGTTTTTCATTGCGCACCTCCTCAGAACCGGAAATAAATGAAGGGATTATAACTGCTGGATACCAACGCTGCCACGCATAGCACCAAAAGCACGGCGCAGGCTGCAAGCTTGGCATACCGCATAACGGCTGTATCCTTCCATTTGTTTCCAATCATCTGCAAAACAGGCGTGCTGGCCACAAGGCTAACCAATAAAATTGGCAAGAACCCAAGGATCAAGTTTTGCCCATGGACCGTGGCAGCATCAAAACTAAACAGACGGACAAAGAATCCGCCAAGGGCAGCCAAATCCTCAAAAAAGAACAACGCCCAGCCCATAAGCACCGCAAATATAGCATAAATGTGACCAATGAATTTCGGCAGCTTTTTCAGCAGCTTCAGCAGGAACAGCTTTTCTACAATAAGCAATACTGCATAATATAGACCCCAAAGCAGGAAATTCCAACTGGCTCCATGCCAAAAACCCGTAAGTCCCCATACAACCAGCAAATTCAAAATCTGCCGGGGCAGGCCCTTGCGATTGCCGCCCAGGGGTATATACACATATTCTTTAAACCAGGTGGAAAGACTGATATGCCAACGGCGCCAAAATTCCGTAACGGAAGAAGAAATATAGGGATAGTTAAAGTTCTCAAGAAACTTAAAGCCAAACATTCTGCCCAATCCAATAGCCATATCAGAATAACCGGAAAAGTCAAAATAAATCTGTAGACTATAGGCAACAATGCCAACCCATGCGGGCAACGCACCTTCCTGCGCCTGCAGCAGCTCCCAAAGATTACCCATTGGATTGGCAAGCAAAACCTTTTTGCTCATGCCAATAATAAAACGCTGCGCGCCGGAAGCAAAATCCGCCACACTCTCCCGGCGGTGATCCATTTGCAAAGCCACATCACTGTAACGAACGATAGGGCCGGCAATCAGCTGCGGAAATAAAGTTACATAAGTGCCGAAGGTCAACACATTTTTCTGCACCGGTGCATCGTTGCGATACACATCGATAATATAACTCATGGATTGGAACACATAGAAGGAAATACCGATGGGCAATGCGATCTCTGGGGCTTTCAAGCCAGCAAGGAAGGGCATAATCACTTTCAACTGCGTCACAAAGAAGCCGGCATATTTAAAAAAGCCCAAAAGCAGAAGATTGGCAGCAACGCCAATTGCAAGCACCCAACGGGCATTGGCTCCCCTGCTGTGACGAACATGCACCCATGCGCCAAAGAAATAATTGATCAGGATGGTGCCGATCATTAAAAACAGATATACCGGCTCACCCCAACCGTAAAAAACCAGACTCCAAAGCAGCAACACAGAATTGCGCAGCTTCCGGGGGCACAGATAATAGATCAGCAGCACAGAGGGCATAAACGCAAATAAAAATACATTGCTGGAAAAAAGCATTATGCTGCTCCTTTCGTAATAAAGCTGTTAATTAAGCTTCATTAAAGATCTTAGACAAAGCATCCACATTCTGTGAGCAGATCATGGCCAGGTAATCCCCCCGCACAATGATCTGGGCCTTTTTAACCACCTTATTCATTTCGGGAGAATAGGTAACAGACTCCGCATCCAAATACTCCAAACGCTTTTCGGCCTTAGTCCTCAGCTCGGTCATGGCTTCTGCGGAGCTGGCCTTCAGCAGCCAGATCTCCGTTACCATCATGCCGCTGTTATAGCTATAAATCAGCTGCTCAGTGCACTGATCAGGCTTAATGCCATACAAATCCAGCACCCGCTCCTGGCTGATCTTCACCAGTTCTTCATCGGTGGCTTCCAGCATTTGGATGCAGATAGTTTCCAAGTCTAAATCCGCAGTTTCCGGAGCGCCGCAGGCACACAGGCCAAGCAGGGATGAAATTGCCAATAAGCAAGCAAGTATCTTTCTCATATTCATTTCCTTTCTTAATAGCCGGTGTAAGCCTTCAAAACCTTGATCCAAACAATTGCGGCTTCATCCGTTAAGTGCACAAAGCTATCAGAGCAGAAACGGGTGGCCAGACCGCCGGTGGAATCCTTCATATAAGACCCGATATCAATGAACTTGCAGCCGTTGTTTTCAGCAAAATTTTTCAGCTTTTCATTATAGGAATTTACATTGGAGTTATTCAAATTGCGCTCTTCACCGCCTGTCCACACAGGTGTCATGGACTGGATGTAGATCTGAATGTCCGGATTCTTTTGACGGACACTTTCCAGCAGCTTGCCCCAATTATCAATGGTGCCGTCAATGCCATAAGGACGGAAATCATTCATACCCAGCATGATAAAGAGTTTTTTTGCGCCGATTTTGGCGAGCGCATCGGTCAGCTTCATTTCTTCTCCCTGGTAGATCAGGTAATAATTACCGGTGACCTCATTGCCAACACCGTAGCTACCGCGGACAAGAAACTTCGCTTTTCCCAACGGGAAACCGTTCTTTTCATCGGTTGCATAATAAGAAAGCCGTACAGAAATGGAATCGCCTACAAATACCGCATCATCAAAGAAAGATGCATCGACAACCTCCTGAGTGGGCGCAGCCAGTACGGGGTCGCGGGGACCAGCGGGTTTGTCGGGCGTGGTTTCAGGAGGCAGAGTGGGGTCGGTAGGAGGGTTTTCCTGCTTCAATTTGCAATATATCTTGCAGCTAACCTTAACGCCATTATACTCAGCATACACAGTGGTGTTTCCTTTTCCCACAGCGGTCACAATACCGTTAGCAAAAGTAGCCACGGAATCATCATTGCTGGACCAAGTGATCTGATCCAGAGGAACCGAACCGTCATACAATTTCAGAGACTCACCGGCATTGACAAAGGTGATATCATCACGATTCAGTACAAATTTCTCTGTAGGATCCACAACGGCAGAAGGCTCCGTGTCTGACCCCTGGGGTGGAAAGTCGGGAAAAGTGGGGATATCGATCGGCTCCTGCGCGCCACAACCAGCAAGTAAACCAAGCAGCAAAAACGCTGCCAATATAAAAGAAAAATATTTGCGATTCATAGAAAACACCTCACATGTGCATTATATGTCATTTTAATCATTATAGCCGCTGGTGTGCCATAATTCAAGCTTTTTCGACATTATTGGCAAAAATCACCCCCCTCCTCTAACAGAAGGGGGAGAATTCTATTTAGGGGAAAGAATTGACCAAAAGCAGAACAATTGGCAACAGCAAAGAGAAAATGCTGATCAACCACGGATACACAACACGCTTGGAGCAGCATGTGAGCACCAGGCAGATCAAAGTGACCACCAGCGGAACGATCACCGCCATACTGCGCCCAATGGTTACGGTTTGAAAAATGAGTCTGCCCTGCTGAATATTGGCAATATCAAAGTTTACAGCAGCAGGCAGAGCAATACTGTTGCGAACGGCAAGGAATACAGCCGCCGCAGCAACCGGAATCGCCAAAATTAAACTGCGCAGAGTAAAAGTCCATTTCCCAACGGTGCATGCAGCATTCCAAACAGCCGACAATTTTCTTTTCATATCCTTACCACCTCCAATTGGGTATATATTATCATATTAATTCTTATTTTGCAAGTAGCGCATATCAGTACGCTTTATTGGACATATTTTGCCGTATACTTTGGTCATAAACCAAAAACATAAGGAGGAAACTTCCATGAAAGCAGCCGTAGTATACGCCCAAAGATTTATGAATCGTCCCTATATTTCCCTACCCAACGCCGCCACCCGCCGGCAATTACTCCGTAAATATATCAACAGCATGCTGGTAGGGGTTTGCTGTGCAGGGATCGTGGTTGCCATTTTGTTTTTAATGACGCTGGCTTGAACAGTGAGGGGTTGCGGTTTAAAGCCGCAATCCCTCCAAATCATTCATGGTTAGAATACGGCAGTCGGTAATCTTTCCTGCTTCAATAGTGATCACACCCACAGAGCCGCCGTAAGTATTGCACGATCCTGGATTCATGACCCAAAGGCCATCTTCTTCACAGTTGCAATATGCCCTATGTGTATGCCCATATAGCGCCACCTGCGCCCCAGCCCGGCGTGCATCGGCCAACAATCCGCCAATACCCATTTTAACATGATGCACATGCCCATGGGTCAGATAAAAGCGCACGCCCTCAAAGCTGCAATTGAGAATTTGCGGTGCACCGATTGGACAACGGTAGCGATCACAATTTCCCGGTACCTGCTGAAAAGGCAGCATAGGATTTTCCTGCGCAAGCACTTCCCCATCGTCATAATGATCGCCCAAATGGATGATGCCATTGGGCTTTATTATTTTCACTGCGTAACGCATAAAAGACAAAAACGCATGAGAATCAGAGCAAACAAGCAGCCGCAAGGTTCACCAACCGCCCTTTCGTGCATATAGTATTATAGCAAAATCATGATATCATATCCTTTGACAGGAGGCAACCCAATGCAGAAAAATCCGCAGAATTTTGATATGCAGCGAGCCATGCAGTTGGCAAAAAGCCCTGCAGGGCAGCAATTGCTGAATTTACTGCAGCAAGGGGATAAAAACCAGCTAAACCAAGCCAAAAGCCAAGCAAATAACGGAGATTACGCAGCAGCTTTGGCAACAGTCAAGCAAATGCTCAGCACCGAAGAAGGGCAGGCACTGCTGAAAAAGTTAGGAGGCTAAGCATGGACGACCTGGAAAGCAAGCTCAGCTCCATCATGTCTAACCCGGAGCTTATGCAGCAAATCATGTCCATGGCGCAATCCTTTGGGCAGCAGGAGCAGCCGCCTGCCCAAGAAGCTTCCGCCATGCCCCAGCTGGATCTGCAAACCATACAGAAGCTTTCTGGGCTGGCAGGTCAGGCAGGTATCGACAAAAAGCAGTACGATCTGCTCCGGGCATTAACCCCATTTTTAAACGGTCACCGGATTCAAAAGCTGGAAAACGCCATGCGGGCTGCCAAAATGGCAAAACTGGCCTCCACACTGATCGGAAGGTGATGTTTTGTATAATCGATATATTCACAAGCCGGATGGATCATTTGAAAAAAACCGCATACCGGAGCATCCAACACCGCCCCCGCCTGCACCTGCTCCTCCGCAATCGGTCATGCCCATGCAAAGGCCGGTGCAGCACAGCAATATTTCCGGTTTTTTAAAACAATTGCTCCCGGGTGGATTCGATACGGGCGATCTGATGGTTGCCCTATTACTGCTGCTCATGGCAGGAGACAGTCCGGAGGAACGGGATAATGCTATTTTGACCTTAGCGCTTTATTTTATTATGTGAGCGAGCGAATCAACGCTTCATCGGCCTGATGGTAAAGCTTTCCGTCATAGCGAATATTTGGCCCTTTACCGCACATGCGCATACACGGAACATATTTAACCGTCAGCTTTTCTGATTTTAATGTTTCTGCATAAGCAGCCAAAGCAGCAGCTTTGGAGCAATTCGGCCCTGCGCAAAGCTCCAGGCAGTGAATATCCTGCAGCCGCAAGCTGGGGATTCGCTTAATAATTGCATACAAATAAGATTCTTTAATCTGCATGGTCTGCGCGATTTCACCGACCAAATGCGCAGGAATGCCATCATGCAGCTGCTGGATCTCCCGCAGCATAGATACCAATGCCGTTTGATCAGCGGGAGCGCCAAGCCTTTGATAATAAGAAATTATTTCTTCCATAAGCTTTCAGCCGTTAATCGGATACCTCCAACAATGCAATACAGTCATTAAAGCTCCCACGGGCTTGCTGCTTCTGAATACGAATATCCTCTATCTGCTGCCATGTATAACCGGAAGCTTTAGCTGCTGCCATCATAACCTCCAATAAGTCCGCCAACTCCTCAGCGGATTCACTTTCCAAATATTCATTCAATTCCTCTTGAAGCTTTTGCATCAAAGCATGCTTATATGCTTCCGGATCCAGCGTTTCAGTAAGGCAGGTCTTGCCCTGGGCTTGGATAATTTCCGGGATACGGTCCCTGACTAATTTATTGTATTTTTTAACCATGTTATTCCCTCACAGAATATGAAAATAATTCTTTTTGGATTCCAAAATCCCCTCTTGCCGAAGCTTACTGATCTGCGCAGACAAACCACTGCGGTCCACCTCCAGATAATCGGCCAAAGCCTGCCGATCATAAGGAATGGTAAAGCTGCGGCTGTTTTGCAGCTTCATTTGGTTGGTCAGATATGCCATCAGCTTTTCCCGGGTGGACCGCTGAGAGGTAATTTGGATCTTTTGATCAAAAATCAAATTCCGGTCTGCTACCAGCCGCAAAAGATTCTGTACCAAGCGGCTATGAAAGGCACAGGCATTGGAACAGCTGACAGTTAGCCGCTGACTGTCGATCAGCAACAGTCGGCTTGGTTGATCCGCAACTACGCTAATGGGCAAGGATGCAACTTTCGCGCAGGCATAGCTTTCCGCGAACAGCTCACCGGGCCCCACATGCGCAACGATACTGCGGTTACCATAGTAATCCTCCCGCATCAGCCGCACAGCGCCGGACAAAACAATGCCCATATAGGTGGTAGCATCCCCTTCTGCAAACACCGTTTGTCCCTTTGCCGCATCCATAGGTACCGCACCCAAACAATGGAGCAGGCCGGACAATTCCTCCCGGGAAATGCCGGAAAACAACGGACATATTTCCAGAATAGAAAAATATTCCTCCATGGCAATTCCTTTCTGTTGAAAATTCAACATACATTCTTGTATCAGTATAGTATACTGCAAGCAGAAAGTCAAGGAGGTATCACTATGTTAATAGACGGCTGCCAGGGAAAACCCAGAACACCCACCATTCATGAAAAAGTATGCCCCCAATGCGGGCATATCATTGAAATTTTCTCTATTGATACGGAAGTACCCTGCGAAAACTGTGGATTTGTTGCATATAATGATACCCTCAGCTGCGTGCAATGGTGCCAGTACGCCCGCAAATGCGTGGGCGATGAAATGTATGAACATATGATGGAAATTGCCCAATTACAAAGCAGGAAGAAGGATGCATCATGATCCGTAGAATTATCACCATCGATCAAAACAAATGTGACGGCTGCGGCCTTTGCGCCAGCGCCTGCCACGAAGGTGCCATCGGCATTCAAAACGGAAAAGCCATGCTGCTCCGGGAGGATTATTGCGACGGACTGGGAGACTGTCTGCCTGCCTGCCCGCAAAATGCCATATCCTTTGTAGAACGGGAGGCCGCTGCCTACAACGAAGATGCGGTGCTTGCCGCCAAAGGCATGACCGGTCAGCTGCAAAACTTCCCGGTACAGCTAAAGCTTGTACCTGCAAAAGCGCCCTGGTTTGAAAATGCGCATCTGCTGATCAGCGCCGATTGCTGTGCTTATTGCTATGGCAATTTCCACAGTAAATTCATGAAAGATAAAATTACGCTCATCGGCTGCCCAAAGCTGGACGGTATAAACTACGCAGAAAAACTATCCGCTATTCTCAACGAGAATAGTATTGCAGCTATTACGGTTGTCAGGATGACTGTCCCCTGCTGCGGCGGACTTCCCTTTGCGGTGCAAAAAGCAATTGAAATCAGTGGTAAACCAATCCCACTACAAATCGTAACGGTTTCTCCGGACGGAAAAATCGTAGCATAATAAACAAAACTGCATGGCTGGCAACCATGCAGTTTTTCTTTATTCCTTGTCTAAATCAATATATGTGTTTGCTCCGGCATTGCGGGATACAGAAAACCAAACATCTGCGCCGTCTGACAGCGCAACTATATCCCCCTGCATATCTGTGCGGTATAATACAGCACCGGAATCACGCAAACGGCTCAACACAGAGATCTCAGGATGATCGTAGGAATTATCTTTGCCCACAGAAATCACCGCATAGTCAGGCATGGCATGCCATAAAAAACCATAACTACTAGAAGTAGAAGAACCATGATGCCCCACTTTTAAAACTGTGCAGTCAAGGGCAGCGCCATAGGTATCCTCTAAATAATGCTCCACCTCTTGTTCCGCATCCGCCATAAACAAAAAAGATACATCTCCATGAGTAAGCTTTAAAACCATGGAGCTGTTATTGGTACCGGAGGCGGCATTGACTGCAAGAATCTCTGCATGAGCACTGCCCAAATCAAAAGCCGTGTTTACTGACGGCACAAGGATCTGGGTCTGCCTGTCCGAAACAGCCTTGGAAAAGTTCTCAAAGGCCTTACTGCTATAGGAGGTCGTTGGGCAAAACACAGTATTTACTGTAGCATATGTCAGCGCGCCTGCAATGCCGCCAATATGATCCTCATGGGCATGGGTGCCGATCACATAGTCCAAATGAGAAATCTCATGCTTCTCCAAATACGAATACAGTAAATTGGAGTCCGCCACATTTCCGCCATCTATCAGCATGGTTTCTCCGTCGCAAACAGCCAAAATGGCATCCGCTTGTCCCACATCGATAAAATGCACCTGCAAAGGTGCCATAGTCATGAAAGTTTCTTCCGGCTCAGTAGCTGCCAGAGTGACCGGAACAGTTTCCGGCTCTGTTGGTATTTGCGTCACAACGGTAGTAGGCTCTTGAAGCTGTGTGGGCAAGGCAACGCTATCTGGAATGAAATTGGATTTAAAATTACCGCAACCGCACAGCAGAATTGCCGCAAGAACACTGCAAAAATGGATTTTTACAAATCTACTCATAACACCTCTATCAGCTCATATTCTCTGCTGCCAAAGCCCAGCTCCGCGGCAGCTTCCAGGGTATGAATGCCATTACGGCTCTCGATCCGCTGGATCAGATGAGGTTTACCGGGATCAGAACAAGCATAAACCAAATCCAGACAAGCCTGGTCAATGGCAACAGGATCATCCGAAACCAGAACACCGATATCCGCAATACAGGGATCCTCAGCTACAGCGCAGCAATCGCAATCCACAGACATATTTTTCATCACATTTACATACACCAGCTTGCCCTTAAAGAATTCTACCACGCTGGACGCGGCATCCGCCATGGATTCCAAAAACGCATCATGATCGGAATTCCAAAAGTCCTCCGGCACGCCTGCCCCATGAATATACTGTTTACCAAAGGAGGATGCAACGCCAATGGAAAGCTGTTTGACCGCGCCGCCAAAGCCACCCATGGGATGGCCCTTAAAATGGGACAACACCAACATCGAATCATAGTTAACAATATCCTTGCCCACATAATTCTTTTGGATCACCTTGCCATTGGGAATCTCCAGCACCAGGTCATGCCCTTGAGCATCCAGAATATCCACCTGAAAATACCGGCTCCAGCCATGTTCTTCCATCAGCTTGGTGTGGACCGCAGTTTCATGCCGGGCGCCTTTATAGGCGGTATTACATTCCACAACTGTGCCGTGCACATGCTCTACTATCCGCTTCCAAAAATCCGGTTTGATAAAATTCTGGTTCCCTTTTTCTCCGGAATGGACCTTTACCCACCTGACCGGGCAGCTGTTTATTGAGTAATTCATACAATTCCAGCACCTTCTCCGGGGAAATCGTCCGGGAAAACAACACTTTTGCAGCCATATAGTACTCCTTTTTAATATGATCCTTAATCAACGGCGATCTAATCTGGCAACCAATAAACCGCCATGCTCTTTCAGCCATTTTCGGCAACCGGAATATTCCGGCATGCAGCTGGCAACCAATTCCCAAAACGCCTCGGAATGATTCATTTCCTTCAAATGGCACAGCTCATGGACGACCACATAATCTACCACCTCCGAAGGCACCAACGACAACAGGCAATTGAAATTCAAATTACCTTTTCCGCTGCAGCTTCCCCAACGGGTACGCTGCGCGCGAACAGTCACTTTCCCATATTGCACTCCAAGGAGCTTACTATAATATGCCAGCCTGGGAAGCAGGATCTGCTTTGTTTGCTGCGCCATTTGCTGAAGCTGATCGTGAGTAAAGGGCTCAACTGGCACAGAATGCTTTGATAAATGCTTTTGCAACCAATTCCGTTTACTGTTCACAAATGCCTGCACCTGCGCATCCGGCATTCTTTTGGGGCAACGCACGACCAATGCTCCGTTTCCAAGAATCTGCAGAGAAATGGTTTTTCGGTCAGAGCGGATGAGTTGATAGGAAATATCCACGAAATCACCTCGATGCTTTCAGTATAATACAGCGAAAAACAAAAGGCAAGTAACCACACAGTAGAAATTTTCAAATAAATATGCTATATTGTGCAAAAGAGGTGAAGCATATGCAGTACAGCAACATGGTGCAAGGTACATTTATAAATAGACCCAACCGGTTTATCGCCCATATTGAAATTGACGGAAAAGCCGAAATCTGCCATGTTAAAAACACCGGAAGGTGCAGGGAATTATTACTGGAGGGCGCAAAGGTTTGGTGCCAAAAATTTGACGATCCCAAAAGAAAAACCAAGTATGATCTAATTACTGTTCAAAAAGGCCAACGGCTGATCAACATAGATTCCCAAGCTCCTAATAAAGCCGCCATGGAATGGCTAAAGGCAGGCGGCCTTGGCCAGCTGCAAAAGCTGCGCTCTGAGTCCCAATGGGGAGAATCCCGGTTTGACTTTTTCTTTGAAAAAGGCGGTAAACCATGCTATTTGGAAGTTAAAGGCGTCACATTGGAAAATGACGGCATATGCGCCTTTCCCGATGCGCCCACCCAGAGGGGCGTGAAACATTTAAAAGAGCTGACCGCTTTGGCAGAGAAAGGCTACGGGGCATACATTTTGTTTGTGATCCAAATGCCAAATGTGAAATATATGCATCCCAACGATGCCACAGATCCCGCCTTTGGGCAGGCCCTGCGGCTAGCAGCGGCAGCGGGCGTAAAGGTCCTAGCCGTTTGCTGCCAGATTTCCCCGGATTCCATGACAATTACCCATGAGGTTGATATAAAATTATGAGGGTGCGATTATGCACCCTCATAGCTTTTCCAGCAGCGCTTCCAGCCGCGTAATATCTTCAATTTGGTGATCCGGAACGGTATGCTCCGGAGGCTGCTTTTTTTTGGGATTGACCCAGCAGGTTTGAATTCCCATATTCTTACCGCCGCGGATGTCAGAAGAAATACTATCACCAACAATCATAGCCTGGGCAGGATCGAAACCAGGAATACGGGAAAAAGCGTTTGCGAAAAACCGCACATCCGGCTTATCCGCGCCCATTTCCTGGGAAATGAAAATATCACGGAATAAATGCCCAATGCCTGCGCTGGCAATACGCAAATGCTGAACCTTGGCAGTACCGTTGGTGACCATATACAGTTCATATTTTTGACTCAGCCGCTTCACAGCAGCTTCTGCACCGGGCAAAAAATAATGAACACTGCTGAGATTTTCATAATAAAGCTTTCCGCAGGCTGCTGCATCCCGGCAGACATTCAGCTGTTCAAACAGCTGCTCAAACCGGCTGACCTCCAGCTGTTCCCGGGTGATCTCCTTACGCTCCAAAGCCTTCCAATGCGCAAGATTGATCTTTGTATAAAGCTCGCATACGGGATCCGTTGGCTCAATATCAAACGCCCGCAGGGTCTTACGAATAGCATAGTATTCGGACTGGTGAAAATCCAGGATGGTATCATCCAAATCTAACAGTAAAAAACGGATCATAGCTTATCCTGCTGCTTTCTTCTACAAATTTCATTGGTTATGGCGGCAAATTCCGGGATGGAAAGGGTCTCACCCCGGACTGTGGGACTCATACCGCATGCGGCGATTACCTCTCCCGCGCCAGTTTTACCCAATTCCGGGAAACCGGACGCCAGGCCGTTTTGCAAAGTTTTTCGCCGCATGGCAAAGCTGGAACGCACTGTGCGGAAGAAAATCTTTTCGTCCAAAACATCCCAGGGCAGCTGCTCTCGAGTACGCAATTGGATCACCGCAGAGGTAACCTTAGGCTGAGGCATAAAACAACCAGCGGGTACATCAAACAGTATTTGCGGCTCAGCATAATATTGGCAAAACACAGTAAAAGCACTGTAATCTGCCGTACCGGGCCTGGCTGCAATCCGCTGGGCAACTTCCTTTTGCACCATAACCGTAACAGAATCAAAGCACTTGGCCTCTAAAAGGGCTATAAGGATGGGCGAGGTAATATAATAAGGTAAATTAGCGCAGGCCATAGGGCGCAAGCCTGCAAATTTTTCCTGCACCAGCTGCGCAATATCCAGCCTTAATACATCCTCCCAAAGGATCTGCAGATTGTCAAACTCCCCTACCGTCAACTGCAAAATCGGCGCAAGGCGTTTATCCAGCTCCACCGCGCAAACCTTACCGGCACGCAAAGCCAATTGTTGAGTCAAAGGACCAATTCCAGGGCCGATCTCCAAAACGCCGGCAGTTTGATCCACCCCGGCATCCTCAGCAATACGCTCCGGGACCCAATTAGCAATCAAAAAATTCTGACCCTTGGCCTTGGAAAAATGAAATCCATGCTCTGCCAGCAAGGGCTTCATAACATGGATATTGCATACATCGATCATACTATCACCATCCTGGGCGTATTATAACACAAAACCCAGGATTTGCAAACAGAAAACCGCCAGGTAAAAACCCGGCGGTTTAAAGTTATTTGTTTTGCGGACCGCGCTGGTCTGCATCTCCCAGGAAATAAATGGTGCATTTTCTAACACCAAACTGGAAGCATTCCGAAACGGTATCCAGGAACAAGTCCACATGCTTACCTCTAACACCGCCGCCGCAGTCCTCTGCTGTGGCAATGCCGTAAACATACTCGCCATCATTGGAAACGATGAACATGCGGGTACCATAAGGAATATACCGGGGGTCGACTGCAATGGCGCCCACACGAGCTAAAGTTCCGGTGTAGGTTGTGCCTGTAATATCCTCGATCCAGGATGTATAGGCTGTGGCCTTATACTCATCAGAATGAGTATATGTTAAAACCTCACCTGTGGGAAGCACAATGTAGCCATCGCCGATCAAAACCTTATCAGCAGGCTTACCCTCACCCTCGCCGGTGCCAATTGCAACGATTTGGTCAACAGGCTCTGTAATCACTTCTTCCTTGATCACCTTACGGCCTGTTTCTTTGCCGTTAACATAAGAAACGGTTGCTGTGCAGATCTTCTGCCCAACCTGTCCCTCGGCGATGATCTTTTCCTCTCCGGCCTTCATGGAAGGATCTTCCACATAGCTGACTTCAAAGGGAATCTCAGCGGTATACTTCTGAGAATCAGAAAGATGCCAGTCCAGATGAATCTCCATGCCGTCGTAAGTAATTGTATCCGGACTCACAGAAAGCGCGTCTGCACTCTCATAATTTAAGCCGATACGCTGCAGCAATTTCGCTACAGTTTCGTCATAAGAACTGGTCCGAATCACATCTTTACCGTAGTGGATGGTTACCGCCTTGCTGCGCTGTACGGTGATTTCAGAAATACCACCGGTTTCCTGGGTGGTATATAGATCCAAATCACTAAGCTGAAGGCCGGCCTCATCCAACACTGCAGCAGGATCTGTGGAATAACTGGAGTGGGTAATGACCTGATCGCCATCAGTGATCACATAAGTCGTTCTTGCCGTAACGCTCCGGCTCAGCAAAATTGCTGCTACAACAATGGGCAGCACAAGGGCCACCGCACGCCAAATGCGTTTGTCAACCTTTTTCTTAAAGGCTGAATTCTGCATTGGAATCTACCTCCTTTCATGCACCACAAACCACAATATATAGTGGTTACAATAAGTTACAATTACACAATTCGCTATGTAAGCGTGACTACATTATAACAAATTTTATCCAAAAGTCAAGCTTTTTTGGCTTTTAATGGTTTTTCGACAACTTTTTGACGAGAATAATAATATATTTATGTTAACTTTACTTCCATTTTTTGTCAGAAAAACCCTTTATTTAATGCATTTTTGTAATAATTGGTTACATTTGTTTACATAATTCGACATATTATGTAACCCAACGCTACCGAACACAAGAATTTGTTATGGAAACCATTTTTCCCACATCAACCGATATTTTTACTCCACCAGACAAAAATTTTTTAATAAAATTCACACCAATTCCTCCATTTTCAACGCCACAATATATATGACGGATTCAAAGTTGACATTTTGCCCCAAATATGTTATAGTTTTTTCCATAATAGGCATTGACGAAGACATGGCGCAATGTAAGATGCTCAGAGAGGTATCGGCCGGTGAAAAGATACCGCACCCCTGCAGCTGCGCATACCACTTCTGAGCCACCGGTGGGAAATAACCGGTCGGGTACGCCCGTTAAAGCGTGAATGAGTGACGGCAGCTTCGCCGTAACCAGGGTGGAACCGTGGAATACTGCTTTGTATCCCACCCCTGATCTTTCAGGGGATGGGTATTTTTTATGCCATTCCCCAAACGGAGCAAGTCATGCTCCATATTTAAAGGAGGAATCATTATGTCCGAAGAAAATCTGTACACCTTTGAAAACCCCGAATACCGCAAAACCTTCTGGCACACCTGCTCCCACATTATGGCACAGGCCGTAAAGCGTTTGTGGCCCGAGGTTCAGCTTGCCATTGGCCCTGCCATTGACGAAGGCTGGTATTACGACTTTGACGCTCCCTTCTCCTTCACCCCTGATCATCTTGCCCAAATCGAGGCGGAAATGAAGAAGATTTGCAAGGAGCGTATCCGCCTGGAGCGCAGCGAAAAGCCCCGGGCAGAGGCCATTGCCTATATGGAGTCTATGAACGAGCCCTACAAAGTAGAACTGATCCAGGATCTACCCGAAGATGCTGTGATCTCCTTCTACACCCAAGGCGATTTTACGGACCTTTGTGCCGGCCCTCACCTGGACCACACCGGCCGTGTCCGTCACAACGGCTTCAAGCTCACCAAATCCTGCGGCGCTTACTGGCGGGGTGACAGCAGCCGTAAAATGCTGCAGCGTATCTACGGCATCGGCTTCCCCACTAAGGACGAGCTGGATGCTTACCTGGAGCAGCAGGCCGAGGCACTGAAGCGGGACCACAACAAGCTGGGCCGGGAGCTGGAATTCTTCACCACTGTGGAAGAAATCGGCCAGGGTCTGCCCATTCTGCTGCCCAAGGGTGCAAGAGTCATTCAGACATTGCAGCGCTGGGTTGAGGACGAAGAACAAAAGCGGGGCTATTTGCTGACCAAGACCCCCTTGATGGCAAAGCGCGATCTGTACCGCATTTCCGGTCACTGGGATCACTATCTGGACGGCATGTTCATTCTGGGCGATCCTTACGACGAGGAGAAGGAGTGCTTCGCACTGCGTCCCATGACCTGTCCCTTCCAGTATCAGGTTTATCTGAACCGTGCCCGCTCCTACAGAGACCTTCCTATGCGTTTGGGGGAAACCTCTACCCTGTTCCGCAACGAGGATTCCGGCGAAATGCACGGCTTGATCCGCGTCCGTCAGT
>JAZNSR010000105.1:0-17979 GCA_045591335.1 Faecousia sp.
GTTGGCCTGTTTTTGAATATGATCGAGCTGATCTTGCTGGTGGTCGTGAACCAGATCTCCAAAAAGGTCACAGATTCCAGCTTGTTCTAAGGGGGTGGGATATATGAAAGTACGGGACTCCTTTGGCGATAGAGTATTTGCCTTTTTCTGTTATGCCCTTGTGGTTTTGGTGTGTTTGATCTGTGTATATCCCCTTTGGCTGGTGCTGATCTACTCCATGTCTGACCCCGATGCGGTCAGCGCTGGCAGCGTCTGGCTGTGGCCTGTAAAACCCAGCTTCGATGCTTATAAAGAAGTGTTCAGCCGCCCGGATCTGATGAAGGGCTACTGGAACACCATTACCCAAACGGTGTTTGGTACCTCTGTCAATATGATCATGACCATTCCCGCAGCCTATGCCCTTTCCAAGCGGCAATTAAAGGGTCGGAATTTCTTTATGGGACTGATCGTATTTACCATGTATTTCAGCGGCGGTCTGATCCCCAATTTTATCAATGTGAAGAATTTGGGTCTTTTAAACACCTGGTGGGTGTTTGGACTTATCGGTGCGGTTTCCTCTTACAATCTGATCGTGGCCCGTACCTTCTTTGCCAGCGGCGTGCCCCATGAATTGGAGGAGGCTGCGGAGATCGACGGCTGCTCCACGGCGGGTGTGTTCTTTAAGATCGTGCTGCCTCTTTCCAAGGCTATGCTGGGTGTGATCATGCTTTACTATCTGGTTGCCCACTGGAACAATTTCTCCACTGCACTGTATTATACCCCCCAGTCCACAGAGTACTGGCCTTTGCAGATGGTGATCCGTAACCTGCTGCGTACGCTGAATCAGATGATCGCCAGCGGCGATGAAGAAGCCCTGCTGTACTACACCAAGATCTACGACATGATCAAATATGCTGTGGTGGTGGTGGCAGCACTGCCGGTGCTGGTAATCTATCCGTTCCTGCAAAAGTATTTTAACAAGGGCGTTATGTTAGGCTCTGTAAAGGGCTGATAAATCGTATAAAAAAGGAGTACATATCATGAAAAGATGGATTGCGTTATTATTATCTTTCGTTATGATGATCGGCTTGCTGTCTGCCTGCGGCGGTGACGGCGGCGGAGCTGCTGTCGGCGGTGATCTGGGCGAAGCTGTGGATCCCAATAACTTTGTGAATACTGACAGATACCCGCTGGAGGGTGAGCATAAGCTCACCATGGGTGTTGCTTTGAACAATGCAGACGAGGCATATTTGATGCAAATGATGGAAGACGCCGTAGGCGTGGATCTGCATTATCAAATGGTCACCGACGAGCAGGCGCCTCTGCTGTTTTTGAATAGTGCAGATCTGCCGGATATGTTGTTTGATGCAGCGTCCAAGTTCGGCTTGTCCATGACCCAGATCAATGAGTACGGTCATGCAGGTCTGCTGATCGACTATATGGAGTATCTGGACTATATGCCCAACCTTGCCAAGGCATACCAGGAGCATCCCGACCTGTTTGACGGCGTTATGACCCTGGATGGCGAGGTTTATACCCTTCCTTATTATGTGTTTACGCTGAAGGGCGTTAACAACCTGATTTATTTCCGTGAAGATCATATGAAGGAAGTGGGCTGGGATGCTCCTCCCACCACGGTGGACGAGTTCACCCAGTATCTTCGTGACCTGGAAGCACACTTCGGTGCCACGGATCCCGAGTATATTCCTTTCTCTGTATACTCTGCCGTGGATATCGGCTATAATTCTCAGCTCAGCCGCTTCCTGTTCCCCTCCTTTGGTGAATTGATGGAGGCTGGCATTCATGTGGATGCTTCCGGCGAGAAAATTGCCGTGGGCTTTGCCACTGAGCAGTATATGCATTATTTGGCCTATCTGCGCAGCCTGATGCAGGAAGGTTTGCTGGATCCCGATGTTTACGATGCCAAGGATAGCCAGATGAGAGCGTTTTTGAATGAGGGTCATACCTCTGTCAATACGCTGATGGTGTATATGCCAGCTTCTGCTTTCCCCTCCGGCAATCTGGATATTATCATTCCTTCTCCTTTCAAGTCTGCCTATAATTCCGACCCCAAGTGGGCAATGCCCACTGTGGCTCGTAGCTGGGGCGGTATGATCAATGCCAATACCGAAGATCTGGCTGCTTGCCTTGCCTATATGGATGCTTTCTTTGCCACAGAGGAGAATCCCCTGGATGAAAACGGGGAAGTGTTCAACCTGTCCTTCATGCTGGGCAAGAAGGGCGTGGACTGGGATTGGAAGGAAAAGGGAGAATCCTACGAGGTTTACGACCACGAAGGCTATTCTACCAATGCTGCATGGGGTGTGGCAAACGGCTATTCCGGTACACCTTATTCCGGCATCCTCCATGTTCTGGACTATGAAAAGGGGATTGTAGGCTTTAAGGCTACCAATGTTAAGGAGAACCTGGTTCCCTATGCAGTGCCCGTTCTCAGACCGGAATCTCTGCCTCTGACCGATGATGAGCATGATATCTATACCGATGCATGGACCGATATCAATAAGTACGTTATGGAGTTCCAGGCTGCAGTTCTGACCGGTGAGAAGGATGTGGAAGCAGAGTGGGATACCTTTATCAAGAACCTGAACGACATGGGTCTGCAGGATGTCATTGAGGTCTATCAGGCTGCTTTGGATCGCTATAACGATCGGTAAGCTATTGAAAGGGAAAAAACAATGAAGCTAAAACGCATGATTTCTTTGCTGCTGATGCTGGTGATTACCGTGGCAGCGGCAGGGACTGTCACACTTGCGGCGGAAGGCGATGGGGCCTATGAGCCGGTGGAGTCGTTTCAGGTTTCTACGGATGAAGCACCGATGCCCTATATCATGGGCATCGGTCAGCCCAACGAGCCCGGCCAGCCCTATTATTTTCTAAAGGGCGGCGGAACCACCTCCGGTATTGAGGGCTATAAAAAAACCTCCATGCCCACCACCGCCAAAGCCTGGGAATCTACCCCTGTATACATTGAGCAGGTGGAAAATGGCTACCGCATGTACTACATGAAGGGCGAAAACAAGAGCTATCTGGCCATTACCTCCGGCGGCGTTACCAACAATCAGAAGGATCAGACTGACGCAAAGAACACCTTTACCTGGGATGCAGATAACAAGGTGTTTTTCCAGATGGACACTGTCCATGGTGACAGTGAGCCGGTCAAGTATATCCTTGCCATTACCCTGGACGAAAATGGCACACCCAGAAACAGATTCACTGCGGAGCGCTGGGACGATTATTTGGCAGGTGTTAGCGCAGATGGCAGAAATATCTATCCCGTAAAGCTGTTTACCTCCGAGGCGGTGGGTTTGCGTGCAGCTGTAGAGGTGGACGAAACCCCGGTAACTGTCCCGGAAGCGGGGAAGCCCTATTTCTTCTGTGTACGGCAGGAGGATAAGGGTGAAAACGGAACGCTGTACTACTGGATCGGCAGAGTGGTGGACACCAAAGCCGCTCTGTTTCTGGAAACCACCACCGATAACGGCAAGGCCGCAGTGGTATTTTTGGAAAAAACCGATTCCGGCTGGAAAATGACACAAATGCTGGATGGAGAGAAGCAGTATCTTTATCTTTACCGTAAAGATTCGGATATGGCACTGGGATTGGTGAAAGAGGCAAAATATGCCACCAATTTCCAATGGGATGATCAGTATAACACCTTTGTGGCCGATTATTTCGGTACGGCGATCTTTATGGGTGTGAACACGGATATGAACGATGATGGCACTGTAAAAACAGCCTATACCAAGTTTAAGCCTTTAAAGACCACAGTATTGGGCGCAGAGCATCGTTTTCCTACCTTCCTGATCGCAGTTCCCGATGAGGTGCAGACCGAGCTGCCTCCGGGTACGGAAACAGAGCCTCAGCCCACAGATGTGGGTTCTGCGAGTAACGAATCTTCCGTTCCGGCACCCAAAAGCAGCCACGGCATGTCTGCAGTAGGTATGATTGTGGCTGCGGTTCTGATGGTTGGCGGTGTTGCCCTGGTGATCCTGGATTTGAAAAAGAAGCCCGGGGATCAGCAGTCCTGAATTTACATCCCGTGAGCGTTGGCTCATGGGGAATCTTCCACAGAAAGGTGGATCATAATGAATTGGAAACGAATTCTCAGCTTATTGCTGGTTTTTAGTATTGCGGTTGGCTTGGTGGCTATGCCTTGCTTTGCGCTGGATGTGTCTGCGCTGCATAGCTATACCCAGCCGGAGGGCTACCATCTGTTTACAGAGCTTCCTACGCAAGCAAATCCCGTAACGGATGCAAAGCTTTATTTGGGCGGCGCATTTGCCCAGGGGGAGGATATGGTGTTCCATGTGATGAACAGCTCCTTCACCTCCGGCTCTGCTACCACCACTACAGATGCAGCCAAGCAGTATACCATCACGGTGCATTACGGCGGCGTGGATGAGACCTACGGCGCATATTACTATCTGGTGTTTACACTGCCGGACGGAACTGCCTATGCCTTTGCCTATGCCGGCGGCTATTTTACCCAGAACAAAATTCAAAGCAATGGCTTACCCAGCGGTGGCTGGGCAGCCAAGCACAGACTGTTCTATCATGGCGATGAGCATTTCTTCTACCACAGACCCAGTGCGGATATGACGGTGATGAAGACCTTGAAGATCTCTGCAACCTCCTTCAAGTTCTTTACGGATACGGTTGCCAATGTGTTGAAGGACAATACCTATCCCGTCCGTCTGTATGCGCTGTGTACCTATAACGATGTTCCCGGCTATGATGCCCAGTATCATTGGACCGGCAGCTGCACCTGCGGTGCTAAGGATGGTCTGGCAGCTCATGATACCGTTACAGATTGGAACCTGAAGGAAGCTGCCGGTCACGGTAAGGCCTGCTCCTGCGGCTATGTGCTGGAGGCGGTTACTGCCCATAATACCGGTGACAGCTGGACGCAGATTCCGGATTCGGATATTGCCTATGCAGTCTGCATCGATTGCGGCTACCAGGTTTTTAATGAACATACCCATGTGTTTGCCGATACTTATAAATATGATGCGCAGTATCACTGGCAGGCATGTGTCTGCGGTGAAAAGAACGAATCCACTGCCCATAGCTTTGGCTTATGGCAAGTGGTGAGCGCACCCAGTGGGACGGAAAAGGGCAGCGACAAACGCACCTGTAAGGTCTGCGATTACTTTGAAACCCGGGAAAGTACTCTGAGCGCAGAGGATTTTGAGCCTCTGGCTACAGCACCCAAGGCAGGCACTGCCTATTTCTGGGGTGTTACCCAGCTGGATGGAGAAGGTCAGCCCACTTATTTCTTCAGCGGCGAAAAGCTGACCTCCAACTTTAACACCAAGCTGGATATGATGAGCGCTACGAATGTTTATGTGGATGCTGTCAGTGGCGGCTATCGGCTGTACTTCCTGAACGCAAGCAGCCAAAAGCAGTATATTTGCATGGGCAAGAATGCAGCCAATGCATACAAGACCTATGTTGGAATTGAGACCGATGCAGAAAAGGCAACGGTGTATACCTGGAACAGCAAGTATAACACCTTTGTTGCCAATGTGGTGAAAAATGCCAATGGCGAGATTCTGGAAATGGTGCTGGGTGCTTATACCAGCGGCAGCACGGTCACTACCAAGCTTTCTCCCATGACTCTGGCAAGTCTGGCAGAGGAGCATTATTTCCCCTCTCATTTATATGCAGGCAATTACGAGCCAAATCCCCATGACCATACCTACGGTCCCTGGGTAACGGTCACCGTTCCCACCCATCTGAATGACCAGGGTCGGGATGAGCGGGTCTGCTCCTATTGCGGTGGCGTGGATGTGCGCTATACCACTTTGGATGCCGAGGATTTTGCGGCAAGTGCCAATCCGCCTGCTACCAATGTGCCCTTCTATCTGGGTGCTACCCAGCTGCAGATCGAAGGCGAACCCACTTACTTCTTTAAGGGTGCCTGGGCACCCAGCAAGTATCAGAATATGGATTCCACCACGGATATTCAGAGCGCCAAGCCCATGTATGTGGAGGCGGTGAACGGTGGTCTGAAGATCTATTTTGATGACAATGGCGTGAAGACCTATCTGGTGCTGGATAAAATGACCGTCAGCGAAAGCGAAGGTGTATTTGTGCAGCCGGTTACTGATGAAACCAGGGCTACCAAATTCTTGTGGAACAGTAAGTACGGCACCTTCCAGACCCATGTGGACGGCAAGGGCGATTATTATATCGGCCTGTACACCACAGAGGATAAGGAAGGCAATGTGACCAAATATACCAAGCTGCAGGCATTGCTGGTCAGCGGCTTGGGTCGTCAGGATCGCCATCCTGCTAAGGTTTACATGCAGTCCTTTGAAGCCCTGGGGCATACCCATAGCTTCAGCTCCTGGAAAAACCAGTCCTATGCCACCAATCTGACCAATCAGGGCTTGCAGGAGCGTACCTGCGCCTGCGGTTATGTGCAGGCCCGTGTAGCCGTGGCAGGTCCCAGCGATTATATGAAGGCCACCAGTGTCCCCGGTGTGGGTGTAGGCTTCTATTTCGGCGCAACCCAGCGCCAGGTGGAGGGCGAGCCTACCTATTTCTTCAAGGGCTCCTGGGCACCGAAGAAATATCAGAATATGGATGTGAGCACCAATATGCGCAACGCCCAGCTCATGTATGCCCAGGCTGAGGAAGAAGGCTTTAAGCTGTACTTCGTGGATGAAGGTGTCAGAACCTATCTGAAGGTGGCATATATGACGGTTGGCGGCAGTGAGGGCGTGTTTGTGCAGCCCGTCACCAGCTCCCATCAGGCATCTGTTTTCAGTTGGAATGAAGAATATTGTACTTTCCAGACCCATGTGGAGGATAAGGGCGATTACTACATTGGTAACTACACCAACAAAGAAACCAATTATACGAAGCTTTGCCCCCTGCTGGTCAGCGGCCTGGGCCGTGAAGACCGGCATCCTGCGGCAGTTTATGTGTCCCGGCATGTGAGATCCATGCCGGCAGCTACCGGCGACGCCGCACCTGTGACAGTAATGGCTGTTATTGCGGTTCTTTCCCTGGCGGCAGTGGTATCGCTGGCTGTGGGAAGAAGAAAGTTTATCTGACATCCCGGGGTTTTCTGCGTCTTTATGGCGCAGAAAACCGGGAGAGTTATCGGAGGAAAAACAATGAAAAAACAATCTTGGGTCAAGGCACATTGGAAAACCTGCCTTGGTGTTACCTTGATTTTGGTGTCCGTGGTTGTGCTGCTGGTCAGTATGGGTATTTTCAGAACGCCTGCTGCCCTGGATCAGACGACTTTGAAAGATTTTACCATTGTGGCAGGTCCCGGAAATCGGGAACAGGCGCTGGAAATCTATACCTATATTGCACAGCAGACCGGTGTATATTTGCCGGTAACGGAGGATGCTGATTTTTCGAAAGATCATGCCATCTATGTGGGCACCCGGGACTTTAACAGCTACGGTGGCTACAGATACCGTATTTCCACCCAAACTAACGGCAAGCTGGCTGCCATTTATTTGGACGGCAGCGGTGAAGCATTGGTAGGTGCCGGCAAGGCACTGGTGGAGTTATCTCAAAAGAATAAAAATGGGGTATATCCCTTTGGAATTGAGCAGGAACAGATCGGCTATGAATGGAACACAACCGATACCACCATGACCGGCCTGGGCTTCCAGCTGAATAAAATCGAAACTACGCAATTGGCAGAAGGCGTTTCTCTGCTGGAGATGAAGTATAAATCTCTGGCTATGGGGAAGGTGGATGCGCATGTGGTAGTGGTCAAATCCGACGCAAAAGCCAAAATGATGGTTGCCGCTGCGCCCTGGGATGAAACCAACAGTGTAAAAAATCCCGTCAATCTGTTTACTACGGAGCAATACGGCCAGCAATTGGTGGATCGGGGCTATGAGGTCCTGGCCATTTCCAATGCCGGTTATTTCCAAAAGCAGGCCGGCAGCAATTTGCCCTGGGGTATGCAGATCGTGGACGGTGTTGTGATCCAGGAGCCAAACACCACAGAGCCCAGATATACGGATAACTGGGTGGGCATGACCAAGGATGGAAAATATGTGATTTCCGATACCAAAGGCTATGAAAGCACCTATAAGGGGAATTTGGAATGCGCAGTGGGCGGTCATTTGCCTATGATGAAGGATGGCGTTCCCTGTATTATCAGCGGTACTCCCTATTACCGCACAGCTGTGGGTATCAACGATCATGGGGATTTTGTGATCGTCCAGATGGAAAATGCCAACTACGGCGTGTTGGTGCAGGTATTTATGGACCTGGATATGGACATTCATACGGTTTTGAACTTAGATGGCGGCGGTTCCTCCACTTTGCATGCCCTGGACAGTAAGGGTCAGCTGAAGCGGATCGTCTGCGGTAATGGCGCTTTGGAGCGTCCTATTATGGATACCATTGCCTTTGTTGTGACGGAGTGATGTACCATGTGGGTTACAAAATCTGAAATCGACCATTTAGAAGCCTTATATGCCGGAAGAAAACCCTTCCAGGGCGAACTCCATGATCATGCCAATACCGGCGGTACCAGCGATGGACAAAGGACTTTGGGCCATTGGATCGGTGCGCTGGAAGGCTTGAAAATGGACTTTGCCGCCATTTTGGATCATAAACAGGTGCGGCATATGTACGAGCCGGAATGGGAGGATGGACTGTTTCTGTGCGGAACAGAGCCCAGCGCCATCGTTTCCGACTCCAAGGCAGAGTATAAAGAAGTGCATTACAATATGCTCTTCGACAGTCCCGCACCCTTGGAGCAATTACTTTCGGAATTTCCGGAATACGGCTTTACCAGGGGCAGGGAGGGGCATTTTGGCTATCCGGCCTTTACCCGGGAGCGGTTTTGCCAGCTGATCGATGCTGTGAAGGCAAAGGGTGGCTTTTTTGTCCACCCCCATCCCAAGCAGCTGATGCGCTCAGATGACCCGTTGGACTATTGGTTCCGGGATTGGACGGGTTTGGAGGTATTCTATAAGGATTACCGGGACCCCAGACCCGGCAAGGATTACTCCAATCAAAACTATCAGCTATGGACAGCCTTGCTTGCCATGGGCAAGCGGATCTGGTGCTGCGCCGGCGGTGACGGACATGCTGTGTGTTCCGACAAAGCCCTGACCACCTTGTATGCCACAAAGCGCACCAATGCCGAAATGATCAAGCCCCTGCGGGTGGGTGATTTCACCTGCGGCGCAGTGGGCGTGCGTATGTGCATTGGAGATACAGTCTGCGGCGGTCAGTGCGAGCTAGCTAACCAGCGGCTGGTTTTATGTGTCAGCGATTTTCACCCCAGCGTTTATATCAAGGGTCATACCTATCGGGTGGATGTGCTCAATGCAGAGGGTTTGGTTTGCAGCAAGGCGTTTTCCTATGAAGACTGCAAACAGCCCCAGTATTTAGCAGTCGATACCATCTTCTCTGATTTTTACAGAGTGGAGGTTTTGGATATAACCAGTAATTACCGGATTGCCCTGGGCAATCCTATTTGGAATAATAGAAAGGCGGATGAATCATGTATTTAAAAAGATCCTTAGGCCTTTTGCTGACCGCATGTCTGCTGGTTGGTTTGCTGCCTGTGGTTTCGCTGGCGGTAAATACCGCTGCATTGCATAATTGCAATGTGCCGGAGGGTTACCATCTGTTTACGGAGCTTCCCACAGCGGAGGATCCCGTAACCACGGAAACACTGTATTGGGGCAATGCCTTTAACGGTGTGTTTTACGGCATGAACAGTACCTTTACGGCGTCGGGCGGTAATTCCTCCGCAACGACCACCACAGATGTTGCAAAAATGAACACCATTACTATTCATTACGGTGGTAATGATGCAACCTATGGGGATTATTACTATTTTGTATTTACATTGGCAAGCGGCACTTCCTATGCCGTTGCCTATTCCAGCGGTTACTATTCTCAGAATACCATTCAGAGCGATGGATTACCCTCTGGCGGCTGGGCACATAAGCATAAGCTGTTTTATAATGCCGAGGAACATATTTTCTTCCACAGACCCTCCAACAGCTTGACCACCATGAAAGCACCGCAGATTTCTGCTACCAGCCAGAAAATCTTTACCAATTATCAAGTATCTGTTGTGCTCGGTGATGGTAAATACCCTGTCCGTTTGTACGAGAGCTGCATCTCTGACGGTGTTGCCGGTGAAAACGAGACTCATCAGTGGAGCGGCGTTTGCACCTGCGGCTACAAGTTTGATTATCAGGAAATCGCACAAAAGAATTATGTGGTAGAAACCAGAGGCCCTCAGACAAATACTGCTTATTTCTGGGGTGTTACCCAGGAGGACAAGGAGGGCGATCCTACTTATTTCTTTGACGGCGTGAAGAATGCCTCCAATTTTAATACCCAGTCGTACATCCGCAAAGGCAAAAGCGTTTATGTGGATACGGTGGAAGGAGGCTATCACCTGTACTTCCTGGATGAAAGCAGCGAAAAGCAGTATATCTGCCTGGGCAAAAACGCACCAGATAGCTATAAAACCTATATCGTTGTGGTAAGCGATGCTGCCTATGCTACCGTATTTACCTGGAATGCAGAGTACAATACATTGGTTACCAATGTGGTCAAGGACGCCAATGGCGGCACTGTAGATATGGTGCTGGGCGCTTATACCAGCGGCTCTACTGCCTATACGAAAATCTCTGCCCTGACCCTGGGTCATTTGGCACAGGCCCATTATTTCCCCTCTCAGCTTTATGTGGAGCATGAGGCGCATACCTATTCTCAGCAATGGAGCAGCGATGCCCAGAACCATTGGAAGGCATGCTTCTGCGGTAGCCGCAGCGAAGTGACGCAGCACAGCATCACCGCCTGGACCATGGATATGGATGGCTCCGGCGTGATCTACAGCGACTGCGTTTGCGGACATAGCCAGAGTGTGGCCTCTGCTCAAATTCCCGCGTTCCGTGGGGTTTCCATTTCTCTGCACAAGAATTTTGCCATGAATTTCTATGTAAAGCCTGATGCTTTTGAGACAGGCGATTATACAGATGCCTATATTCTGTTTGAAATGAACGGCAAGGAAATCGTTTTGGATGAATATACCCTCCAAAATGACAGCTATGTCTTTACCTTTGACGATCTGGCACCTGATATGATGGATGAAACTGTCAATGTCACCCTTTATGCCACCGCAAAGGATGATAGTCCGTTTGTGCTGACCACCGAATACAGTGTTTCCCAATATTGTTACAGCGCACTGGAAATGGAGGATTGCTCCAAAGAGTTGCGCACCTTGTTGGTGGACATTCTGAATTATGGCGCAGCGGCCCAACTTTACCGGGATAATACTGTTTCTGCCGATGGGCTGGTAAATGCCGGCTTGACAGAGGAGCAGAAGGCATGGGGCACCACAGGCGATCTGCGTGAGCTGATAAGCGTCAGAGAGATTGAGACTGTTGAGGGTGCATCCGCAGCCAGCTGGTATGGCGTTACCCTGATTTTAGGTGATGATATTCATATTCGTGTGTACTTTATGGCGGACGATATGACCGGTCTTTCTGTTGTTGCAACCGGCATTTCCGGCCAGCAATGGACCATTGATAATGAGGCAATTCAGTCTAAAAATGGTCTTTATTATGTGGATTTTGACCGTCTGACTCCTGCACAGATGGATCAGAAGATTTCCTTCTGCGTGCAAAAAGGCGCAGAAATTGTCAGTGATACACTGCATTACAGTATTGAGTCTTATGCGGATGTGATACTGAAGGATTCCGGTAGGAGCCAGGAGCTGAAAAACCTGGTGGATGCCATGATCCGTTACGGTGATGCGGCAAAGGCTTATGACAGTCGTGTTTATGACTTACAGCAGGATGTGCGTTATCTTGGTCGTACCTATGAATCCGATGGCACTCAGTGGTTTAACTGGTCTGCATCCGGCTTTTCCGTGCGGTTCCAGGGCAGCGGTCTGAAGGCAACCATTGCCTCCAATGCCCCCGATGCCAAAAACTACGCCTATCTGAAGGTTTATGTGGACGGTGTGGAGCAAAATGATATTTTGCTGGATGAAACTCAGCAGACTGTGGTTTTGGCGCAGGATCTGGATGCCAATGAGATCCACACCGTGGAAGTGCGTAAGCGCAACAGCCCCCGGTCCTCCACAGCAGGCTTACTGCATATGGAAGTGCTGAACGGCAAAAAGCTTACGCCGCCGGCTGCCAAGGATAAACTCATTGAATTTGTGGGCGATTCTCTGACCGTTGGCTACTCTGCCGCAGATGTGAATAAGGAAGAAACGGCTTGGAGCACCAAAACAGAGGACGGCACCAAAACCTACTCCAAGCAGGTGGCAGATGCGTTTGATGCTGAATATATGGTCACCGCGATTTCCGGCCGTGGCGTTGTGATGAATAACGGCGGTGCCAGCGGTTATCTGCTGCCGGAAATCTATTCCGAGCTGGACATTTATAACACTCCCGGTGTGCAGTACGATTTTGCTTTGCAGCCGGATGTGGTGGTAATCAATCTGGGCACCAATGATGCTACCAATTCGGGCTTGGATATGGATGTATTCCAAGCGGGTGTGGTCAGCTTTATCAAGACGGTCCGAAAGAACAATCCCAATGCGCAGATCATTTGGGCATACGGCTTAAGAACAGATACAAAGACTGCAGAGGTTTCCGCTGCCATTGAAGCAGCAGTTGCTCAGCTGAATGCAGAGGGCGACAGCAAGGTGTATTACCTGCCTTTGGATGTGGCATCCGATATGCATTTAAACCATCCCACGGCGGCAGCTTATGCGCCCAGCGGCGAAAAGCTCATTGAAAAAATTGCAGAAATTACCGGTTGGTAATGAATAGCACTCCCTTTGAAAAGCGCAAACAACAAACAGGAGAGATTGCTGAAAAAGCAAGTCTTTCCAAGAAAGGTGGATTTAAAATGATGAAATTCAAACGAATCCTCAGCGCACTATTGGCAGCCTGCCTGATGGTCAGTGTCCTGCCCATGGTTTCCCTTGCCGTAGATACCTCCACACTGCATAACTATAATGCATTAGAGGGCTACCATCTGTTTACTGATTTGCCCACAGCAGAAATTCCTGCGACCACTGCTGACATATATTGGGGCGCGCCTTTTGGTGACGTGTTCCATGGTATGACCGGCAGCGGCTTCTCCAGTGGTGCTGTTGCCACATCTACAAATGTGGCAGAGCAGAACAAAATTGCCATTCTTTATGGTGGCGTAGACGAGACCTACGGTACATATTACTATTTGACTTACACGCTCCCCGACGGCACAGCATATACCTTTGCCTACTCCGGCGGTTACTTCTCTCAAAATAAGCTGACGGATGGTTTGCCTTCCGGCGGTTGGGCAGCCAAGCATAAGCTGTTCTATGATGCCGAGCAGCATATATTCTACCACAGACCCTCTGCGGATATGACCGTGATGAAGGCTTTGAAGATTTCTGCCACCAGCTTTAAATTCTTTACAGATACAGTTGCCAAGGTGTTGGCTAGCGGCACTTACCCCGTCCGTTTGTACACAACCTGCACCTCTGACAATGTGGCAGGTAAAAACGATACCCATCAGTGGAGCGGCAGCTGCAAATACGACGGCTGCGATACCAAGTTTGATTACAAGGAAAGAATCGATATTGTTGACCCCGACGGTTACCATGCATTTGATATTTCCAAGCTGCCCACAGAGGGCAACTCCGTTAAAGATCTGTATTTAGGTGCTGCCTTTGAGGCAAATGGCACTTTCTATGGCATGAGTGGCACCGCTTCCGGCAATGCGTATCCTACTTCTTCGGAATTGGCAGCGCAGAGCAAGCTTACCATTCACTATGGCGGCAAGGATGATACCTACGGTGATTACTACTATGTGGAATTCACCCTGGCTGACGGCAATTCCTATGCTTTGGCCTATGCCAGCGGTTATTTCTCCCAGAATAAGCTCACTGACGGTCTGCCCTCCGGCGGCTGGGCAGCCAAGCACAAGATGTTCTTTGATACGGATTATCAGTTCTTCTATCATAGACCCTCTGCGGATATGACGGTTATGAAGGGCCTGAAAATCTCTGCTGAAAGCAAAAAGCTTTTCACGGAATCTGTAGAGAATCTGAAGGTAGTTAGTGCAGATTACAGCCCTGCCCGGCTGTTTGAGGCTTGTATCTCCGACAATGTGGCAGGCACCGACGATGTGCATGTCTGGACCGGTACTTGCCAGAACTGCGGCTATCTGTTTGATTACCAGGTAAAGCCCACCCCCGATGGCTATCATGTGTATTCCGGTCTGCCTACGGCAGAAAATCCCGAGATCACCGGCTTGTCTCTGGGCGGTAATGTTGACGGCACTTTCTATGGCCTGAATGCCGTTTCTGCTGTGAGCGAAGACGGCAACCGCTTTTTCACCACCGCCACAGAAGCCTCTGAGCAGTGCGTAATCACGGTTCGCTATGCAGGCAATGATACCATCTACGGCGATTATTACAATGTCAGCTTCCGTATTCCCAGCGGCGATTCCTATGCTTTGGCTTATGCCGGCGGTTACTTCTCTCAGAATAAACTCACTGACGGCCTGCCTTCCGGCGGCTGGGCAGCTAAGCACAATATGTTCTATGACGCAGAAGGTCAGTTCTTCTATTTTGTGATCGAGACCGACACAGAGATCGTAAAGAAGGGCTTGAAGATCTCTACTGCCAGCCAGAACATCTTTACGGAAAAAGTAGAGAATCTGAAAGTGGAAAGTGCGGCTTATGTGCCCGTGCGGCTGTATGAGCCATGCGTTTCTGACAATGTGCCCGGCAAGGGTGCAGCCGGCCGCTGGAGCGGCGCTTGTGCCTGCGGCTTCAAGTTCGATCTGATTGCAGATGCCAATATCGCTGTGCCTCAGGGCCATCACGCTTTGACCCAGCTGCCTACTGCAGAGGGCGAAACGGTGCATATGGGCATCAGCCTGGCTGTTGATGGCAATGCTGTGTTCTACGGCATGAGCGGCTCTTTCAGCGCAGAAAAAGAGGCTGCTATCTCCAGTGATGCTGCCAAGCAGTATACTTTCCGGGTGATCTACGGCGGCACCGATGAGACCTATGGCGATTACTACTATGTGATTTATAACAATCTGTCCGGCACGGAGTATGCCTTGGCCTATGCCAGCGGTTATCTGTCTCAGAACAAGCTCCTGGAAAACGGCGAGCCCACCGACGGCTGGGCATATAAGCACAGAATGTACTTTGATGTTGACGGTCAGTTCTTCTATCACAGACCCTCTGCGGACATGACCGTTATGAAGGGCGCAGGTGTACTGATCACAGAAGAAACCTATACCATCACCACGAAAGAAAATAAGATTCTGAACGGTGATACCAATTCCTATCCCATCCGTCCCTATGTTGTCTGCACCTCTGACGGCGTTGCCGGTGAAAACGAGACCCACCATTGGAGCGGCAGCTGTTCCTGCGGCTATCTGTTTGACTACGAAGAAAACTATGTGGTCGAGGGAAGAGCGCCGCAGGCAGACACGGCCTATTTCTGGGGCGTTACCCAGGAGGACCAGGAGGGCAATCCCACATATTTCTTTGACGGCGTGAAGAATGCCTCCAATTTCAACACCCAGCTGGATATGCTGAGCGCTACCACCGTTTATGTGGATGTGGTGGATGGTGGCTATCACCTGTACTTCCTGAATGAAAGCAGCGAGAAGCAGTATATCTGCCTGGGCAAAAACGCAGCAGATAGCTATAAAACCTATATCGATGTGGTCAGCGATGCTGCCAATGCTACCGTATTTACCTGGAATGCAGCCTACAACACCTTTGTAGCAACCGTGGTTAAGAACGCAGACGGGGAAAATGTGGATATGGTTCTGGGTGCCTACACCAGCGGTGAAACCGCTTATACTAAGATTTCTGCACTGACCTTGGGCCATCTGGCTCAGGAGCATTATTTCCCTGCACAGCTGTATGTGAAGCATATGGCTCACGAGTATGCGCAGTCCTGGAGCTATGATGACCAAAGCCACTTTAAGGCTTGCTTCTGCGGCAGCCGTGGGGAAGTAACAGATCATGCTTTTGCGGCTTGGACCATGGATATGGACGGCTCCGGTATCATGTACAGAAGCTGCGACTGCGGCTATAAGCAGGAGGTAGAGGTATCTGCCGAGATGCCCAGCTTCTATGGTGTTTCCGTTTCCCTGCATAGTAGCTTTGCCCTGAATTTCCATGTAAAGACCGATTCCTTTGTCACCGGTGATTACAAGGATGCTTACATGGTATTTGAAATGAACGGCAAGCAGACGACGGTCACGAAGTATACTTCTGAGAATGACAGCTATGTCTTTACCTTTGATAACTTGGCGCCTAACATGATGAATGAAAATGCTACGGCTACGCTTTATGCCACTGCAAAGGATGGCAGCCAGTTTGTCCTGACCACCCAGTACAGCGTTGCTCGGTATTGCTATTCCGCTTTGGATATGGAAGATACCAACGACGAGCTGCGTACACTGCTGGTTGACATTCTGAACTATGGCGCAGCTGCTCAGTTGTATCGTGACGGTAATGTTGCGGCAGATCAGCTGGTCAATGCTGATTTGACCCAAGAGCAGAAGGCTTGGGGTACTACCGGCGATCTGCGTGCTCTAACCAGCGTCAGAGCGATTGAGTCTAAGCTGGATGCACCGGCAGCCACCTGGTATGGCGTGACCCTGGTTTTGGGAGATTCCATCAAAATCCGTGTATATTTTACGGCGGACGATATTACCGGCCTGACCGTTTCTGCAAAGAACGATGCTGGCGCACAGTGGACCATTGCCAATGAGGCAATTAAAACTAAGAATGGCCTGTACTACGCAGATTTCAACTATTTGACTCCTGCACAAATGAGCGAGCATATTACTTTCTGTGTCAATAAGGGCGCAGATGCCGTTAGCGATGTGCTGCATTATAGCATTGAGTCTTATGCAGAAGTGATGCTCAGCAATCCCGATAAGAGCCAGCAGCTGAAGGACCTGGTGGATGCTATGATCCGCTATGGTGATGCTGCCAAGGCTTATGTGGCATTGGATGAGAGTACTGCACCGGTCATTACTACTCTGGCTGACGGTGTTACCAAGTATGCCATGACTTACTATGTGGCAGGCGTGAAAACCAACGCCTATGCTGTGGTGGTCAATGCAAATTCCAACGCTAAGGTCATGACGGTGGCTGCTCCCTGGGACGAAATCAACAACGAGGAAAACCCCGTAACCCTTTACTCTGCATTTGAGTATAAAAAGCAGCTGAAGGAGCAGGGACATAATGTTTTGGCAATTACCAACGGCGGCTTCTTTAAGCTTTCCGCAGGCAGCAATCTGCCTTGGGGTATGCAGATCATTAACGGAGAGGTCAAGCAGGAGCCCAGCAAGGATTCCCTGGCTTATTCTGACAATTGGTTTGGTGTAACCAAGGATGGCCAGTTTGTCATCTCCAACACAGACGGTTATAACAATACCTATAAGGGTAATATCCAGTACGGCATCGGCGGCGGCAAGCTGCTGATGGTGGACGGCGTTGCGCAGTCCGTATCCGGTCAGGATTCCTACCGCACCTGTGTGGGCCTGACGGAGAATGGGGATCTGATCATTCTGTGTATGGAAACCTGTGCTTATGAAATGGTGATCCGTGCCTTTACTGATCTGAACATGGGCGTTAAGACCATTTTGAATATGGATGGCGGCGGCTCCACTACATTGTATACCACCGACAGTAATTGGCAGATCAGCTATGATATTTGCGGTGACGGCTTATTCCCCCGCAAGATCGCAGATGCCATTGCAATTGTTGCCGAATAATACCTGAAAATAGGGGACGGGTTTCCCGTTCCCTATTTCCATTAAGGAGAAAATTATGGAACAAATAATTCGTTGGGGCGTCATTGGCGCAGGCGGCATTGCAGACCGCCGTACCATTCCCGGCATGATGCTGTGTGACAATGCCCAGCTGGTTGCCGTGATGGAAATTAACATGGAATTGGCAGAAAAATGCCGTGCCAAATGGGG
>JAZNSR010000106.1:0-26963 GCA_045591335.1 Faecousia sp.
AATCGGTTTTACGCAAGGCTTTTTAAAAGGACAAAAGAAATAAGAAAGCAAAATTTGTGTGTAAATACCACTTTTGGTGCACCCCACCCAGGGGGCATCGGGAGCGTATCATAGGTAACAAGCTAATTGTGTTTATCTGCCGCGAAAACGCGTTTTGGACGAAATGGCAGACAAACAAAAATCAGTCCCGAAGGAGGTCTTTTGACCTTCCTTTTGGACTGATTTTTATGTTTTTTGCATCATATCGGAACTTTGGTTGGTTAATAAAAAGTTGGCATCCATATTCTCATCCACGATTTGCCGCAGCTTCTTTTCTCCAATTGAAAATACGCAGCAGCTTCGCGGAGTGTCAGACCGTATCCAACTCATGAGCCACGAACGGGCAGATGGCATCTGCCCGTTTCTCTGAAAAAGACTGTAATAGCGATTCAAGACGGAGGGGGTATTGCCCTGCGTTTGCCAGAAGATATATTCCTTTCTCAAGGCTTCGTAGCTTTCTTAGAGTTCTTTTGTAAATATGGGCAAGAAGTCCAGAGGGGCGTCTACTTCCCAAGTTCCTCCGGTATAGAGCTTTCCGTCTGCACCGCGCCAGAAGCCTTGGGGCAGATGAACGGTGCGTTTTCGGGCGTTTTTCTCTACCACTGGCGCTACCACGATGTTTTCGCCTAAAAGGAATTGATCGGTAACTTCTTCCAAACCCTGGTTGGGGTAATTGTAGCAAAGAGGCCGGATAATAGGCTGAGAGGTGATGCGGCACTGCTCAGCCAGTTCTAAGATGATATCCAAGTATTTTTCACGGATCTGCAAAACCTGCCTGCAAATTTCTGTGTGCTCCTGGTCCAAAACCTGCCAGGGGGCCAGGGAGAACTGGATCATGGGCATCAGCGCGGCGCATTGGGCATACCGAACAAACAGCTCTTGATCCAAGGCAAAGTCGGGGCTTGTAAAGTCACCCAGCATACCGCCGCCCACCATATCCGGGCAAAGGTAGCTATATCCCACCAGGCCCATTGCAATGCCATTGGGGATCAGGGCACCCATGCCCCATTCGCCCCATTCGTGGTTCTTATCCTGCATACGCTGGGCAATGCCACGGCATTCCTGGCCAAAGCAGCTGCGCAGCTCATTCATGGGATAGCGGCTGCCGATCTCCGCCCAAATATGGGATTGCCACGCACCGCGCATTGGCTTATGGAAAACGCAGGTGCTCGGGTAAAAATCCGGGTCACCGGCATCCATTTTAAATCCGTCAACACCGTACTTTTGAACCAGGCTGTCAGCTTGCTCTATATACCAGGCAACAGCCCCCTCGTTGGTCAAATCCAATACGGCACTGTAACCGTTCCACCATTTCACAATGTAGGTTTGACCGTCCGCATTTTTAATTAGAAATCCCTTTGACTCCAGATAACGGAACTGGCGGCTGTCGGGACTGATAAAGGGGCAAGTCCAGAGCATGACAGAAAAACCCATGCTGTGCAGTTGCTCCATCATTGCCTTGGGGTCCGGGAAACGGGCAGCATCAAATTCCCAAACGCCGTAATCCTGATTCCAACAGTCGTCCAGCATTAGGATACCTGCGGGATAGCCGTGATCTATAATGCTTTGCGCATAATCCAGCACTTTTTCCTGGGAGGGTTCATAGCTCATCTGGATCCAGGTGTTGTACTGAATCTTTGAGAACATATCTTTGTGCGGAAGCTTTCCGTCGGGGTGGTAGACATTTTCAACCAAATACGCTCTGGCACTGTATAGCGTCTGACCGGCTTGACCGGAGATCAGATTTTCTCCCTCCACAGTCAGCACGCCGTCGTGAAACTGGAAACGGAAAGGCTCTTTGCTGTATACATACCGTCCTGCGTTGGACATCAGCGATGCCGATGACTGGTTATTCAAAACCCAAGCGTTCAGATCCCTCTCCACATCTTGTTTGCCGAAGGGCATACGGATACCGTCGCCAATGGCGCCGCCCCACCAATATTCGTTTGGCAGGCAGGAAATTTGTAGTTTCATGGGAAAACCTCTTTCTATGTTGATTCCTTTTTTGTTTTTGCCTTATACTGTGCATATAAAAGATCCATAGTGCCGTGTTTTGTAATAAGCTCCGGTGGTTCTATGCTTGGAATTGTTATTCTTGGATATTCAAAGCTTTTTCAATCGGGGCAATCAGATCCTGACGCCGGATCAGGTGCTTGTATTTTTGGTAGTAGTCTTTCAGCACAGGCAGATTGATCTGCTTCGGCGTATCAGAAACTCTGTTAAGGAAATTTTGATAGAGAATTTGATCGGCAATATCAGAATCCAGTTTAATGCCCTTAAATTGATAGCCCCAGACATCCAGATCCTTGTCTGTGGTAAGAAAATCAAACACCTGCTGACCGATATCCCAGTTGCCTTTCTGGTAATCGTTGTCGTTTGAATCTGTTCCATAGAGGATCCGGTCGGCGTATTGGGTAAAGAATTCTTTGGTGTATGCCGGGTCTTTGCCGAAGCTGCCGTACATTTCTACGCCGGGCGTCAGATCAACGCAAACCTTGGGGTATTTTTGGAAGATAGCAGCAAGACGCTCCATTTCGTCACTCATAAAGAAGAAATGCGCAAATGTAAATTTTAAATCAGGATGTCTTTCCAGAACAGTCAAAACCTGGTTGTATAACGCTTCCTTAGTTGGATAAGTTCCATCACCGTAAGGCAAGGGTAGCGGACGGCCGTCTGCATAATATCTTTGCGGTCCCCAGCAGGTCAGGGGATCGGCCACATGGAAAATGAAATGGATGCCATCTGCCTCCGCCGCAGCAAAAAATGGCGCATACAAGGGATCTGTAAAAGGCTTGCTGATTTGTTTGGCCTGATCCGGCTTGGTTTCGAGAATTTTGATTCCGTCAAAGCCGATTTGCATCAGTTCTTTATATTGGGTCAGCGGATCGAAGCCGGGGGTTACGGCTTCCGGAACAGGAAATGCTTCGTAAACCAGTCCGCCGTGAATATATAATTCTGGGCAATGCAGCTTGCACAGAGCCAACAAAATATTGTTTTCTGCGCCACTGAGCATTTTGTCGCCGTCATGGTGGGAGGTCAAGGCACACAGATTGACACTGCGGAAGCCCTTACCTTCTTTGTATTGCCGGATACTGTCAAAAATATTGCGGCCTTCCCGGTCTGTCCAGTTTTCGATATGGTAATGGCTGTCCAGTACACATCTTGGATATTGCATAATGCATCCCCCCTTTAAAAAAATTATAGCATGCTGCCGGCAAAACTGTAAATGACATTTTTAGGAGAAATGGGGTTGTATAAAATTTACTTTTTTTATAACGGTGAAAGAATAATTTGGCGAAAATTATAAAATACCTCTTGTTTATGCAAATTTATAACTTGTACTTTTTTGCTTTTTCGAAAAAGAAATATCCTCAAAAGCCTTTTGTTAATGGGATGTTTTGCTGCAATAACTTGCAAATGAATATTGACAACAAAAGAATTATTTGATAAGAAAGGGGAAAGGAGTGAGGGATATGGAAACGCAATATCGGTTCGATAAATCGGCTTTGCCCATACCGGTCATTGAAGGAAAACCGCAGTGGGTGGACCTATATTATAAAGCTTGGGAATTGGCATTTCAAAATATCGATTATGTGGGAAAGGAAGGCTGGAAGCCGCAGCTTACCTGCATGCCCGGCGTGGGTATTGTCTGGCAGTGGGATTCCTGCCTGATGGCGTTTATTACCAACTATTCCAACGGGACGCTTTCTGCCCTGAATAATTTGGACAATTTATATCGTCTGCGCCGTTTATCCGATGGTTATATGAGCATGGCATACCGCATTGAAGAGGAGATTCCTGCCTACGGTGAGCGGATCAATCCGCCTTTGATGGCTTGGGCGGAGTGGGAGGCTTATTTGGTTTCCGGTGACCAGTCACGGCTTGCGCAGGTGTTGCCGGCGCTGGAGGGCTGCTTTGATTTTATTGAGAAAAAGCGCACTCGTAATTGTGGTTTGTATTGGTTTGAGGATCCCGGCTCCTCCGGAATGGATAATTCCCCCCGCGGCGGCTATCCTTCGCTGGAATTAAACGGCAGTGATCTTTGCCATATTGACTTGGCCTGCCAGCAGGCGCTGTCTGCTATGTGCATAGCCAATATGCATGAGGTGCTGGGCAATGCGGAAAAAACCGCGTTTTATCGCCGGGAGCATACGCGGATCTGCCAGCTGATTAACCGTTACCATTGGAGCGAAAAAGCGCAGTTTTACCTGGACTTTTTCATCAGAAGCAATCCAGATGATAAAGTAAAATTCCTCAATTCCAAAACCATGGCATCGGCATGGGCTTTGCTCTGCGGTGCTGCCCAGGGCCAGCGGAAGGAGCAAATGCTGCAGCATCTGTTTAACCCCGAAGAGTTTTACACGAAAGTACCCTTTGCTTCCTTATCCCGGGATGATCCTAATTACGATCCAGACGGTGGTTATTGGTTGGGGAGCGTTTGGGCACCGACCAATTATGCAGCCATTCGTGGCATTGAAGCCTGCGGCAGACCGGAGCTTGCCCGGGAGGCAGCCATGCGCTATTTGGATGCGGTTTGCGCTGTTGCCAATGATCCTGCATACGGTAGCGTTTGGGAGTGCTATGCCCCGGAAAGCTACCGTCCAGCCACAGCGGAGGCAGGGGAAATGGTTCGCGCGGATTTTGTGGGATGGAGCGGTATTGCGCCCATTACCATGCTGATTGAAAATATTATCGGCTTGCGGTTTAATGCCCGCCATAATACGGTGAATTTCCGGCTGTTCCCAAACCGTTGCTGCGGTTTGAGAAATATGCAGTTTAATGGCAATGTGATTTGCGTGGAATGTACAGAGTATATTCCTGTGGAGGGAAGAAGCTCCATTCGGGTATCGGCGCAGAAACCGTTTACGCTGCAGGTGAACACCAATTACTCATGGGGAGAAACGGTAATAGAAGTTCCTGCGGGAGAACATAATTTTAAAGTGTAAATAGTTAAGAGGTTGTCTTTTTGACAACCTCTTAGTTTTTATTTTGATTCACTTCCCGATACTGACCAGGGGTCATGCCGTTTTGGGCTTTGAATTTACGGTTAAAGTAACTTACATTGGGAATGCCTACTTTTTGCGCCACAAAGGCAATTGGCTCATCGGTTTCCGTTAGCAGCTTTTGGGCATTGAGGATCCGAATGAAGGATAGATATTCCACAAATGTCTTGCCGGTTTTCTCTTTAAATACCCGGGAGAAATAATGGTAATCCAGTTTGGCGATGGTGCAGGCTTGCTCCAGGGTAATCAGTTCGTCGTAATGGGATTCCATATATTTGATCAGGGTGGAAAGCTGCTGCAAATTGCGCTTTTGCTTCACACTTTCGATAATCTTCATGTTAAACACTTGCGCCTGATACATCAGATACAGCAAACGGATCAGGTCACTCTCTACTGCAAGTTCATAGGCAATGCCTTTTTCTTTGATTTTCTTTTCAATTTCAGAGATCACTGTGATCATCTCTTCCAGTGCGGGAGTTTCGCAGGAGGCGGTGAAGTGACTGAAATCCCGGGAATGGAAGAATGGGGTCAGATATTTGATGTCAATGGATTTATTGTTTTCGTACACACCGGTGGGTTTAAACTGCAAAAGAATAAATTTGGCAAAATTATTGTCAAAGAATTTGTGGGGCACCAGGCGGTTGACAATGGCAATGTCGTTTTTCTTCAGTGTGTGAACGGCGCTGTTGATCCGCAGAGACAGTGTGCCCCGCAAAACATATACGATCTCGATTTCGTCGTGGATATGGGTATAGGGGATCAGCTCATCCAAAGAATCTGAGGTCAGACAGTTGATGGACAGCAGGGTATCGTTATTGTTAATGTCCACATACTTTGCGTTCATAAAAACACTCCAAAATAGAAAAAGTAAAAAAAGTACTATTGAAAATTGCGGTCTAATATAACCGTAATTTCAAGGCTGGTTTTGGGTTTCAGCGGCAGAATATAGGGCTTTTTGATCAAGCGGGGAGAAGGATTCCCCGGATAAAAGAAAAATGCATTTGCATTTTTATGAATGCCTGCCGCTGAAAAAGAAAGGAATTGTTTGCGATTTTGCGGGGAAACACCGGATTTTTAAACAATCAGAAAAAAACGGATTTTTCGGCAGAAAGAAACAGCGTGCCGGTGGGCAGCTTTCCGGGATGCTTTCCTTTTCTCAGCTGGCCAGTATCATTATATATTTGCCCCCCAAAAATTGCAAACTATATTTTTAAAAGAAATGAAAATTCCAGGTATTCCCAATGGTTAACCGATGAAAAGTAAAAATAGTGCAAGCCAAAATGCGAAATTGTTACGATTGAGGGGGTATGTGCATTTGTGCTATAATACAGACAAGATAGTATGCGTGAATTTGTCTATTCTGGAAAGAGGAGACCTATATGAGTGCAATTATTTCTGTGGAAAATGAAGCTTTTAAGCTGAAAATAAAGGCCGGGGATAAGACTACTCACAATTTTCGTCCCCGTTCCCGTTCTATTGAGCTGACTGTGTGCCGCAATAGCTTTGCAGCGTTTCAAATCGTCTTGCAGTGCGATTTTCGCAGCTGCATCAATTTGCAGGATGCCCCCTGGTTTTCAGAATACAGTGATGCCAGTGTGCTTTCCGTCCGTCATGACGGAGAGCTGAAGCCTGTTTTAAATCACATTGGTATGTACTTGGGGGATGACGGGTATCTGTATGCGGATTGCTTAAAAAGCGACCCGGTGGCAGATGTGGAGGCAGATGTGCCTGCGGGCGTGTTTGTTCACTTTGAGATCCCCAAAAATATGGCACCCGGGAAATATACCGGCGTGTTTAAGGTGTTCTCCACCCACTTATTTGATGATGAGGTTTTGATAGACCGGATCAAATACACCGTCAATGTGAAGGATGTTGTTTTGCCGGATCCTACAGATCATGTGTTTTCCCTGGATCTTTGGCAGCACAATTGCAATATTGCCCGTAAGGCTGGAATCCCCAATTGGTGTGACCGCCATTTTGAGATCATAGAGCAGTATCTGAAGACCCTGGCGGAGCTTGGGCAGGGCAGCGTGACGGCGGTGGTTTCTGAGATCCCCTGGAGCGGCCAGCGGTGTTTCCAAAATAAAGAAACGCCCTCCAATTTGTTTGAGTATTCCATGATCAGCGTTTGCCGCAATCCCGATAGGACCTATACCTATGATTACAGCGTGCTGGACCGGTATGTGGAGCTTTGCTTCCGCTATGGCATCGATAAGGAGATCGAAGTATTCGGCCTGATCAACAACTGGATATCCGTTAACGATGGTTTCTGCAATTTCACAGAAACGCCGGAGGCTATCCGCATTCGTTACCGCTTGCCCGACGGATCTTTCAAGTATATGAAAAAGGCTGCGGATATCGAGAATTATATTAAGGCTTTGTATCGCCATTTCCAGGAAAAGGGATGGATCGATAAGGTGCGGGTGGTGGCAGACGAGCCTGCGGATCATGAAAATCTGCATAAGAGCCTGGAAATGATGAAACGGCTGGCACCGGGTTTCAAATATAAAGCTGCTTTTGGCCGCAAGCCTTTTTATGATGAATTTAAAGATCAGATTGATGATTTTTGTGTGATCATCACCGGGCTTACCCTGGCAGCGGAGGAATGGAAGACCATTTTCAAGCAGGATAAGGACCATAAATTCACCTATTATGTTTGCTGCTTCCCGGAATACCCTAACACCTATCTTTCCAGCAACCTGCTGGAGACCCGGTATCTGGCGATTTTGGCAGATTATTTTGGGCTTGCCGGATTCCTGCGCTGGAACTACACCATTTGGCCCCGGGAGCCCCGCAGGGATATTCGCTATTCCAGCTTCCCCGCAGGAGATACGAATTTTGTTTATCCCGGCGGTGATATGCAGCCTCAGCTGACTCTGCGGTATATGGCGCTGCGCCGGGGTATCGAGGATTATGAGCTGCTGGCAATGCTGCGGAGCATTGGGCAGAACCAGGTGGCAGAGGAAGCGCACAGGCTGATTTTGACCAACCGGCTGTTTAGTCAGTTTTATGATGACGATAAGACCCATTTCAGCTTTGAGGAAATGTCCGCCGCAAAGTATAAGGATTATGAGAAAATGCGCACAAAGATCTACGATGTGCTGGAATGGAATTGATGCACCGTATGTATTATCTTCTTTTGCAGGAAGATCGTATATAACCCCCATTTGAAATTTTTAGCAAAGGTGGTAATTAAAGTGAAACAGAAGATCAGAAGACTATTTACCCTGTTTTTGTCTTTGGTCATGCTGATGTCGCTGATGAGCCCGGCTATGGGTATGCTGGCCACAGCGGCAGAGCAGACGCAGACAGAAGCTCCCGATCTGCGGGTGGGTATTCTCAGCGATGTCCATTTGGGCTTTGTTTGGAATGAGAGCCTGCAGACACCCCGCTTCAAGAAAGCCCTGGAGGCATTCAAAGCCATGGGCGTGGACGCGGTTATCGTAGCCGGAGACCTGCAGGACCGCTCCGGTGAGGATACGCTGGAGCAACAGAAAAAGTGGATGGAAGAATTTGCAGCCACTTGGTTCCAGGTGTTTCCTGCCAATTCCGGGGTGGAGCCTGTGTTCATCTACGGCAACCACGATGTTGATCTGATTGCTGCCCAATATTGGCCCCAAAGCCTGGGCGAATATAAGGACGCCTTTATTAAAGAGATCAACGGTTATCAGTTTGTGGGCGTGAATAATGGCAAGGAAGATCTGGCAGTTGTGGATGCATACCTGGAGCAGGCCGCAGAGAAAAGCCAGGACAAGCCCTTCTTTTACATTCAGCATTGCCCGCTGTATCAGAGCGTGGCATACAGCGATTATTACAGCTCCTACAATCAAACTTACCGCAGTTCCGGTCATCAGAATTTGAAGGACTATTCCAATGCGGTGGCATTTCACGGTCATACCCATGTGCCGCTGACCGATGAGCGTAGCATTTGGCAGGGCGACGATTGGAGTGAGGGCAAGTACACGGCGATCAACACGGCAACCCTCAATTATGCCGCCAGTTATTCCCGTGTGTCTGAGAGCAATACCACTCTCATGCCTATGAACGGCAGTACGGTCTCCGCCGGCCAGGTGCAGCATGGTATGTATATGACGGTCAGCGGTTCTCGGGTTTCCATCGACCGTTATAGCTTCTATGAGAATACGCCCGTGAAGATCGGCGTTACCTGGAGCTTCGATGCTTGCGATGAAGAGGACCGTCCCTATACTTACGATGGCCGGTATGCTGCCGCAGTGGCACCTGCCTTTAAAGACGGCGCAGCGGTTACAGTGGATGAGGTAACGGAGGATTCCGTCACGGTGACCTTCCCCGCAGCTGACTTGGCTACGGATGGCAATGGCGATATGATCCACTCCTATTTGGTGGAGGCCGTGGACCCCGTAACCGGCAAGCTGGCAGCAAGCAACGGTATTTTGTCCCAGTACCATATTGATAATTCCTCCCGGTTCAGCGATACCTATACAGTCAGCGTTTCCGGCCTGGAGCAGGGACGCACCTATGCGGTGAATGTATATGCCCGGGAGTTCTTCCAGAAAAAGAGTGAACCCTTGACGGTTACAGTCACCACTCCCGGCACCGCACAGCCCGGTCAGCCCGGCGATGTGAACGGCGACGGTGCCATCAATGCCGATGACCTGACTTTGCTGCAGGCGATTTGCGCAGGCACTGCTGAAAATACCCAGTGGTCCGATGTGGATGGCAACTGCGTCACCGAAACTGCGGATCTGGCAGCTTTGGAGAATCTGTTGGCAGGTAAGAAGGCCGTTTCTGAAGATCCTGCTGTGGATGTGCTGGGCGCAAGCACCATTACCCGCCACTGGAATTTCAGCGGCAGCGACTGGAATGTGGCATTGCAGTCCGCAGTGACCAAAGATGGCAGCGGTGTTGCCCTGAAGGTAGCCTCCACCACCGCCGCAGGCTACCCCTTCGTGGAGGTTCTGTTTGATGAGCCTCAGGACTGGTCCGATATGAATGTCCTGGAATTTGATACCTTGTTTGATACCACTTCCGGCTGGATCTCCGTTACATTGATCTCCGGCGAGAATCTGGTGCTGGGCAATGTGGGCACTTCTTTCCAATCTGCCACGAATCAGCCATATAGATGGTCCGGTAATACAAAGACCTATAAGCTGGCGGATTTCACCAATGTGGATTTCTCCGCTGTGCGGGGCATTCGTTTTGCATATAATCTGGTAGCCTACGAGGGCCGCTTCGATGGCGTGAAGGAGAATGCCATTTATGTGGACAATGTCAGACCTGCCTATGTACCCGGTGTGGCCACAGATATGGATATGCTGGCAACAGCGGTGGAAATCACCAACAGCGAAAAGGTTTACGCCATCGGTCAGACCAATGGCAGTAATGAGGCGGTCAAGTCTGATGCAGGAACCATGACCGTATCTTTGGCCAAGAGCTACATGATCAACCGGTATGCCAAGCTGTATGTGGATGCAAAGGGTTCCGGCAGCGTGACCGTGCAGGCTTTGGATGCCGACGGCAATGCTCTGGGTCAGAGTGTTGCGCTGAATGCAGGCGGCAAGTGGAAGCGCAATGCTTTGCAGATCAGCGATTTTGCTGTGGCTGCGGGCGCAGAGGTTTCTCAGCTGCGCTTTAGCTTCACCGGCACCTTGTATCTGGACAATATGAGCCTGGAATCCCAGAAGGATAATGATTTGATCGGCACTTCCTCCATTACTTACGACAAGTATTCCGGCTTGAGCTGCAGCCAGCAGAGCGATGTTACCAACAACTCCAACTCTGCCATTGCAGCCATTGTGGAAGGTGCCAGCTATGGCAGATACCCCACTGTGACCTTGAACCTGGCGGAGGATGTAAAGCCCGATACTACCGGCTTTACCGTGGATGTGGAGCACACCAATGTGGCTTGGAGCTTCCGTGTGGAATTCCTGAAAGCTGATGGCACAGTGATCGGAAATCATCTGGTTGGAACCAGTGAACCCGGTTGGCACACCCATAAATTTAGATTTGCTGATATGAGTCCGGATTCTATCACTCCCTCTGAAGTCAGCCAGATCAAGCAGGTGCGCTTTACGCTGTATATAAATGCTGGTTTGGCAGTTGGCGAAGGCGTGTACGTTGACAACGCAAGCTTTATCACAGGAGACACCGACCTGATCAGCAGCAGTGTGATTGCATATACTCAAATGAGCGGTGTTACCGGCTTTGTGCAGACCGAGGTGACCAATGGCAGCAAAGAAGCTTTGGCATTTGCAAGAACCGATGCTGCCACCTATAATAAGTGGCCTGTTGCCACATTGACATTGGCTGAGCCGGTTTCCGAGGGTATGGATAGCTTCAATGTGGATGTGGAGGGCACCAATTCCAGCAATACCTTCCGTGTTAAGATACTGGATGCAAACGGCACTCAGCTGGGTAATCATCTGGTCAGAACTATAACGTCCGGCTGGCAAAGCCTCAGATTCAGGCTGTCTGAGATGAATCAGGATCCCATCACCGACGATGAGATCAGCAAAATCGCAAAGGTTCAGCTCCTTTTGTACCTGCCTGATGGACTGGAAAGCGGCAAGACAGTTTATCTGGATAATGCTGAATTCTATGCCAGCGATAAGGATCTGATCAGCAGCAGTACGATTGCATATACCCAAATGAACGGTGTAACCAGCAGCTTGCAGATCAAGGTGACCAATGACAGCAATGAAGCTTTGGCATTTACAAGAACCGATGCTGCCACCTATAATAAGTGGCCTGTTGCCACATTGACATTGGCTGAGTCGGTTCCCGAGGGCGTGGATAGCTTCACCGTGGATGTGGAGGGCACCAATTCCAGCAATACCTTCCGTGTTAAGATTCTGGATGCAAGCGGTACAGAGCTTGGTAATCATCTGGTCAGAACCATAACGTCCGGCTGGCAAAGCCTCAGTTTCAAGCTGTCTGAGATGAGTGTGGATCCCATCACCGACGATGAGATCAGCAAAATCGCAAAGGTCCAGCTCCTTTTGTACCTGCCTGATGGAATGGAAAGTGGCAAGGCAGTTTATCTGGATAATGCTGAATTCTATGCCAGCGATAAGGATCTGATCGGCACCTCCAATATCACATATACGAGTATGACCTCCCTGACCGGAAGTCTGCAAAGTGAGGTAACCAATAACAGCCGCCATGCTATTGAGGTGGCTGTGGCGGATGCAAGCAGCTATTATGAGTGGCCCAAGATCAGATTGGATCTTGCGGAAGCTGTGGATGCTTCTATGACCCACTTTACGGTGGATGTGGAGCGCACCTATTCCACTACCAGCTTCCGTGTGCAATTCTATGATGCCGACGGCAATGAGTTGGGTAACCATCTGCACAGCAGAAATGAGAGCGGCTGGAAAACCGTTTCCTTCAAGCTGACGGAAATGAACAAGCTGGCTATGAGTGCCGAGAATATTGCCAAGATCGACTACATTGTGATCACCCTGTATTTCCAGAAAGGCTTGTCCGTAGGCAATGCCATTTATCTGGACAACGCCAATTTCTATGCGGAGATGAAAACCGACAGCGATCTGCTGGGAACCTCCCAGATCACCTATGCTGCCAACACAGGCTTGTTCTGTGGTATGCAGTCTGCGGTGACCAACAACAGCAATCAGGCTGTTGAGGTGGCAGTTAACGATGCAGATCATTATCACAGATGGCCCACTGTGACACTGCAGCTTGCGGACGCAGTGGATACGGCAGCAACCCACTTTACGGTGGATGTGGAGCGCACCTATTCTGACAAGAGCTTCCGCATGGAGTTCCTGGATGCGGACGGTACGGTTCTGGGCAATCATTTGATCGGTTCCGACGCAAAAGGCTGGCAGACCCATAAATTCCTGTTGTCTGAAATGAGCGTGGATTCCGTTACGGAGTCTGAGATCAGTGCTATCAAGCAGGTGAAATTCACCCTGTATTTCAATGCGGGCTTATCTGTAGGCAATGGCATTTTCCTGGACAACGCATCCTTCCTGACAGAGGAACTTGGCGCTACCGATGCTACGGAAGAACAGACAGATCTACTGGCAACTATGACCTTTGAGAAGAATAGCGGCAGCGGCTTCAGCTATGATTTGAACAGCACCGAGGTCTGCGGTGATACCAGCACCCGGTCCTATGCATTCAGCGCACCGGCAGGTGCAACCGGCTGGCCCTATAGCTACTTCAATTTTGATAGCAGCGTGGATATGACCGGTGCTACCTTGGAATTTGATATCAAGTTTGTGGGCGGCAGACAGTGGACCCGCATACAGTTCATTAATTCCGCCGGTAGCCAGACAGACAAAAAGGATTATTACGGTACCGGCCAGGATAATGTGTGGCAGCATGTTTCCTTTGATCTGAGCAGTTTGAGTGTTTCGGATGTGAAGCAGCTGAGAATCGGCTTCGACTGCGATACCAACAGCACCGCGGACCGCATGTTCTATATCGACAATATGCAGGTTATCTATGCTGCCGATAATGCAGCCAGCGGTGTTTCCGTGGCAGCGGTATACAATACCGACAATGATACCCTGACAGACACCGTTACCGGCGCAAGTACACTTTCTTTCAACAGCGCCAAAGGGGAAGTGGAGTCTGCGCAGCTGGTGCTGACTCCCTCCCGGGTAATTTCTTCTTACAGTGTGGCTATGACCGACGCAGTTTCCGCTTCCGGTAAGGTGATCCCCGCATCTGCTTTTTCGGTGTATGCTATTGATTATATTGAGGTCACCGGCGCACAAAACGGAGGTAAAAACGGTTTTTTCCCGATGCCCTGATTCCGTTTCAGAATTATACGCTTAAAGGCGGCAATTACATTGCCGCTAACGCGAATCAGGGAATTTGGATCAATTTAAGTGTGGATAGCACAGTAGCTGCCGGTGAATACACCGGCACTGCTGTGATCACCATGAACGCAAAGATCATCGAGCTCCCGGTCAGTATTCGTATTTACGATGTGCAGCTGCCCGAGCAGGTTCACGCAAGATCCTCTTTCGACATCTGGTATGATTATATTGATGAGGGTGAGGGTACGGGAAGTCTTTCTATGGACGAAGCCTACTTCAATTATTTGGTCAGCAAGCGGATGATGCCCACCTCTGTCAGTGACAATTTACGAACAGATATCGATACCTATGTAAACTACATGGCGGAAAATCTGGCAGGAAATCCAAAAATATCTGCTTACGGTATTCATTACGATGTGGATAGATCCAGCGGTATCAATCGGCTGGACAGTGCCTATATGACAGATATTCTGACAGCGATGATCGAAAAGAACATTGCCTTGCGGCAGGCGGGCGATGCCAGTATCGACCTGTTTGAAAAGGGTTTCTTCTATTTCGGCAGAATCTGTGATGAGCCTCGTGAGGGCTCCTCTGATGAAGAGCTGGTTCTGGAATGTGATCAGATCCTTGCGGACGCCAAGGAAAGCCTGGTAGGCCTGCTGGCGGATTATCCCGATCTGCAGGAAAGCTTCCTGGCGATTCCCCATATTGTAACCGCCCACCGCTACGATGGCATCGACAACGACATGCATACCTACTGCCCCCGGCTGGATAAATTCAATGAAGCGGATTACACAGATGAAAGTGTATGGTGGTATGGCTGTATGGATCCCGAAACGCCCTATCCTACCTATCACCTCAATGATGAGCTGATCACATCCCGTGTGCTGAGCTGGATGCAGTATGATTATAGTGTAGCCGGCAACCTGTACTGGTGTGTCAACTATTACTATGACAGGGCAGCGGACGGAACTCTTTCGGTGCGTAATTTCTGGAGCGACCCGTCACCCTTGATCGGTCAGCCCGGTGATGGTTATTTGCTGTACCCCGGCAAGGATTATGAGGTTTATGGTCCCATTGGCACCATGCGTCTGGAATCTATCCGGGAGGGCAATGAGGATTACGAGTACTTCTGGTTGTTCCAGCAGAATATCGAAAAGTACAATGAAGAAAACGGAACCTCCTATGATGCCGATACCCTGCTGCAGACTTTCTTTGCAGGGCTGTATGAGGGCATGTATCCCAGCACGGACAGTGCACTGTTTGCACAGCAGCGCATCCGCCTGCTGGAGGTTCTGGAGCAAATGAACACGGATCTGGATGCGGCCGTGGAAAGCCTGATTTAAGAAATGAGGTTGATATTATGAAAAAATCTCTTAGCTTGCTTTTGGCGCTGTGTATGCTGTGCGGCATGCTGAGCGTCACGGTTCTGGCGCAGGAGAGGCCCGAAGCCATGATCGGCGCGCAAAACCTGGAAAACGGCCAGTATGTGCTGCTGGGCGGCAATAAGTGGCTGGTTTTGGATGCGGATATGGACAATACGGGTGAAGACGGCATTTTCCTGCTGTCCGCCGATGTGGCGGAATCCGGCATTGCGTTTAATGCCGGCGGCTTGGGCAATGCTTGGGTAGACGGTGAGTTGACGCAGAAGTCTGCTTTGTTCTGCGGTGATTCCATCTGCTACGCAAGAGACCGCGTGGGCTGGGCTGGCCGTATTGGTCAGAAGTACAATATGTATTATGTGAATGCCGGTGTGAGCGGTGCGTCTGTTTCCACGGCCCGTACATACCGTATCATTGAGCAGATCAACGCCCATAAGGATGAGGATTTCGATTATGTGATCCTGCATGGCGGCGTGAATGATGCCTGGGAGAACGCACCTGTTGGCGAAATGACAGATGCCTTTACACCGTCCGCTTTTGATCCGGATACCTTTGCGGGCGCTTTGGAAGAGCTGATCTACTATGCAAAGCAGTATTTTACGGATGCAAGCTTTGGTTATATCATCAATTTCCGCTTTGCTGAGGATAACCCCTCTGGGTCTTTGGCAGATATGACGGAATATGTGGAGATGACCAAAAAGATCTGCGACAAGTGGGATGTTCCTTATTTGGATATGTATAACAATGAGGAATTGAATGCCGAACTGGATGTTACCTCTCCTGATAATTTTGATGATGCAGGTGTTCATCCCAATGCCGCGGGCTATGATGTGATCACTCCCTATATTGATGCGTGGATGAACAGTACTGTTTCCGTGGGCATTGACAGCGATGCCAGAGCTTGGGCAAAGGCTTATGCTGCAGAGACCTTTACAGCCGGCGAGCTGGCAGCCATTAAGGCTGTGACCAAGGATGTGCTTTGTGAGGATCAGGTGTTCTTCCTGTCTGCGCAGGAGGCAGAGGATTACTTGACCGATCATAAGGCAGCCGGCAAGGGCTGGTGGCTGCGTTCCAGCGTCAGAGATAACCGCTTGTTTGGCAGCGTGATCAGCGATGTGGGCCTTGTGGGCACGCCCCATGTGGCAGCAAAATACGGTGCCCGTCCTGCGCTGAATCTGGATAGCAGCAAGGTTACCCTGCTGCAAAAGGTGGATGCGGATACCTTCAAGCCGGCGCTGCTGGATGAAAGCCGCAGCTTTACCGCTTCGGCGGATGTCCAGTCCCAGCAGGTAGGTTATTCCAACTGGACTGTGGATGTGACCTATGCCGGCGCCAATACGGGCAGCAACGAAGTGGTTGCCGCTATGATCTGCGATGCAGACGGCAATGCAGTGTATACTGCCGATTTGGTAGAAAACAGCGCCAGCGGAACCGCCAGCCTGACCATTCCTGCAGGCTTGGCAGGGGAGTATACTTTGTATGTGTATTCTCAGCAGCGCAATGCTGCCGATGCCACCGATTATACCAGCGCACCCGTTGCCTTCCCCCTGGTGGTGGAAGATAGCATGGGCCAGATCATCAGCTGGAATTTGACCCTGGGCGATCATCTGACACTGCGGTTTGTTACGGATGTGGAGGATGCAGAGGCTGCGCAGATCACTGTGGGCAGCAAGACCGTGACCCAGCTGGTCAGCGAAGTGGAGAAGGATGAAAACGGTTATTGCATCTTCACTGCGGATGTGGCAGCGGCTCAAATGACCGAGCAGGTGAAGCTGCGGCTGGTTTCCGGTGATATCAAGGGCGCGGAGCATACCTACAGCGTCCGGGAATATGCCGATATCGTCCTGGCAGATGAAAGCAAGGCTTATTGCCACGACTTGGTTAAGGAAATGCTCAATTACGGCGCAAAGGCGCAGATCTATTTTGGCGTGAATACTTCTGATCTTGCCAATGCGGGCATTACCGCAGCGGAAACGCAGGCTCCTACAGAGGCCGACGATGTGGTGATTTCCGGCAAGACTGAGGGCGTTCAGATCTATGGCGCAACCATGGTGCTGAAGGCAAAGATCGCCGTGCGGTATTATTTCCATGTAAGTGGCGATGTAAGCGAGCATACCTTCTCGGTTGACGGTGAGACCTATACGCCTGTAAAGGCTGAGGATGGCTTGTATTATGTTGAAGTATCCGGTATCAATCCTCAGAATCTGGACAAGGCCATTACCGTCAGCGTTGACAATGCGTTGACTGTAACCTACAGCCCCATGAATTATATGGTGAGAATGTCTGCCAAGGGCAGCGAGACCCTGCAAGATCTGATCACTGCCATGTACGGCTACCATCTGGCAGCAAAGGCATACACGGTGTGATAAAATGCGTTCCGGGAGGGGTGACTCCCTCCCGGACACTTGACCAATATTTGGTTAAAAGGGGAAAAATATGAAAAGAAATCTAAAACAAAAGGTCAGCCTCCTTATGGCATTGGTGATCGCACTGCTGACCTTCTGCTCCTGTGGAAAAACCACCCCGGAGCAGCCTGCAGGTGATGCCTCACAGAGCAAAGAGCTGAAGCTGTGGTGGGCGTATAACACCGAGAATTTTATGCAGGATTTTGAATATGACTATGACCGGGACAGTACTTTGCGTATGCACGGTATTAAGGGTGAGGTGGAATCTGCCCAGCTGATCATCACGCCTGATAAGGATGTTGTCAGCTTTGATTTTTCCATGGGCGATGTGGCTGCCGCAGACGGCAGCGTCATCAGTGCGGATTGCTTTGAGATCTACGCGGAAGCCTATATGGATGTGGATAGCTCCTACAATGCGGATTCCTACTACGGTTATTATCCCGATGCATTGGTGCCCCTGGAGAATTATAAGTTCCGCCGCCATAACAGCATTAAGGCGGGGCAGAATCAAGGCATTTGGATGAATGTGAATATTGCCGAGGATGTGGCAGCCGGCACCTACACCGGCAACGGCACCTTGACCTTGGACGCTCAGACATATTCTGTTCCCGTGGAGCTGACGGTTTATGATGTGACCATTCCGGAGCAGATCCATGCGGAATCTGCCTTTTCGATCTGGTATCATCATATCCAGTACGGTGAGGGTGAAACAAGCGAAGAACTGTTTGATTCTTATTTCTGGTTCCTGGTGAACAAACGGGTCATGCCCATTCACCCGGATGAAAACAAAACCGCCGATTATAATGCTTATGTGGATTTCGTTGTGGAAAATCTGGCGGAGAATCCCGATATCTCCTCTTACGGTCTGCCATATAAAGCAAAGAAGGTCAACTATGTGAACCACCTTAACGAGGAGAGTGTGATCGAACTTCTGACGCTTCTGGCAAAGAAGAATATCGAACTGCGTGAAGCAGGAAACACCACGGTGGATCTATTTAAAAAAGCTTACTATTATTTGGGAACGATTTGTGATGAACCCAGCGGTGCAGCGGAGTTTGATATTGTGCGTGAAAGCGATCTGATCATCACTAAGGCAAAATTCCAGGTCGCGGAGCTTCTGAATGATTATCCTGATTTGAAAGATAGCCTGCTTTCTCTGAAGCATATCGTTACGGCCTCCTATACCGATGAGCTGGTAGGCACGGACGAGGTTGGCGGTGTGCAGACCTGGTGCCCCGTGTTCCTGCACTTCAATACCGATGCCCAAAGAGCCATTATGGCTGCACGGCAGGAGAGCACCGGCCGGCTCAAGGGTGAAAATGTCTGGTGGTACGGCTGCTTGAATCCGCGGGCTCCCTTCGCTACCTATCATTTGGATGATCATTTGATCACCTCCCGCCTGGTTAGCTGGATGCAGTACGATTACGGCGTTGAGGGAAATCTGTATTGGTGCGTAAACTTCTATCTGCGCTATTCCGCCGGCAGCACCGTGGCCCGTGAGCATTGGCGGGATCCTGAGGTGGTCGCGGAGACTCCGGGCGATGGCTATTTGCTGTTCCCCGGCAGAGAATACGGTGTGGATGGTCCGATCAGCACCATGCGTCTGGAATCCATCCGTGAAAGTCACGAGGATTATGAATATTTCTGGCTTTTTGAGCAGAAGATCAACGAATATAACAAAGCACATGGTACCGCGCACGATGCCAATGCGCTTTTGCAGGCATATTTTGACGGGCTTTATACGGGCACCATTCCTGCAACCGATTCCGATGCGTTCTATGCCAAGCGTGTGGAATTGCTGAAAACCCTGGAAGCGTTGCATAAGGATCTGGATGCCACTGTGGAGAGTCTGGCACAGTGATACAAAGAAAGGAAGGAACTGTTATGTTAAAACATGCAAAAAAGCTGATTGCCTTACTGCTGGTTTTGGTAATGGCAGTGGGCATGCTGGCAGGCTGCGGCGGCAGCGGTGATTCCGGCAATGTGAGCGGCAACGGCACCGGCTCTAAAAGGCTGGTGATCAAATTCTTCAAGGGCGGCTATGGCCAGGACTGGCTGGAGGCTGTGGCAGAGGCTTTTGAGGAGGTTTATAAGGATGAGGGTTACAAGGTCGTGCTGGAGGTCAGAGCCGGCACCGGCGGTGCCACCGTGGCAGAGCAGGAGCTGAAGCTGGGCCCCGATAAAAACGATGTGGACCTGTATTTTGCCAGCGGTGTGTCCACCCACGATGTGTTGAATTACTCCAAAAAGGTTATGCGTGAGGAAAATGCACCCCTTTTGGAGCCGCTGAATGATATTTATAATGCTCCTGCGATCGGTGCAGACCGTCAGCCGGAGAGCAAAATCATTAAAGATCGTGTATTCCCGGGCTTTGAGGATAGCTATTTGTATAAGGGCACCAATGAAGCATGGAAGGGACAGATCTTTAACCTTTCTGAGTTCGCTTCCTCTACGGGCCTGTTTGTTAACACCAAGGTTTTGGAAAAATACGGCCTCAGCGTTCCCAATACCACCGAGGAGTTTGCCGCCGTGGTGGAGACCATCTCCCAAAAGGGTGCTGCCGATGGGGTGTATCCTTTCACCTGGGCAGGCAACAATGCCCCCGGATACTGGTTCTATCTGTGGTATGACTGGTTTGCACAGTATTCCGGTGTGGAGGCTTTTAATAACTGGGTTGCCACCATGCCTGCTTCCGGCGATGTGATCAACGACGGCTGGCAGGTGTATGAGGATAAGGGCATCCTGGAAGCCTTTAAAGCTATGGAGCCTTTGATGAAGCTGGATTATTCTGCCGACGGCGCAGTAAACTTCACCCATACGGAAGCCCAGCATTATTTGATGGTGGGCGAGGCGGCCTTCATGGTCACCGGCGACTGGCTGCTGAACGAGATGAAGCTGGATTATTTCCAGGAGGCCTCCACCGATGTGCAGATGATAAAAGCCCCCGTGGTTTCTGTGATCGGCCAGGAGCTTGGCATTACAGATGCGCAGCTGAGCAAGGCCATTTCCATGATCGATGAAGGAAAGGCCGATGGGGATATTATGGCAGCCGTTTCCGGCCTGGATGAGGCCGGTGTTCAGCGAATTCGCAAGGCCAGAGGCATTTACAGCAGTATCGGCGGCGAGCTGCAGATCATGATTCCCGCTTATGGCGATGCCAAGGATGTGGCGAAGCTGTTTGTACAGTTTTTGTATAGTGAAGACGGCTGCCGGATCGTCCGTGAGAATGCCCATGCGCTGGTTCCCGTCTCCTGCGAGAGCTATGATGTGGCTGAGCCCACGGCCTTCCTGGATTCTGTGGTGAAGACCTTTGATTACGGCAATGCAACTGCTATTTTCCTGAACAAGAACAATTCTGTGGTGCGTGCCACCTCCAATTTGCTGGCATTTAACTATACCGGCTTCTCTGCGCCCAATACATTTAAGAGTATGATGATGGGTGATTCCGTCACCGCAGAGTATATTTATGAGACCGAGCTGAAATATGTAAAGGAAAACTGGGCTAACTATATTGCTTATGCCGGTCTGAGCTGAGGTGAGCAAGGTGAATCAGGTGAAAAACACCTTAAAAAATCCCACGAAACGCCAAAGGGATATAGCGTTTGTGGCATTGATGCTGTCATTGCCGATCTTGCAGTTTATCGTTTTTTGGATTGTACCGAATTTTAATTCCATATTGATGGCATTTCGCAATCCCAGCACTGATGGTTTTACGCTGATCAATTTCAAGCGGTTCTGGAACTTACTGCTGGAAGAAAACAGCCCTGTGATGCCCAGCATCACAAACACGGTGATTCTGTTTTTCTGCACCAACTTTGTGAACCTGCCCATTGTGATGTTTTTGTCCTATGTGCTGTTTAAAAAAGTTCCCGGCTATAAGCTCTTCCGTGTGATTTTTTACCTGCCCTCCATTTTGGGCTCCAGTGTTACGGCTGCGCTGTATCGCTATGTGGTGTCCAATGACGGCCCGGTGGAGTTTGTGCTGGATTGGCTTGGGGTGGAGTATTCCAAGCAGCTGGGATTGTTGGGCAATCCGGAAACCACCTTTTTGATGATCGTCATTTACTGCCTGTGGACGGGCGTTGGTGTGAATATGATCATGCTCAACGGTGCTATGGCCCGGATACCGGAGGAGATTTTTGAATCCTCCAAGATTGATGGCGTGGGCTTTTGGAGAGAGTTTTTCCAAATCGTCTGCCCGCTGATCTGGCCCACGGTCACCACACTTTTGGTGTTTGGCATGTCCGGCATTTTCACCAGCTACGGCGCCACCATGCTGCTGGCACCCAACACCCCGGAGGCTTCCACAGTGGGCTGGTATATTGTCCGCTTTACTGCGTCGGCAGGTACGGGGGTTACCCATGAGGTGCTGAATTACCCTGCTGCGGTGGGCCTGGTGTTCACCGTTGTGGGCTTGCCGCTGGTGCTGGGCACCAAGTGGCTCTGCGAGAAGGTCGCCCAGAATGTGGAGTATTAAGGAGGAACAATTATGAAAAACAGATTGGTTTCCTCCCAATGGAAACTTAAAACCAGAAGTGAAAAGATCATTTTGCTGGTCATGCTGGTGTTGTTTACCGCTTATGCGCTGTCGCTGGTCTATCCGCTTGTGTGGGCCAGCTACAATGCGCTGAAAAGCACCCGGGAATTCAACACAGATCAGTTTGCATGGCCCAAGGAATATAAATGGGATAATTTTGTGAAGGCCCTTTCCGTGCAGGTGGATGGCACCAATATATTGGTCACCATGTTCAACAGCGTTTGGATGACGGTGGTGAGTGTATGCTGCGGCCTTCTGTTTTCTTCCATGACAGCCTATGTGGTGGCAAAGTATAAATTCCGGTTTTCAGGCCTGATCTATGCGGTGTCTGTGTTTATTCAGATCATTCCTCTGGTGGGCACCATGCCGGCCACTTATGAGCTGTATCATTCCACTCTGGAAATCGCCAATAAGCCGTATTTGTATTGGGTTACCTGGTGCGGCGGCTTCGGATTTTCGTTTTTGATGCTCTATTCTGCCTTTAAGAATCTGAGCTGGACCTATGCAGAAGCTGCGTTTATTGACGGTGCATCCAATTTCCGTACATTTTGGTTGATTATGCTGCCTATGATCAAGCCGGTGTTGGTGTCTTTGGCCATTATCAATGCCATTGGCGCCTGGAACGATTATATGACCTCTTATCTGTATATGACCGAGTACCCCACTTTGGCTTTGGCGGTATATGAATTGTCCACAGAGGCATCCCGAATGGGCATTCCTTTGTATTTTGCGATCATTGTGATCACGGTGATCCCCACCTTGATTATTTTTGTTCTCTTCCAAAAAACCATCATGCAAAATGTTACCACCGGTGGTCTGAAAGGATAAAGCCTATGAAAAAGAAACTGATTGTGATAATTGCTGTATGCGCCATTGTGATTTCGGCGTTGGCAGCAACCGGTGTGGTCTTTTGGCTGAACGGTCAGCCTGATACACCGGCTCAAAATTCTGATTTGCGTGTGGACCTGATCACGGTGATTCCCGCTGCTTATATGAATGAGCAGTATGACCTGAAGCAGATCATTGAGATGCGGGAGGGTGTGGAATATTCGGCCCAGGTGTATTATCAGAATTATGATACCATGGAGGAATTTGAGCTTCCGGTGACAGACCTTGTGTTCTGTCAAGAGAAAGACTTCGATGTGAGCGTTATTTTTACAGCCAAGCGGGGAGAGGAAACCGCCAGAAGAGCGTTGAACATCCCTGTAAATATTCGGGCTGATGAAATTGATGAGCTGTTCAGCACCAATGGTTTGGCAGGATATGCGGATTCGGGCATCGTGAAGAATTTGAATGTGGATCCCCAATATCTTGTGAACAAAGATTCCAGAACCAGTTTGGTGGTGGGCTTCCAGGGTGCGTCCACCCATGATTACGGTCATGTAATCATGTCCTTAGCCAAGGATGCTGTCCGGCCGCTGTATACAGATCAGACATGGGAAAATGCAGCTATATCCTTCTGGGTGTATAATCCCCTGGAGTTTGATGTGGAATTCCAGATGCGTTTGGTCTATACGGAATTTGGAGTGGATACCGACTGGACCAACCGCGAGGATGCAGACAGGCGCATTGCCAAGCCAGGTCAGTGGACGCAGATCGTATTTTCTCTGCGCAAATATGGCATTGAGAAGATGGTCACCAACCTAAAGGACCATGTGCAGGTAAAAATGCAGTATGCGGGCCGACCTGCTCGCGGTGAGCAGTATGCCTATTCCGTGTATATTGACGGAATCGATATTGTGGATGCATCTGCATTCCCGGATCTGGATACCAATTCTACCGTTTCCAACGAGTCCATTGAACAGGGCTGGGAGAATATTCTCCAGGATACGGGCTGGCAGAGTGCCCAAACCATTTTTGACTATACTACGGTGATGGGTGAGGGAAGCACCTGCTCTTTGCATGCCAACTTCCCCAAGGTAAATGTCAAAGAGGGTTATTTTGTGGTGCTGTCTCCGGAACGGTCCCGGGGAAAGGCGGGTATGAAAAATCTGCCGGATCTGACCGCCGGTACATTGACCGGCCATTTCAAGTTTAAAAATGCCGCTCCCGGAGTGGAGGTCTATTTGGTTAAGTGGGTGAACGGTAAGTGGATAACCAGTAACCGCATGCTGATGGATCTGCAAGCTGAGGGGGACGGCTGGTATAAGGGCACTTTGGATGTATACGGCTTTGAGTTCCCTTCTCCCCGCAACGATGAGATTATTCGCCTGGTCTTTACCTTCACCGGGGCATATCAGGGCTCTGAGGTGTGGATGGATACAGTAAAGTTTGCGCCTAAGGACATGGTAAAGATTAAGGAATCTGCCCAAAAGGACTGGATTAACCTGCCCACAGACGGCGGCATGTCCAAGGGAACTTACTATAGCTATTCGGTCAATCGTAAAAAGGCTGAGGGCAGTGTCCGGTCTGTGAAGATCACCGCGCCCCGCAATAAAGAGGGCGTTCTGGTATTCTCTCCGGAGTCTGGTCGGAATGTAGGTATGATCAGCAAGCTGCCGGATATGCGCAAGGGTACTTTGCACGCCTGGTTCTATTTCGGCAATCAGGAGCCCAAGGCATCTGCGCGTGTGTATAATGCCAAGTGGGGCTGCTCCAACAGATCCAGCTCCGTGGACTTCATTTTTGAAGATAAGGGCGATGGCTGGTACTATGGCAGCATTCCCGCAATTCTGCTGGAAAGCTATTATGTGGGCGATGGCTCTCAAATCCTCCGTGTTGCTTTGCATATTCCGGCAGGGTATACGGTGTATGTGGATGGCCTGATGCATTATCCGGATGAAGTGTATGAAACCAAGTTTGATCCCGATGATCTGTTTGCCTCCGGTCTGTTTATTACGGAAGGTATCAAGCAGGGTAATGGCTATGGATTCGTCACCGATGTGACCAACGGCAGCGACGATGCGGTTACCATGTGGGCAACGGAGAAGACCGGCTGGCCTAAGGTGGGCATCAAATTCACCGAGCCGGTGGATTTCAGCAGCCATACGCATATCAACCTGGATGTGAAGAATATCTATACCGGTGAGGATTGGGTTGGCGTTTATGTGGATTACCTGGATGCCCAGGGTAATGTGCAAAGAGCCGGAATCGGCTCAGAGATCACCGGCGAGGATTGGCACACGATCTCTATTCCTCTGGCAAAATTTGCCAACGCAGATATGACAAAGGTTATGGGTGTCATGGTGTGCGCCAACTTCCAGGATCGACTGAAGGAAGGCGTTCTGAATCAGCTGTGGTACGATAATCTGCATTTGATTGTAAAAGACCCGCCTCCCACGCCGGAAAACCCCGTTGCCACAGAAGAAGATAACGATCTGATCAGCGGCAGCTATACGGCAACGGCGGATATTGCGGGAATCAGAGGCATCTTAAAGGTGGCTGCTGACGATGCAGGTGAGGCAAAAAGCAAGTCCATGCTTCTTATGTGGGCAAACAGCCCCAGCGGCTGGCCCAGAGCTACCTTCCTGTTTGACAGCGAGCAGGATTGGTCCGAAATGGAGTATCTGACCCTGGATACCAAGATCATTGGCACCCATCCCTGGGTGTCCGTGGAGATCATCAACCAGGCAGAGGACGGCTCGTTGATCTATAGCAAGGGCGGTGCTTACGATACCACCACCGGCGCATGGAATACCCAACGGATTTATATGTATTCCTTCAGAGATGTGGATTTGAGCAAGGTCTGCGGTATTCGTATCAATGTGAATCTGCAGGAGGAGCTGACAGAAGGAACCTTGGCGCAGGTCTATATTGACAATGTCAATGTGGTGGAAAAGCCCGTATTGCTGGAAGATAACGATCTTCTGGCCAATTCCGAGGTTGTTTGTACCAGCGTTACCAAGCTGGCTGCTTACATGCAGGATGCGGTTACCAACAACAGTAACCAGGCACTGAAAATGGAAGTGACCGCTGACGGCTACTTCCGTTGGCCCAAGGCGACCTTGACGCTGAAGGAGCCTGTTTCTGCAGAGGTGGAGAGCTTCACCGTGGATGTGGAGCGTACCTGCTCTGATTTGAATTTCCGCATAGAGTTCCTGGATGCAAATGATGCGGTGCTGGGCAATCATGTGGTCGGCACGGAAAAGGACGGTTGGCAGACCCACACCTTTAAGCTGGCAGAGCTGAGTGTGGACCCGATTTCGGATGCGGAGCTTACCCAAATTGCAAAGATCCGGTTCACCTTCTATCTTGCAGAAGGCTTGACCACCGGAGATGCCATGTATTTGGATAATGCTGCATTCCTTGTGGCAACGGATACAGATCTGCTGGGAACCTCCCAAATTGCGTATACCAGTGTTAGCGAATCCACCAAGCTGGCTGCTTCTATGCAGAGCCAGGTTACCAACAACAGTAACCAGGCGCTGAAAATGGAAGTGACCGGTGACGGCTACTTCCGGTGGCCTAAGGCTACCTTGACCCTGCAGGGGGCTGTTTCTGCAAAGGTGGATAGCTTTACCGTGGATGTGGAGCGCACCTGCTCTGATCTGAACTTCCGCGTGGAGTTCCTGGATGCAAACGATGCAGTGCTGGGCAACCATGTGGTGGGCACCGAAGAAGACGGCTGGCAGACCCACAGCTTTAAGCTGGCGGAGCTGAGTGTGGATCCAATCTTGAATACGGAGCTTACCAAAATCGCAAAGATCCGTTTCACCTTCTATCTCGCAGAAGGCTTGACTGCCGGAGACGCCATGTATTTGGATAATGCTGCATTTATCAGCAAAGACGATACAGATCTGCTGGCTACCTCCCAGATTGCTTATACCAGCGTCAACCAACTGACCGCTTCTATGCAGAGTGCAGTTACCAACAACAGTAACCAGGCGCTG
>JAZNSR010000107.1:0-6579 GCA_045591335.1 Faecousia sp.
CATTTTTACTGCCCTGCAGCCACAGCTTTCCTTTTTTGTTGCAAATACTCTCCGTTTCCGTTATGATATAAAAAAGGAGTTGATATCCATGAATCCCACGGAAATAAAAAGTGAATATTCCCAAGCCCTAAAGCTTGGTCAAAAAGAATATAAAGAAACCAACAACGCCCATCCTGCTGTGCTGGACGAGATTTTAGGCGATTCTATCACCAATACAGTGGTGGATATTGGCACCATTGAGATCCCTACTCAGCGGATCGTAGGCGTAAAATCCGCCGGACGGATCAGTGTCTTTTCTCAGAGCTTTCTGCCTCTGATGCAGGAGGATTCGGAATTTGCCATGAAATGGATGGGTCTTTGCGCTGCCCATCTCTCCGAGGGCATCCGGGACCCCATTCTGTGCTATGAGTACCTGGGCAATTTCTATGTACAGGAGGGAAACAAGCGGGTCAGCGTGCTGCGGTATTTCGGTGCAGCCACCGTTACCGCCACAGTCAAACGGGTACTTCCCCAACTCAGCGAAGATCCCCACATCAAGGCTTACTATGAATTTTTAGATTTCTACAAGGCTTCCAAGCTGTATGATATCCAATTCCGGCAGCCGGGGGATTACGGCAAGCTGCTTTCATATTTAGGCAAAGCCCCGGAAGAACCCTGGACCGAGGATGAACGCCGCCATTTCCGCTCCCATTTCTTTTATTTTAGAGAGACCTTCACCAAGCTGGGCGGTGCCCGGCTGGATCTGCTGCCCGGAGAAGGCTTGCTGCTTTGGCTGCGGGTGTACCCCTTCAGTGACCTGGGAGACCTGAGCAACGCAGAGCTAACCAAATCCATGCGGGCTCTATGGGGCGATATGATCTCCATATCCCAGGACGAGCCTGTGCAGGTGCAGACCGAGCCGCCCAAGGAGAGCAAGACCAACATTATCACCAAACTCATCGGTCTGGATCCGAACCATGTGAATGTGGCCTTTGTCCACCCCATGGACCAAGCCACCAGTCCCTGGGTCACCGGCCACGAAGAAGGTGCGGAATACATGCAGAAAGCCCTAGGCGATGCGGTGACCGTGCGCAGCTATTTTCATGCGGACAACCGGGAACAAGCCGAGCAAATCCTGGACCTGGCAGTAAAGGAGGGCGCCCAGGTGGTGTTTACCACCACGCCCCAGCTCAGCCGTGCCACTCTGTCAGCGGCAGTGAAATATCCCAAGGTCAAATTTTTAAATTGCTCCGTAGATGCCCCCTATTCCAGCGTCCGCACCTATTACAGCCGGATCTTTGAGGGCAAATTCATCACCGGCGCCATCGCCGGTGCCATGTCTGACAATAACCACATCGGCTATGTGGGCTCCTACCCCATTTTCGGTGTGCCCGCCTCCATCAACGCCTTTGCACTGGGCGCTCAGCTGACCAATCCCCGTGCTAGGATCGACCTGCGCTGGTCCTGCATGGCGGGGCAGCCGGAAGCAGACTTCCTTGCCAAGGGCATTCAGGTCATCTCCAACCGGGATATCCCCACCCCCACCAAAATGTATTTGGATTACGGCACCTATATGGTCACAGACACCGGCATGCAGCCCCTGGGCTCTCCGGTTTGGATGTGGGGCAAATTCTATGAGCAGGTGGTGCAGTCTGTGCTCCACGGCACTTGGGAGAACACCAAAAGCCAGGCAGTGAACTATTGGTGGGGCATGGACAGCGGCGTTATTGATGTGGCGCTTCCAGACAACCTGCCCGACGGTGTACGGTATATGGCAAGAATGCTGCGCCAGGGTCTGCGCAAGGGCACAGTGGACCCCTTCGCCCGCAGGATCGTTGCCCAGGACGGCACTGTTAAGAACCAGGGTGATGTGGGCTTCTCCCCGGAGGAGCTTTTACACATGAACTGGCTCTGCGAGAATGTGGAAGGCAGCATCCCCAGCTTTGATCAGGTGCAGCCCTTTGCCCAGGCCATGGTCCGGGAATTGGGCATCTACCGGGATCAGATCCCCATGGAAAAGGAGGTGACCCCGTGAAAATCCTTGCCATTTCTGACGAGGAATACCCCGCTTATTATGAGCAATATGTGGCAGGCAGGCTTAAAGGCTATGACCTGATCATCTCCTGCGGCGATCTGCCGCCGGATTACCTTTCTTTTATTTGCGATATGTCCCGCACCACCTTATTATATGTGCCGGGCAATCACGATGGGCGCTATGACAAGCGCCCCCCGGAGGGTTGCGACTGCATTGACGACAAGCTGGTGGTTTACCGGGGGCTGCGGATTTTGGGGCTGGGCGGCTCCCGCCGTTACCATCCCGGCCCCCATCAATACACCGACCGGGAAATGCGCCGCCGCATCCGCAAACTGAGGTGGAAGCTTTGGTGGATGGGCGGTGTGGATGTGGTAGTGACCCACGCCCCTCCCGAAGGTATCGGCGATGATGAGGACATTGCCCACCGGGGCTTTGCGGCATTTGTAAAGCTGATGGACAAGTACAAACCCAAATATTTGCTCCACGGGCACACCCATTTGAGCTACCGGCAAAATGCCGTCCGGGAGCATCCATACAAGGATACCAAGGTGATCAATGTTTACACCCGGTATGAGCTGGAGATTCCAGACGACCAGATCCGGCCTACCAACAAAAAGGGCGATCTTCCATACTTAACATATTAAACACGGGATGCGATTGCATCCCGTGTTTTTTCGTGGACTGTTATTTACAGCCCCTTTCTTATTCCATGGTGTTTTTGCTGAGCAGTGCCGCTGCAGGCTCTGGGCGGTTTTCCAGGCGGAAAACCGGCACAGTCTTTAAAAAATGATCCAAAAGCTCCAGCATGGCATCCAGCCGGGCAGGCTGCCCGTATTTATAAATGGTCTGCGCCAACACTGCCTGCAAAGCCTGGGCAGACTGCATAGGAAAAATAGCATTATGATCCGCCTGCTCCAAAAAGCACAGCCCTGCCACCGGCGCTTTAGCATTATAATGAATGCCCTCCTTGCCGCACCAGGGTGTACCGTAGGCATACCAAACCCCGTCCACGCACCGCAGTGCGGGTTTATCGTCGTTGAGAATTACGGCATTGGGAAAAATCTCCCGCCAAAGTTTGGCATGAGTGGATTTCCCCGCCCCACAGCTGCCGGAAAATAAATAGACTTTTCCATCCAACATCACCGCAGAAGCATGCAGGCAGAAGCCGCCATAGGCAACCAGCGACTGGGAAAACTGATGTCCGGATTCCATGTAAGCCAACGAGGGGCTGCAAATGCCGCCGGGATAGGGCTCCCGCCGGTACTGTCCCGGGTCGATCACCATATCCGGAACTTGACTGCCGGTGTACAGATAATCGGCGCAGCGTTCCTGCAAGCCATCCTCTTTTGGCAGCTGAACGATCAAATCTGCGATCCTACAAAGCATAAAAAGCTCCTTTCCGGTAAATCTTTTTCCCATCATATCACAACCATCTGCATAATACAATCCATTCAGATTATTTCCGGTAAGTTCCACCAAAGGCTGTAATTTTCTTGCAATGGCGGGTAATCTGTGATATATTATAATGTGATGCGCAAGAATAAGGAGAAAAGTATGTTTGAAAAAATTTTGCAGGCCATTGAAGCCTATGACACCGTTATCATTCACCGGCACAAGCGTCCCGATGGCGATGCCATGGGCAGCCAGCTGGGATTAAAGCATCTGATTTTGGAAAACTACCCCCAGAAAACCGTTTACGCGGTGGGCGACGACCCGGGCTATTTCGGGTTTATGGAGGGTGCAGTTATGGATCAGATCCCGGACAGTACCTACAACGGTGCCCTGGCCATTATTCTGGACAGTGCCTCCACTCATCTGATCAGCGACGAACGCTACACCCTGGCGGGAAAAACCGCCCGAATCGACCACCACATCTTCTGCCAGGAGATTGCGGATATAGAAGTGGTGGACACCAGCTTTGAAAGCTGCGCCGGCATGATTGCTGAGCTGGCCTGGGAAAGCGGCCTACGGCTGAACCCCCTGGCTGCCAAATCCATGTACACAGGCATGGTCACAGACTCCGGCCGTTTCCGTTATGACGGTACCACCGCCCGGACCTTCCGGCTGGCATCCTTTTTGATGGAGCAGCAGTTTGACACCAACGAGCTGTTCCGGGATCTATACGCAGACGATTTTGCCGCCAAGCAGCTGAAGGCCAAATTCATTTTGAAAATCAACTTTACCCCCAAGAATGTAGCGTATATCTACACCACCATGGAGGAATTCCAGCAGTTGAATACAGACACCTTTACCGTTTCCCGGGGCATGGTGAACACCATGGCAGATATCCGGGGTGTGGATATTTGGGTGAACTTCACAGAGACGGACAAGGGCGTTCTATGCGAACTGCGCTCCTCCAAATATAACATCAATCCCATTGCGGTGAAATACGGCGGCGGCGGTCATCAAAAGGCCAGCGGTGCTACAGTGGCAGACCGTGCCACCGCCATGCAAATGCTTGCCGACCTGGACGAAATGATGCAAAAATAATTAAAAATTGACAGTTGATAGTTGAAAATGAAGGTGCCTGCTAATACAGACGAGAATAAGGATTTTCAATCATTTGCCATAGGCGAATACCTTAATTTTCCACTTTCCATTTTCAATTTTCCATTTGCGCACCTGCGCGATAAATCAGAATCTGAATAATGGGAGTATCCTTATGAATTTAGAAATCAAGCAGGCCATCCTGCAAAAGATTAAAGAATACCCGGTGATCTGTCTGTTCCGCCATGTGCGCAATGACGGCGACTGCGTAGGCTCTACCAAGGGCTTCAAGCGCATTTTGCAGCTTTCCTTCCCGGAAAAGCAGATCTATCTCATTGACCATGAAACCGCCCAATACCTGGAATTCATGGGCCCGGAGGATCCGGAGATCGAAGACAGCCTATACGCCAGCGCCCTGGCTCTGGTGCTGGACACAGGCTCTGAAGCCCGCATCTCCAACAAAAAGTACACCCTTTGCAAGGAGATCATAAAAATCGATCACCATATCCCCCTGGATAATTATGGTATGATCAACTGGGTGGAGGAGGAACGCTCCTCCTGCTGCGAAATGATCGTGGATTTTTATGAAACCTTCCGGGACGAACTAAAGATCGACTCTGAAGCTGCCACCCATCTGTATACGGGCATGGTCACGGACTCCGGACGGTTTAAATACAGCGGCATCAGCGGCGACTGCATGCGCTGCGCCGGCACACTGCTGGATGTGGGTGTGGACACTGACACCCTTTTTGCAAGGCTATACCTGGAGGCCTATGAGTATCTAAAATTCAAGGCCCATATCTATAACCGTATGCAGATCACCGAAAACGGCGTGGCCTATATCTATGTGGACAAAGCTATGCAGGAGGAATTTGGTCTGACCCTGGAGATGGCCAGCGCCTGCGTGGGCAATTTGGACTCCATCCGGGGTGTGATCTGCTGGGCCGCCTTTATTGAAAACGGCGATGCAGAGGGCTCTATCCGGGTGCGTTTACGCTCCCGCTTTGTGCATATCAATTCTATTGCGGAAAAATACCGGGGCGGCGGTCATGCCTGCGCCAGCGGCGCAACGGTCTACGGCACAGAGGAAATGCAGGCCTTACTGAGAGACGCAGACGCCCATGTGAAAGAATACAAAGAAACCCATGAGGGCTGGTTATGAGAATTTTAATTACCAATGATGACGGCATGGAATCCAAGCAGCTGATCCCCCTGATCCGCTGGTGCCAAAAGCTGGGGAAGGTGACCACTGTCGTGCCCAAGATCGAGCAAAGCGGCAAAAGCCACGGCATTGAGCTGCGCCATGCCTTTGAGGCAAAGCCTGTGAAGCTGGCGCAAGACATTGACGCATGGGCGGTGGATTCCACCCCCGCCGACTGCGTACGCTTTGCGGTGATGGGACTGCACATGGAATTTGACCTGGTGATCTCCGGCGTTAACCGGGGCTATAATATCGGCACAGATGTGATGTATTCCGGCACAGTGGCGGCGGTATTTGAAGCTGCCAACCTGGGCATTCCGGCGGTGGCACTTTCCACCTCCCCGGGCAATTATGACCGGGCTACCGAGCATTTGGACCTGGTTTTGAAATACTTCACCGCCCACCAGCTTATGGAAAAAGGCAGCCACTACAATGTAAACATCCCCCCGGAGCCCAAGGGCATCCGGATCACCCGTCAGGGCGGCCCGTTTTATACGGACGATTTTCCCCATATCGGCAATGATCTTTACGAGCCTAAGGGCGTTTGCATCTACGAAAACCGGAACGATCTGACCTTGGATACAGACAGCGTCATGTCCGGGTTCATTTCCATTATGCCCGTGACCACAGACCGTACAGATTCGGCGCTGTATGCCCAGCTTGCAAAGCTGAATAACGACTAAAAACCTATGGAGCCCAGGCTTTTCAGCCTGAGCTCCATTTTTGCTGCATATAAAAACCGTGCCGGAGGAAAAACTCCGGCACGGTCTAAATATTACTGATTTTCTGCCATTTCCTTCAAGGCATCCTTGCGGCTGAAGTTTGCACGGCCCTTCTCGTCAAAGCCCATGAACTTCACCCAGGTCATGTCGCCCAG
>JAZNSR010000108.1:0-17199 GCA_045591335.1 Faecousia sp.
CGACGCTCGATGCGTCGGTTTTGTTATTTTCCTTTTGCATATGAAAGATTTTTGCCCATCGAGGTCAAATGCCTCATCCGTCACGGCTTCGCCGTGCCACCTTCCCCAAAGGGGAAGGCTTTTTTGGACCGTCCGGGAGGCCGGTCCCTACATAAATGGTGGGTGAAATTTCGGACCGTCGAGGACGCCGTTCCCTACAAAAATGGGAAAAGGAAGCACGGTAATCCGTGCTGCCTTGCGTTCACTTTTCCATATTCATATTATATCACAGATTTTCAAAAAAAGTGTTGCGTGAAATTCCCAACCTTGTAATTTTGGGGTATGGCAACGCCAAAAACCCAGTATTTATGCGGGTTTTCGGCTTTGGAAAGGGCCAAAAAAACCTTGTAATTTTCCTCCATTTTGACGAAAAAACGCCAAAGTGTTGCGTGAAAAAATCTGCCAAAAAGTTTGGATTTCACCGGGTTTGCAGGAATACTTCAAAGGTTATCTTGGTGGACAATTGACAGTTGACAGTTGAGAGCTTTCGCTATTTACTCTTGCCAATTTGATCAGTGGTTATTTTGAAAGGTGTGGTAATCGTTAATTCACAGAGAATGGAATAGGATCGGTTTCGTCAATCTCATGATAGGTGTCACTATTTATGATACGGAATTTTAATTCAATTTCGTTTATGGCGGTGATATCATTTTCTTCTAGATCAGAGGACATGATCGTAATTGTATCCATAGCCATCTTGTTTGTATAAACGGTGCTGTAGAAATAAGGCGTAACCATAAATCCGTTAATGGACATGTCGTCACAGGTAATGGTTATATTGTTGCTTGATGTGTTTTCCATATACAGCAACACAGCAGTTCCCCAGAAACTATTTTCATCCACAAATTTGCCTACGATTCTGATACCGTTTTTATTATACAATTCTGTGCCCAGGTCGTTGGGAGTAGTGTCCATTTGGTCGTATGCAGAGGTTTTTAGCAGGATACCTTCAGAATCGTGGAGGGTGGAGTAGCTGTCACCGTCAAAAATGTGGAAATATAATTCGATTTGTCCAACATTCTCTATTCCGGCTGCTTCAAGATCGGAGGAGGACAAATAAATAGTTTCATTGGATTTTTTGCCGGCAGCGATGGTGGAAGAGAATAAATCCGATATCATGTAATTATTAACAATCAAGGCGTTACAGGAAACACCTAAATCTTTAGAACCGTTGTTTTCAATTAAAACCTTAATGCCATCGCCCCAAAAGGAGTCTGTGACATATTTGGTGGCGGTGATCGTCAGGTCGTTCCAGGTGAGAAGAACCTGTTCTTCAATCGTTACTTCCTCTTTGGCTGCGGGAGAGGTGGGGGTGGCGGAATCGCTGTCGCCGGATGGGGTGTTATTGTTGACGATTTCCTTTTGGTCTCCATCGCTGGAGCCGCTGCCCATTGCCATAGCTGCAAAAAGTGCCAGAACTAAGCATAGGCAAATAATTTTACTGAAAGCTTTCATTGGATTTCCTCCTAGTGTGTTTTATTTTTAGCGATGCAATCGCTGATGCACAGATTTCAAATGCAATGTCCCACCAATCAAATGTACCCGATAGAATGCCAAATAGCTGCAGCAATTCCATTCCGGTTTCAAAAAGAATGCAGATCGCAAAAATAATCAGCATATTTATGGAATTGTTATAAAAAACTATATATATGGCAAATGTAAGAGAATATGCCCAAAGAATATCGGCCGCAAAATTGCAAAGAAAGACCCAAATCCAGTTAGGTAAAAGCGCACGGAATGTATCGCCGGGAGCTGGTATGTTCCACAGCCGGTATACCAGTTGGGAAATGTATGTATCTGGCCGGGCGAGAATGTAAATACAGGCACCCAGAATAATGGGCACTACCATATTGATAACGGTTTGGGTGATGTGCTTTCTCTTATCATGCATTGTTATATATCTCTTAATAAGTCTGGAAGGTTTGCTTTGATTATATGACATCCTGTCATAATTGTCAAATAAAATTATGACATAATGTCATTGGGTGATGTTATGGAAAATAGGCTGAAGCTGCTCCGGAAGAGTAGGGGGTATACGCAGGTTTCTTTACAAATGCAGACCGGAATTGAGCAGGCCTTGCTATCTAAGTTTGAAAATGGAGAAAGAATACCGCCAACCGAAACTTTAGTACGATTGGCGGAGTTTTATAATGTTAGTATTGATTATCTTCTTTGCAGGACAGATAAGCCGGAAGTAAACAGGTAGTAAACGGAAAAATGATTGCATTTTTTTGCGGATATGATATAGTGAAAATGGAAGCTATGGGAACAGGAGGAAAAATTATGAAAAAGCTGGACATCATCGGGATCATATCCAATGTGGTTTTGAGTATCTTTTATATTCCGTTTTCCTTTTTTTCTTATATTACATTGATGGCGAGTGAAACCGCCATAGGTGCAACCAATCCCTGGTATATCTATGCCATTGATTTTTGGTGCTTTTTGGAGTTTTTCATTCCGCTGCAATGCTTCGCTGCAATTATTCTGTCGGTGATCCTCAGAATAAAAAAGCACAGCGTGCCTTCCTTTTTGGTACAATTTGCGCCCATTGCTGCTTTTGCTTTGAATTTGCTGCTATTATTTATTATAGATTTCATTCCCAAAATGGCGTAAAAAACGGGGCTGTTGCAGTAATTGCAACAGCCCCCTTTGCTTGCATTGCTTTTGGAGGGTTAGCAACGCAAAGCGGATTATTCTCCTGCATTTGCCCGGGACAGAGTGATGCGATAGGTGTCGTCTGCGTCCACAGACCGCCATTCCATGGAATCCAGCGTGTATTCAGAGGTCCATTCACAGGTGATTTCAAAGGTAATGTCCCGGATCGTTACGGTGGTTCCGGTGATCTGGAAGCCGCTGGTTTCGCCTTCATAGGTGATGGTGCCGGATTTGTCCGGGCGAATAATAAGGGTATTCTTCTCTTTTTCACTGCCCCAGGAGTCGTTATAATGATCCACCCATAGGCTATCTATCACATAGCTGCCTGCAGGGGGCACAGCCGGCACATAGTCCTTCAGCGCGGCCTTTGCCAGGGCAGAGGGCAGATTGAAAGCGAATACAGAGAATTTTTCCTCCCGGAGCTCCACCAGCTTATCGAACAAGATCCCATCAATGGCCTGCTTTAGCTTGGTATCCTTTTTCATATTGGGAGAGGAGGCCACCCGCACCAAAGAGGGGATGGCAGAATCGCCCAGCTCATCCATGGCTTCCACATCCAGGGTTTCCAGCGTGCCGGACAGGTATCTGTCCGCATTGTAGCGAGCGCACAGGGCGTTCACATTGCAAACGGAAAGCCCCGCGAACATCACAATGGCAACGGTGAGGCACAGCGCCACAGTTTTGCGCTTGCGCAAAAATTGGCTGATGGCGATAATGGGGAAGATAATGGCGATCAGCGCCATGAGCCACATGGCATAGATCCGCTTTTGGGTCAGGCCGTAGCTGTTGATATACATGACCAGCTTGGCAACGGCGGTACTGATCAAAATTAAGGTGCAGATGCAGAAAACCGCCGCAACAAGCTTCATGATCACGGAGCCGCCATTTTTGCCCCGCTTGATGAAAAATGCCATGGCTGCGATCAGCACCAGGTTGATCACGGAAACGGCGCAAAGCTCAAAGAAACCTTGCCGGGCATATTCCGCGTAGCTGAAGCCCTCGGGCAGCACTCCGGTGAAGCCGGAGATGTAGTACTTCCATTGGGAGATGAAAAACACCACATACAAAAATACAATGGGCAGCACCGCCACCAGAGCGGTCAGCTGGGGCAGGATCTTGGTTTTTTGCAGGACCTTGCGGCAGCTGTCTGCGGTGATTTTGTCATTCAGCCGCTTTTTATCCGCCGAGGCATACAAGCCAAAGCCATACATGGCCAGGGGCAGGGTGAAATACAGGCTGGCAAGGGTGTGGGCGAAATCTGCAAAGGTGAAGGAGAACAGATCGTCCAAAATCTTCATAAAACCGCTGTCGTAGGATAGGAACAAAAACACCAGGCTTGTGGGGATAATGGCAATGAGCACACCTGCCAAAATCTTTATGGGCAGCAGCGCGCCCCTGCCGGAGGATTTATTGAATATGGCTGGGAAAATGGCCACAAAGGACCGGAAAGGAAGGATAAACAGAATTTTGATAAAGTCAATATAAATATAATCGGAAAAGCCTTCCTCGATCCGGTTGCCAAGGGCGGCATACAGGAAATAGCAGAAGCTGCCCAGGCAGTAGATCATGGAAAGATTGATCAAAAATGCGGTGTTGGTCAGCAGCAAGGCAGAACCGATCACCAGGCTGGAAAGGGCGCTGAGAATGCACACCGGGCGCAGCTTTGCCTTTTTCAGCCGCAGGATCACAAAGCCGGATGCAAACATGGCAAGGATCAGCAGAAAACTGCCCAGAGGATGGCTGGTGACCGGAACGGCCTGGCAGAATAAAAACGCAAACAGTAAGCTCAGCCAGGCAAAAGCCGTATCCACCGGGGAATATGCCGGCTTCGGCGGCTGGGGGGAAAACATAGGCTGTTGAGAATCCATAGTAGTTACCTCCGTGTTATTTGTTGGGGACATACTCGATAATATCTTCTATGGAGCAGTCCAGGGCTTGGCAAATGGCCTCCAGGGTGGAAAAGCGGATGGCCTTTGCCTTGTTGTTTTTCAAAATTGAGAGATTGGCAAGGGTGATGCCCACCTTTTCAGAAAGCTCGTTCAAGGACATTTTCCGCTTTGCCATCATAACATCCAGGTGAATTACGATCATGCTTGGCCCTCACTTTACACCGTCAGGTCATTTTCCTGCTTAATGGCAGTGGCTTCCTCAAAGGCGTTTTTGCACACCCGCAGGCAAATCCCCAAAAACAGCGCCGCAAAGCACACCAGCCATGCCAGCTGGAAATAAATACCCAAAAATCCAAAGGGAACGCACAAAAGCATGGTGCACCAGGAGATGCCCCGGATCAAGGCCACAGCCCGGTCGGTGAACACCTGGCCCTTGCGCACAAGCAAAATCAGATAGAAAACCATGGCATCTGCCAGCATCATATCCAGCACGATACAATAGGCACTGACCAAAGAGAGGGTGCGGCCCAGCTGGGTGATCTCGCCCCGGTTGCCGATGTTATCCGGCAGGTTGATCAGCATTTGGGTTAGCCCCGGCAGCACGAACAGCCCCGCCACGCAGCAAGCAAAAAAGAATACTGCCAACGCCAGGGAAAGGGTGGTGGACAGTTTTTTAGAAATCTTTGGCAAAATAACAACCTCCTTTAATATAAGGTTTCTATCTCTAAAATAGCAGAGCTATGTATGATTGTCAATAAAAATTTATTGAAATTCGATAAATATGCATCGCAGAAGCCCCTGGTTTGCCCTGGCTTATGCTGCCAATGATGTAATTTTGATCGTCCTGTGGGTGCTGGCCAGCATGCAGGATGTGCAGTATGTTTCCGTGGCGGTGTGCTTTGGGGCTTTTTTGGTCAATGATATTTATGGCTTTATCAGCTGGCAAAAAATGAAAGCCCGGCAAAAGAATAAGTGGTGACCGGGAAAGCGGAAAAGAGGATGGATATTTCTCTTTTCATTTTGGCAGCGGTGTGGTATATTTGTTAGGAACACATAGCTTTTATTTTGCGTTTGGAGAATGGAATATGAAGCTTACAGTTATGAGCTATAACACCCAGCACTGCCTGAACTACCGCACCCGGAAAATCGATTTTGACATGGTGGCCGGCACCATCCAAAAATACGGGGCGGATATTGTGGGCTTGCAGGAGATCCGCAATGAAAGCCCGGCAGAGGATTATGAAGACCAGGCCAGAATTTTGGCGGAAAAGCTGGGGTATTATTATTATTTTGCAGAGGCCATCCGTTTTCAGGGGGTAAATCCCTATGGCAATGCCCTGGTCTCCCGGTATCCCATTATCGCGGCGGAGACCATCTTGATTCCCGACCCTAATCCGCCTAAATTCAACGGTTATTATGAGACCCGCTGCTTTATCAAAGCTACGGTGCAGGTGGGCGGTGGCCTGCGGCTTTTGGTCAGCCATTTCGGTTTGAACCCGGACGAGCAGGAAAACGCCGTCCGTGCCATTGTTCCCCATATTGCCCCGGAGCGGTGCGTGCTTATGGGGGATTTTAATGTGGTGCCGGAGGATCCGGTGCTGCTGCCCATCCAGCAAAGGCTTTATGATACGGCAGAAAGCTTTGCTGCTCCCAGGCTTAGCTATCCTTCAGATGTGCCGGAAGTGAAGATCGATTATATTTTCACCAGCCGGGATCTGCCGGTGACCTATGCGGATATTCCGGAGATCGTATCTTCTGATCATCGTCCCCATATTGCAAGCATAGAATTAGATTAAGGAGGTAGGCCTATGCCTTTGGATGTAAATGCCTGGCAGTGGACAAGAGAGCCGGCGGATTATTCTGTATCCGCTGAGAGAATCGAGATCATAACAAAACCCCATACGGACCTGTGGCAGCGGACCTATTACCATTTTCGCAATGACAATGCTCCGGTGCTGCAAATGCAAACCCGGGAGCCCTTCTTTTCCTTTACGGTGCGGACCCAATTTGAAAGCAAGCACCGGTTTGACCAGTGCGGCATTGTGATGTATCTGGACAGTGAAAACTGGCTGAAGGCCTCCATCGAATATGAGAATGATCATATTCAGCATTTGGGCAGCGTGGTCACCAATGGGGGGTATTCTGACTGGGCCACCACGGAAATTGACGCAAGCATCAAATCCATGTGGTACCGTTTCAGCCGCCGGCAGGATGATTACCGCATAGAATGCTCAGAGGATGGCGTCACCTTCCGGCAGATGCGGATATGCCATATGCAAAAAGGCGGTGGGGAGATCCGGTTTGGTATTTATGCCTGCAGTCCGGAGGCTTCCTCCTTCCGGGCGGTTTTCACAGATATGCAGCTTTCCCAATGCCAATGGCTGGCCCATGATGGGCAGCAGCCGGATGGAAATGGGGATTGACAGAATCCGTCTAAATGTGATAAAAGTATAGGGAAGATTTTCTTCATAAAAAAGAAAAGAGGTATTTTATATGTATAGTCGTATTTCCGGTGTTAAATTTTGGCTGCTGGGCATAGTTACCTGCGGCATTTACCCCATTGTTATGTGGTGCAAGATGACCAACAACCTGAACGCTATGGCTGCAAAGGTGGGCGAGGCTCCCATCCAGGGCTATATCGTTGCCTGGCTGCTGGGTATGATCACTTGCGGCATTTACCTCATTGTTTGGATGTTCAAGTTCTTTGGCCTGGCCTCTCGCTTGAACGAAAAGGCGAATGCCGGCGTGGCTCCCTCCGGTACTTTTGTTATGTTCCTCATGAGCTGGATCCCTGTTTACAGCTTCTTCTGGATGGCCAACATGAACAACTCCCTGGTGGACGCTTACGAGAAAATGTAATGATTTGTACGGCAAATTCCGCTCATTTTATCCAAATACTTCCTTACGGGGTTTGTTCATTCAACTTGCCTCTTTTTTGTTGACCGTAGTTTGTTTGCTGTGATATACTAAGGAAAACGAATCGAGGGAGAGATGCTTATGCTGCTGAATGAATTCCGGATCGCCCACAGCACGCTTATTGAACATTATCAATTTATTGAAGCCCATTTAGAGGGGATCTATGCTGCCATTTCCGGTAAATCTCTGCGGGAGGGTCTGCGGGATGTGGAGCGGGACAGCCTCAGCGGTGTGGTCAGAGAGATTCGGGGCATAGAAAAGGAGAAACGGATCAAGGTTTTTGAGGCGGAGGAGTATGCCCAGCTGGACAAAATCATTGAAAGACGGAATTTCTGGTGCCATAGCTGCTATTATGACATGGCCTTTGACCGGGAGACCGGTGGGCTTGCCAAGATTACTGATGTGCAGAAATTGTATGCAGATCTGAAAACAGCGGAGCAGCTGCGGGAGCAGCTGTTTCATAAGAAAATGGCGTTATTAAAAAAGAAAGCCCAGACATAACAACATCCCCGCCCTTGTGGCGGGGATGTTGTTCAGTTTATCAAAAAACTTGTTTTTTGATAAACTGGCAGAGGTCAATAAAGCCGTCAAGATAAGCAACTCGACCCCGAAGTGTATATGGATACTCGAGAGGGGAGAGTTGCGCAGTAAGTCAAAAAGCCTTGCGTTGCAACCTCATCCACCGCTAAAGCGGTCCCCCTTCCCCAAAGGGGAAGGTATAACACCTCATCCGTCAAAAATCAAAGGCTTTTGTCACCTTCTCCTTAAGAAGGGTTTTTGAAAACAATGATTCTATTTCGCTTTTTGACGATTGGCGGCTTTTTTGACACTCTGAACAATATCCCCGCCCTTGTGGCGGGGATGTTGTTATTTTGAGAAGCCCAGGACGGCAAAGCCGATGGCGGAAAGCAGGGTTGCCAGAATGCTCAGCAAACTGCTGCCGCAGTTGAGCAGATTCCCCAGCATCAATATCAGCTTGGAAACCGACCAGGATCCGTTGAAAATGATCCGGAAAAAAGCGATTGCGCCGGACAGTAAAGAACTGCCGGGAACGGAGAAAACCACGGTGTTCAAAAAGTTGGAGTATAGGTGAAGAAAGGACAGGACCGATGTCATTAGTGCGCAGAGCCTCTGTTATGAAAGATTATGTATGCGGCGGTTACTTTACGAGGGAATCTTCCACGATGAAGGAAGCCTGGTCATCCATGAATTCCGGGGAGCGGGCCATAATGTAGGTGGTGGAGGCGTCCATGGCTGCCCAGGAGATGGAATAATCAGTGGTGTAGCAAAGGCCGCTGTTATCCAGCAGTTGGCGGATCTGATCCTCTGTTATATTCAGGGCATTCAGATAGTCCTCATAGAACAGCTGCTCTCCTGTGGCGGCGTTATAGTAGTAGATCCGGTAAGAGGGCATCACCGCGCCATAGTGCAGGCTAACAGTCAGATTCAGGACAATGGCGATCAAATCCTTATGCTGGAAGGCGGTGTAGTCCACCAGGTAAATAAACTCGCCTTCCTGGTAGTTTTCCAGGGTCTGCACCGCATCGTGGCATATCTCATACATTTCCTGGTTGATAAACCGGGCGTCCGGGGTGTCGAAAGCCAGGGCGGGGCAGCGGACGGTGTGGTGAGTCAGGGTGGTGGTGCCGCCCATGTCGGTGATCTTGCGGGTGTAGTCAATGACCGTTTCTACGGCAGCGGTGGGTAAGACTTCTGGGGGGGCTTCCGTGGGCTCAGTAGCTTCCACGGGTTCTGTAGCCGCAGTGGGGGCCATGGTGGGTGCTTGGGAAGCATCTGTGGGCATGAGGGCAGGTTCCTGGATTCCGGGCCGCAGACTGCCGATCAGATTGGCAGGAATGCACATGCAGGCGTTCAAACTTATGCACAGGGAAAGGCTCAGGATCAGAGCAAGTAGTTTTTTCATAATTACGCTCCTTTTTTTGGATTTTCCTTTATTATACGGCTTGCTGCCGGTTAAGTCAAGAATCCGCCTGTCATCCATGGACAGACGGTGATTTTTCTTGTGTTTTTGTCGAAAAGTGTTATAATATATGAATAAATTGTGAGAAGGAGGTGCGGGTAGAATGTCGGTTAGGAAAAAGCGCCGGGAACGGTGGTTTGTGATTGCGGGCGTAGCTGCGTTTTTTTCGGTGCTGGTGCTGTTTGTGTTTACGGGCGATAACCTGGCGCTGCTGAAAAGTATTTTCCTGGATGATCTTTCCAGCGAGGCGCTCCGGGAGCGGTTCAGCACCGGTGATTGGCATGAATATATCATGGTCAGCTTTTTGGCTGCCATGCAGGTGGTGTGCACATTCTTGCCCGCAGAGCCGGTGCAGGTTCTGTCCGCCTTTGCCTTTGGATTTTGGCGGGGTGTTTTGTGCTGTATGATCGGTGTATTTGTTGGCAATACGGTGATCTTTCTGCTGCAAAAGACCTTTGGGGATCAGCTGCGGGATTATTGCGCGAAATCCTTGAAGCTGGATATGGATAAGCTGGCCAAGTCCAAAAAATGCATGCTTTTGGTTTTTATTTTGTATTTTTTGCCGGCCATTCCCTATGGGATGATCTGCTTTTTCGCTGCCAGCACCGGTATGCGTTACCGCCGGTATATTACCGTGACCTTACTTGGCTCCCTTCCTTCCGTTTGTATCGGTGTGGGTCTGGGCTTTATGGCGGTGGCCTCCAGCCGGGTGGTGACCCTTTGCGTTTTGGTGGTGCTGGTGGCTTTGCTGCTGGTTATGTTCATCAAAAAGGATGCGCTGTTTGCGAAAGTCAATGCTTTTGCGGAGGATAAAAAGCAGGCAAAACCCATCAAAAAGCCCAACAGTCTGGTGCTGGGGAGTTTGTATTTTATCCTCCGGGCATATTACGCTCTGTGCGGCGTGCGCATAAAAGCCACCAACCGGGTGGGTAAGCTGCAGGGCCCTGCCATTGTGCTTTGCAATCACGGATCTTTTGTGGATTTTGTTTTTGCGGCTGCCCTGCTGCGGAAATTCCGGCCCAATTTCGTGGTTGCCCGGCTGTATTTTTATGATAAGTTTACCCGCTGGGTGCTGACGCTGATCGGTGGTTTCCCCAAGAGTATGTTTGCCATGGACCCCGGAAGCACCAAAAACTGCCTGCGGGTTTTGCGGTCTGGGGGAATTCTGGGTATGATGCCGGAGGCTCGCCTTTCCACCACCGGGCGGTTTGAGGATATTCAGAACAATACCTATTCCTTCTTGAAAAAGTGTGGCGTTCCCGTATACACCGTGAAATTTGGCGGCGACTACTTTGCCGATCCCAAATGGGGCAAGGGCTTCCGCCGGGGCGCTGTTGTGGAGGCGGAGCTGGATATTTTGTTTACTGCCCGGCAGCTGGAAGAGCTTTCCCTGGAGCAGATCAAGGCCGCAGTGGAGCAGCGGCTGGATTACAATGAATTTACCTGGCTCAAGGAAAGGCCGCATATTCATTACCGTTCCAGGCGCATGGCAGAGGGACTGGAAAATATTCTGACGCTTTGCCCGGTCTGCGGGCAGAAATATACCCTCACCACCAAAAAGCACAAGGTGTTCTGCGAAACCTGCGGTTATCTGACCTCCCTGGACGACCGGTATGGTTTTACGGGGAATTTCCAATTTGCGGACTTGACCCAATGGTATGATTGGCAAACCCAGCAGATGCGAAAGGCCATTGCCCAGGACCCGGATTTTGTGCTCACCGCGCAGGTGGAGCTGCGGCTGCCCAGTAAGGGGCGGGGTATGACCCGGTCAGCGGGGCATGGGACTTGCACTTTAAGCCGCCAGGGCCTGCAATATACGGGCACCCGGGACGGGGAGCAATGGCAGCTGACCGTTCCCATGGACAATATCTACCGGCTTTTGTTTGGCGCCGGCGTGAACTTTGAGATTTATTTAGGCACAGAAATTTTGTTTTTTGTGCCCCGGGAAAAGCGCTCCTGCGTGGATTGGTATATAGCCTCCATGCTGCTGCACGGCTTTTCTGAAGAACCTGCATTGGAAGGAGGGGTTTTGTGTTAACCAAGCATAAAACTGCCGGCTCTGCAGCGGTCCAGGATTCCTCCGGCATCGGCCTGCGGGCGTTTGTCGTGGTGGTCTCGGTGCTGCTGGCGATTTTGATTTTCTGCGGAACGCTGTCGTATTTCGTGCCCCAGGGCACATTTGACCGGGATTTGGACGGCAATATCATTCCCGGCACTTATCAGGCAGCCCAGATCCAGGGCATCTCCTTTTTGAAGGTGTTCACCGCACCTTTTCGGGTGTTTGCTTCGGAGGATGCTCTTTCCGTTATTATGATCAGCATTTTTCTGCTGGTTATGAGCGGTGTGTTCCATGTTTTGGAGGATACCGGCGGTGTGAAAGTGCTTGTGGTCAGCATTATGAAGCATTTCCGTGACCGGGGCGGTCCGGTGATCTGCATTACGGTTTTGATCTTCATGCTCTTTGGCAGCCTGTTCGGCATGTTTGAAGAGCTGGTGACCCTGCTGCCGCTGATCATTGTGTTTGTGCTTTCCATGGGCATGGATACCATGGTGGGTCTGGGCGCTTGCATGATGGCCGCCTGCTTCGGTTTTTCCACTGCCATCACCAATCCCTTTTCTGTGGGCACTGCTGCTCAGTATGCGGGTATTCCTGTGTCCAGCGGTGTTTGGCTGCGGATCGTGTTCTTTGGTGTGGTCTACCTGGTGGTGTGCCTGTTTTTGATGGGCTACCTGAAAAAAATTGAGCGTCGCCCGGAGGCTTCGCCCACATATCTTTCTGACCAAAAAAGAAGAGCACAGCTGGCAGACCGGCAGAGCCAGACGGCAGAAAATCCCCAAAAGACCTTTCGGGTCTATGCGGTGTTTTTTGCTATCCAGGGAGCGCTGCTGGTGGCAGTGGCCTGTATCCGGCAGATCTCCGGCTTTGCCATTCCTGTTTTGGCAGCCAGTTTTTTGGTCAGCGGTATTATTTGCGGCTGGATCGTCTGCGGCAGCCTGAAGCGGGTGCTGCTGGGTATGCTTAAGGGCGGCTCGTCCATGCTGCCGGCGGTGGTCATGATCGCCCTGGCTTCCTCTGTGAAGCTGGTGATGGTGGAGAGCAATATTATTGACACGGTCATGCATTTTGTGCTGCAGCTGCTGGAGGGGAAAGGTAAGTTCGTCACCATTTTATTGATTTACGGGCTGATTTTGTTTTTGCAGCTGTTTATCGGCTCGGCTTCTGCCAAGATCTTTTTGGTCATGCCCATTGTGCTGCCCATCACCAATGCGCTGGGCATTTCGCCCCAGCTGGTGATTCTGACCTATTGCATGGCAGACGGTTTTACGGATGTGATTCTGCCCACCAATCCGGTGCTGCTGATCGGCCTTTCTATGGCGAAGGTGTCTTACTGGCAGTGGGTCAAATGGACCTGGAAGCTGCAGCTGACGCTGTTTGTTATCTCGGTGCTGGTGCTGCTGTTGGGCACAGTGATTGGATATTGATAATAAAAAGGGGTGCTGCATGGCTTGTGCAGCACCCCTTTAGGTTTATAGCTTTGCGTATAGCTTGGTCAGCAGCTTGCGCAGAGGCACGAACAGCAGCAGGGCAATGACGAAATTGCCGCCGCAGTGCATCAAATCGAAGGATAAGCCGCTGATCCATTTGGCAATTGCGTAGGAAGGGCCGCCGATGAACAGATCCACCGGAGCACAGAAAAGGCCGAACAGCAGGCCAAAGCTTCCGCTCAGCAGTGCCCAAAGGAATGGGTTCCGGAATTTGCGCATGGCATAGGCAGCGAAAAACAAAATGACCCAGATATACAAATAGTTTATGTTCCATGTGCCTAGGCCATAGACCAAAAATTCCATAATCACATAAACGCTGATGGGGTACAGTCCCTTTGCACCGATGATCACCGCGAACAGCATGACCATCAGGGATACCGGTTCAATATTGGGCAGGCCGCTCATGACATATTTCGCACCAAAAGTCACAGCGCCCAGCATACCGAACAGCACAACCTGCCGGATAGTCAGATGGGGTTTAGCCGCCATAGTTGCCTGCGGTGTACTCCAGCTTGTAAACCGCGCCTTCTTCAATGGCGATGTCGTTTAAGCCGTACATGGCATATTCCCCGTTGATATAAATGCCCCAGTAAGCCTGGTCCTTGTCCCAGTCGGCGGTTTCGCCATCCACGGTGATATACATGCCGGTTTTGATGCCTTCATCACCGATGATCTTTTCGTCCCGCAGGGCTTCTGCCAGATACTGCCGGGTGGATGTGATGGAAATGTTCTTTTCAGAGCTGTCTCCATGCACAACAGTCACGGTGAAGGTCTTGCTGCCTTCGGTACCCTGGGGCTTGAACAGGGAGCAGCCCGCCAGCAGCACGGATACCATTGCTGCCAAGGCAATGATCGCGATGAATATTTTTTGGTTTTTCATAGTCATTCCTCCATAAAAAAGATACCGTGGCATCCCATAAGGATGCCACGGCCGGTTTTCCGTGACAATACACGCCCCATAAACACGCAGGGCATGCTGAAAAATACCGGTTCGTAGGTCTTCTGACTCAGTCATTCAGGAGGTGCGTCCAGCGCTGCGCCACGGCCTTCCCAGATTGCTCCAGTGACCGGTTTTCACCATGTGATGCAGCTTTGACTTTACAGCGGCGGTACCGTTCGGGAATCACACCCGATTATCTTGTTCAGCCGGCAAAGCCATGCGCCATGCCAGCCACGAACGGCGATTCAATTGTCGTGGGAATTATAGCATAAGGCAAAAGAGAAGTCAATGGATAATTGATAGTTGATAGTTGATAGTTGATAGTTGATAGTTACGGTTGACATAATTAGTTTACATTCAGTTATGAGTTTAGAATGATGATCGATGGGTGATGAACTATTAGTGGGAACCGGCAATATTATTTATTTTAATTCTTTTATGAATGCATTTTATGTATATTAATACGCTGGTGTATGCATGAAATAATAGAGAATAAATAATAAATAAAATTTTCGCATCCAAACTGGTCAACAGAACCATCTCCGTATCCTTTCGAGCATTTTCTGTTTCTTGTGGATTATTTACAAATTATGCAGAGGGGTTTCCGTTTGAAAACAGTTATAAATTAGTAAATAATTACAATAATTTACCGATTCGAAATAATGAAATTGCGCTTGTTGTAATCATGTGATATATTGTATATGGTGGGATGCAATTTCGGCACTTGCCATAATAAACTGTTGTAAAGACAGGGGACAACAGAACCGTCCTCTTGTCCTCCCAATTTATATATATTAAAATTATGGAATGGTAAATATGAAGATGAAACAAAAATGCTTATTTTTACTATTAATAGTATTTACATGTATATTTACTTTGTTTACAAGTGTAATAAAGGTAAATGCCATGAACACAGATTTTACGACAGAAAACTTAACTCAAGAGGAACAGCATACGTTCATATCAAATATTAGTATATCACTATTAACATCGGAGCCAGAAAAAAAGGGTATTTTATGTTTTGATGTGAATGAGCAAGGAATGATTGCAATTGCACAGAAAGGAGCATATAGCAAAGAAGTATGTATATACTCCGCTAATGGGACGTTTTTATATGGATATACTTTTAAATGTTCGCAAAACTGTGCAGTTGAATGGGATAATGAGCGTATTAACATTTATTTTGTTCGTAGTGATGTTATAATATCCCTTGATACAGAAGGCAATGTTTTGGATATCAAAAAGGTTCAAGATACAATTAATAACAATACGCATAGAAATGATTTGTTGTATTCAACTAGTCAGACTGTTGGTGATACCACATATCTGATTCGAAATGATATGGGAATATTTAACTGGGTTGCTTCATCTTATTCGCAAATAATCACTATTGACAGCGCTGGTGTAGAATGCGTCATTTATGATATTAATTCAAATCAGTTTTCAAACATGACAAAATCATTTGTTAGTATTCTTATTTTTGTTTCTATTGCTATAGTGAGTATTATTTTCCAGATTGTTAGTGGGAGAAAACGACATGTATAAGACATAAGACAGGGGACGGTACTCTGTCTTAGGGTTAAGACAGGGGACGGTACTCTGTCTTAGAGAAAAAGTTCTGTTTTTACCTAAATTCATTCAATTTTCTGTATTTTTATCTCATAATAGTTTTTGTTCTTCTACTCTGTAACTAAGGAAATGGACACGGGGACGGCTACTGTGTCCGTCCAGGACATAGTACCGTCCCCTGTCCTATCGGGTTACTGAGTAGTTTTGGTGTCATATCTATTCCACCTCCATTTAATATTGGCATTTCAGTAGTCGGCCTGATTTGCGGTTTATGGGGTGGTGTTGATCCATATGTTGAATTTTTGGGGAAATTAATTGAGTAATGAGGATAAGCATGAAGGGACGAAAATTAACTATAACAATTATGTTTATTGTTGGAATTCTGTTTGTACCAGTTTATTGGCTAACAGATGTTGCTATTATAGGGGTTATTGGGTATACTGCATTATGCTTAGCAAATGGTTATGTGCTATTTTATGAATTATTTATTAAAAAAGGGGACGGTTAATGCGAAAATAACCGAGGAAAAATCTAAGGGAGCGTCCCCTGTCCTAAGGAGATTCGTAAATGAAAGCAATCAATTTAGTATTTGATGATGATTATGAAGATGTATCTATTCTGCTGGTTCCTGATAATATTGCTGATAACATAAATAATATCATGCATGAATTTAATAAATGGCTCAAGATACCCCAAAATAGCGAGAGATTTCTTGTCCCGCATAAGGGTACAATGGTACTAAATATTTGTTCCAAAGAATTTCTTTGGTGGCTAAATAATTGTAAAATTATAGATGAATCAAAAGCAATCATTTTAGATGATCATGCCAAATTTTGTCCAAACTACCCAAGAGCAGACCTATAGCACAGGGGACGGTTTGTAAGATAGGGGACGGTACTCGGGGACAAGGGGACGGTTTTGTTGTCCCCTCCGGCAACGCAATTCTCGGCTCTGCGCATGACTGAAAAAACCCTAATTCCCCTTTCATTTTCCACAAAACTTCGCCCGGCCTATCTTTTGATAAGCCGGGCGATTTTCATTCTTCGTCCTCTCGTACGGGCGATCACCGCCCGCTCGCTATACCTTCCCCTCTGGGGAAGGGGGACCGCATCAGCGGTGGATGAGGTGGTTCAACGCATAAGTGCTGATTGAGGGACATTGGCACAAAGCGTGCCAATTGACAGTTGAAAGTTCGGAATTACATAGTTGACATAATTAGTTTACGATTAGTTATGAGTTTTTAGTAGGGAACGCTGTCCTCAGCGTTCCGCATAACAGCGGATGATTCCGGAACGCCGGGGACGGCGTTCCCTACGAAAATATGAGGTTCAAAATGCAATCGTAGGGAACGGATTGATCCGTTCCTCATAGGAATGCATTCTCTACAAAGCTGGGACGGTGTGATCACCGTCCCCGACGCGCCTTTGATAGTTGACAATTGACAGTTGATAGTTGAGAACATCGAGTGTTTAAGAAAGAGCGGTTGTTCTTAAATGTACAGTTAACATAATTAGTTTACATGAAGTTATGAGTAGGGAACGCTGTCCTCAGCGTTCCGCATAACAGCGGATGATTCCGGAACGCCGGGGACGGCGTTCCCTACGAAAATGTGAGGTTCAAAATGCAATCGTAGGGAACGGATTGATCCGTTCCTCATAGGAATG
>JAZNSR010000109.1:0-2313 GCA_045591335.1 Faecousia sp.
GAACCCCGTAAAGCAGAATATGTACTACTGGGTTAAGAATACCAATGCAGAGATCCGTGCAATGGAAAATCTGATTGGCAGCTTCAGCTACAGTGGCACGGCTACAGTGGCTTCCGGCAGCAGCTACTACTGCGGCACAGACGGTCTGTGGTCTGCTTCCCAGCTGGTAAGCAATACAGCGATCGCTTCCGTATCTGCCACCATAGATACCACTGTCGGTCACTACACCAAGGATGACGGCAATTTCAGCGAGATGTTCATTCTGGTTAATATGAGCCATCCCGAAGACGGCAGCAGCGATACGGTTACCGTTACTTTCGACAGCGGATATACCAGTGCTATCGTCTATATCAACGGCGAGGCTACCTTGTATCAGCTCTCTAATGGCGTATGCACCGTCACCATCCCCAGCGGCGAAGGCGTTGTTGTCCTTCCCGTAGCATAAATAATTATTAACCGGGCAGGGCTTGCCCTGCCCGGGGTTCCTATATTGCTTCTGAATGTAACATTTCCCTAATGTTATATTCAGAAACCATGCAGGGCAGCAAAGGAGATAGAATTATGGAACTGACTGTGATGATTGACTGTTCGCGTAATGCGGTAATGAAGCCGGAAATGGTAAAGGAATTTGCCGGGATTATAAAAAATATGGGTTATACCGGCTTGATGCTCTACACCGAGGATACTTATGAGGTTGAAAACGAGCCGTATTTCGGTTATATGCGGGGCGGCTATACAATGGCCGAGCTGAAGGATATGGATGCGTATTGCGGGTCCATCGGCATTGAACTGATCCCCTGTATTCAGGTGCTGGCACATTTGGGGCATCTTCCCCGATGGGAGGATTACTATCTGCACATGGATGCGGCAGATGTGCTTTTGGTTGGAGATGAGCGCGTTTATACACTGATCGATAATATGCTGTCTACAGTTGCAAAGTGCTATACCACCCGAAAAGTTCATATCGGTATGGATGAGGCTTTTTATTTAGGCGTTGGCAAATATCTGCACCAGCATGGCTACCGAAATCGGTCCGATATTTTGGTGGAACATCTGAACCGGGTGAAGGCACTGACGGACAAGCACGGCTTGCAGCCTATGATGTGGAGCGATATGTTTTTCCACCTGGCAGAAGATCCCGCAGACGGAGGAGAAAAACACATTTCTCAGGAGATATTGGATAAAGTGCCGGAGGGTGTTACCCTTGTGTACTGGGATTACTGCATGAAAGAAAAATCCCGCTATGACAGCAATTTGAAAGCACACAGGCAATTTGTAAACAATAAAATTGCTTTCGCCGGCGGCATCTGTACATGGACCGGTTATGCTCCCAATCTGCAGATCAGTCTGGATGCTACGCAGGTAGCCTTGGAAAGTGCCGGAGAACATGGGGTTGACCACATTATTATGACTATGTGGGGCGACGACGGAAAGGACTGCTCTTACTTTGCTGCTCTGCCGGGTTTGTTTGCAGCGGCGCAGATGGCTTGCGGTAATTTTGATCGGGCGGATATTGCGGAAAAATTCTGTTCAATGTTTGGCTACAGCTTTGAGGAATTTATGAATTTAGAGCTTCCCAATATTACCGATGAAGAAGAAAGCCACGCAAATAATCCCAGCAAATATTTACTGTTCAACGATCCATTGCTTGGTCTTTTTGACTACACGATACACGATGGGCTGAAAGATAGGTACAAAGCCGCAATCCCTGTACTGGAAAAGAGTATTAACGGACGGCAATATGATTATTTATTTAATTTTTATACAAAGTTGACGGAGCTTCTTGCCCATAAGTGCGATTTGGGTGTTCGCCTGAAAAAAGCCTACATGGAAAATGACAAAGAAATGCTAAAGAAACTGGCAGACGAGGAATTTCCGCCTATGCAAATTTTAGTCCGCCAGGTTTATGAGGCTTACCGGACATTGTGGTATCGAGAGAATAAGTCCATTGGCTTTGAAATGCAGGAAATGCGATTCGGTGCATTGTTGCTTCGCAACGAAAACTGTCAAAGAATGATTTATGAATACTTGAATGGACAACTACCGGTTATTCAGGAGTTGGAATTGCCCCGCTTGCCCGGTCATTATGGCAAGGAAGGCAAGGGTGAGCGCTTTAATTCCTATATTCAGACAATATCGACAAATGTGAATGCATACTAAGGAGGGGTATATGAAAAAGATTCATTTGATCTGCAATTCCCATTTGGATCCGGTTTGGATGTGGGATTGGGAGGAAGGCTATGGTGAGGCAATTTCCACCTTCCATCAAGCGGAACTGTTCTGCCAGGAATTCGATTTTGTTTTTAACCATAA
>JAZNSR010000110.1:0-3079 GCA_045591335.1 Faecousia sp.
TCTATCGAATCCTCATCTCTCGTTTGCCGACGGATTTGGCACCTTGAATTAACAGGTTGCCGGGTTTCACAGGGCCGTTCCCTCCACCACTCTTGATAAGGCTGGTATGCAGTTCGTTTATATTCTACTCATTTTCGCTAAATTGTCAACTGTTTTTTCAAAATTGTTTACTACTCCCGTAAAAATTTTTATTAAAACCGATATGCTCAGAAAAACATTTTCAGAAGATGAATTATATGTATATTAACCGGCGAAATGCGACAAATTTAGACCAAATATAAAAAATCCCATTGAAAATACGTTTCTTTACTGGTAATATATGGAAAAATAAAGAAGGAGATGATGGGCCCGAATGAACGCAGAGCAAAGCCGCATGATCGAGCAGCTGTACCATGAGATGTTCGATAAAATGAAAATATATGCTTGCTGCAGCTTTGACAACGAAGCGCTGGCAGAAGAAGCCGTGCAGGAAACATTTCGTATTGCCTGTCAAAAGCCGGAGCAGCTGTGCGAAAGTGACAATCCCCATGGATGGTTGATGCAAACGCTGAAATATACCATTCAAAATATTCATAAAAAGCAAAAATCCACAAAACGGCTCGTGGAGCAGTATTTAGTAACTCAGGTCAAGGATTTTTCTGTTCTGGAAGATAAAATAGATTTGAATACCCTCTATGGCGTTATTGCAGATACAGAGGAATTTAAGCTGTTAGCGGAAATGGCGATTGAGGGGCGCTCCCACCTGGAAATGGCAAACAGCCGGGGCATTTCTGTCAGCGCCTGCAAGAAGCGGGTGCAGCGGGCAAAAGAAGTTTTGCGAAGAAAAATGGAAAAATAATGTCACCTTACAGCATATTGCATACATATAGAGGTGAAAGGAGGAAACAGAATGTCCGAAAATCAAAGCCGCAACGACTATTCCCAATATGATTCTATGACGACGGAGGAACTGGAGGAGATTCTGCGGTTGGATGCCGAATCGCCCGAGGGGCAGGCAACGGATGAAGAATTACTATTATATATATTGGAGGTGCTGGCAAGTCGGAAACAAAACAGTTCAAATCCCGGAAATACAGCACAGCAAGCGTGGGAATCCTTCCAAAAGAATTACCTTCCCGCAGAGGAAGAAACAATAACACCTGTTACGCAAACGGTACAACCTGCAAATAAGCCCAGCCATTGGCTGCGCCGGGCTCTGGCAGCAGCGGCGGTCATTGTGGTTTTGATCAGTATTCCGCTGACAGCCCGTGCTTTTAGCTGGGAAGAGCTATGGGATGCGGTGGCAAAATGGGCCAAGGAGACCTTTTCCTTTGTCAGCAGTGAGGATGCTCAGCTCACAGAGCCGAATGCGGAAAATATCGATCAGTATACTTCACTGCAACAAGCATTGGCCGAGACCAATCGAGACCCTAAACTGGTACCTACATGGATTCCAGAAGGATATATATTGCAGGATATTACCATAGACGAGACCCCGATGCAGAAAAACTATAATGCTTATTACCACAACAAAGAAAATGCGTTAAGAATTTGTGTTAAATCCTTCATTTTGGAAGACCCAGAAAAGATAGAGATCACCGATAACCTGATTGATATAATTGACCAAGCAAGTGTTGAATACTATATATTTTCTAATAATAACAAAATACAGGTGATTTGGATAAAGGATTCTTACCAGTGTGTCATTTCCGGCGATTTGACCATCGAAGAAATAAAAACGATGATCAATTCGATTGGGAAAGGATAAGCACCTTTATGCATAACAGAAATACATCTACAATTATTCGAATAGTAACTATCATTTTAGTGATTGCGTTAGCTTTGCCTATGGGCGTCAGCGCTGCCACAGCAGAACCCGTACAACCTCGGGGAAGTGATTACTTAATTTCCTACAACGCCTATATTTACCCTGCCGGCAATGGACTGATTCAAGTATGGTTCACTGTGGATGGCACAGATTATATGGACACCATTGGCGCATTGACAATCAAAATATATGAGTCCACAGATCAAGTCAACTGGACCTGGAAAAAGTCTTTTACAAATGATACAACGCCCAGCATGATAGAATTCAATGACTATTGTTATTGCAGTCATGTGGATTATCAGGGCATTCCGGGCCGCTATTACAAAGCCTATGTCTGTATCTGGGCGGGCAAGGACAACGGCGGTGACACCCGCTACTTCTACACCAGCACCAAAAGAGCTAACTAATCCCCTGTTTACCATTATCCCCCAGGCAGTTTCCCGCCTGGGGGTATTTTTTACTTGTTTAGTTCATTAACAAAAGATACAAAAAACATCCCGCAAATTTGCACCATAAAACACAATGTTTTTGTCACTTTTCATCACATACAACACATATATTAAGTGAAGGCATAAAACCCAACGAACTGCAAGGGGGTGATATAGTTAGGAACAACTAAGGTGTCCGCTACTTTCTTTGTAAGGCCATAATGCTTTAAACATGGAGGAACATATTATGTTGAAAAAATGTTTAAAAATGATTTGTGTCGTGTTGGTTGCCTCGCTTCTTTACAATATGATGCCCATGCAGGTATTCGCGGGGAATTTGCAGCAGTCCGCGGTGCAGATTCCGGAAGAAGTGAAAGAGGCAGAAGCCGCCAAGCCCGTCATTGTTGAGGAGCTTGTACAAAAAAGATCAGAGTACGGAAAGCAATTCCGCTTGACCAACGGTCTGTTTCTGGCCGTGGAATATCCGGAGGCCGTTCATTTCCAAAAAAACGGCAGCTGGGAGGAAATCGACAATACCCTAACCGCCAAAGATGGCAAGTATATGAATACGGACGGCGCATGGCGGGTCCGGTTTCCCCAACAAATCAGCAGCAATAACAGCGTGGAGATCGAAAAAGATGGCTATACTCTGTCCTTTGCCTTGACCGGACAGCTGCAAAACACCGGCCTGGAAATTGCCAGTGCGCAGGCAGCACTCGTCCCGGAAAGCACTGCGGAAGCATTCCAGATTTCCGGCATGCAGCAATCCACCGCTTCTGTTGTGGAGCTGGATACAAGCGCATTGCGGGAATCCGCGGAGCACCCGGAAACCGTCATTACCAAA
>JAZNSR010000111.1:0-5316 GCA_045591335.1 Faecousia sp.
AGGACGCATGGGACGGTCGATAATACGGCTGTTCAGAATGCCACGGTCGGAGGGCTTACCCTCACGGCGGTTGAAAGAGCCGGGAATGCGGCCCACGGCGTACATTCTTTCCTCAAACTCGATGGTCAGAGGGAAGTAGTCAATACCGGCCTTGGGAATGGGGTTGCAGGTGCAGGTGGTCAGAACCACGGTGTCGCCATAGCGGCAGATGCACTCAGCATTGGCCAGCTCTGCCACCTTACCGGTCTCTACGGTGAAGGGACGGCCGCCAATTTCCATCTCGTAAACGCGATGGTTGGGATACTGCTTGCGAGTAATCATTAGTGTTTCCTCCTGTGATTTTCTTTTTCTCGGGAGGTTTTAGCACTTGAAACTGATGACGAGCTTCGTCAGCACTTTCAACTGCTAAAGTGTCCTCCCGGCGTACACAACTTTTGGTATAGCCAAAATCATAACCCGTAACAAACAACTTGCTTTTGGAGTTATAATTGCTTCGCAAGTTGTAATTTTGTAAAACGGGGCGACGAATACCGTCGCCCCGTTTTTTCAAAATTACTTACGAATGCCCAGCTTGGCAATAATAGCACGGTAACGGTTAATGTCCTTCTTTGCCAGATAGTCCAGCATGTTGCGGCGCTTACCAACCATCATCAACAGACCACGACGGGAGTGGTTGTCATGCTTATGCACACGCAGGTGATCAGTCAGCTCGTTGATACGGGCAGTCAGAATAGCGATCTGGACCTCGGGAGAACCGGTATCGCCTTCGTGAGTTGCATTGTCCAGGATAACCTGGGTCTTTTTTTCCTTCAGAATCATGGGTATTACCACCTTTTTTAAATTTACCGCACGCCAAGTAAAGGGTCGGTGTCTTCCCAAAACTGAGCTGTGGGCATTACAATATTCCGGCTCATAGCCAGCCTGACCATGATATCATAAGTATTCCCAATTGTAAAGGGGAATTTTCATAGATTTTCCAAAAAAATCAAATATTTTGAAAATATTTTCTCACTTGCAGGGCATCCTTTTGGATCTGCGCCTGCAGCTGCTCCAGGCAGCTGAATTTTTCCTCCGGACGCAGAAAGGTATACAACAGCAGCGTTAGGGGTTTCCCGTAAAGCTCCCCGGAAAAATCCAAAAGCCAGGACTCCACCGTGACCCCCTGCCCTTCCACAGTAGGCCGGGTGCCGATATTGGTCACCGCCAGATACTCCCTGCCATCTACAATAGCCTTGCAGGCATACACCCCAAATTTGGGAACGACGATTCCCTCCGGCAAGCACAAATTGGCAGTGGGAACGCCAATGGTACGGCCCAGCTGCCGTCCGGCAATCACCTGCCCGTCCACCAAATGCGGGTGCCCCAAAAACCGAACAGCCTGCTCCATATCACCGTTTTCCAAAAACTGCCGGATATGGGTGGAGGACACCTCTACCCCATCCACCTTTTGGGCTGGCACCACTGCAACGGGAATCGACTGCTGCCTGCAAAATTCCCCAAGCAATTGGGCATTGCCCTGCCCCCGGAAACCGAAACGGAAATCATCGCCGCACACAAATCCTCCGGCATTTTCCCCCATCATCTGCAAAAGAAAATCCTGCCAGGACATATTCATAAGGTTTTTGTCAAAGGGAAGCACGCGGATTTGGGAAATACCATAGCCCTTCAAAATCCTTTGCCGCTGTGCAACGGTATTGATCAGTGGGGGGGTCTTGCCCAAAACCAAAGTATCCGGATGCTCAGAAAAGGTCACCACACCGGCTTCATAGCCATGCTGCTTTGCCAAATGTGCGCAAGCAGTCAGTAACGCCCGGTGGCCTAAGTGCACACCGTCAAAAACACCTAATGCATAAATTATTTTCATAGCTTCATCAAATTCCAATTTAGCGAGTAGGGGCGACCATTGGTCGCCCGTCCAATAATTTCATGAAATAATTGGGATTTTCAAAGAAAATATACCATTATCCCATAAATGGGATGTGATTTTGTCTGCAAAATCACCTGGCGACCAATGGTCGCCCCTACGGGATGATTTCGATAAATTCGAATTTATACCTCAAAAAAGGATTTAATGGTTGACATAATACCGTTTTCCACCTTCGCCAGCATAAGAAACTCTCCACCGGCACTATAGGCCCGATATGTTCCCTCCGGCAAAGTCACAGAAAAAGCGTTACCATTGCGGCAGCGTGTCTCCTGGTTGGCAGTCAGCGTCACTGCAGCACATTCTGCAAACATGGTATCCACACCCCGCAAATAGCTTTCCGGGTTCTCCGCCGTCAAAAGCTCCGCCAGGGGCACCGCTTCGTCAATGGTATAACTTCCCGCCGTCACTCTGCGCAAAGCCTCCATGCATCCGCCGCAGCCCAACGCCTGGCCGATATCCTTGCAAAGGGTGCGGATATAAGTACCCTTGGAGCAATGGACCAGCAGCCGGGCGGTATCCCCGCCAAATTCCAGGCATTCCAGCTTATGAATGGTAATGGCCCGGGGCTGCCGCTCCACCTGCTTGCCCTTCCGGGCCAAGTCGCAAAGCTTTTGTCCGTTCACCTTCAACGCAGAGTACATGGGCGGGACCTGCAGAATTTCGCCCCGAAACTGCTGCAATACATCCACAAACTGCTGTTGGGTAACATGAACCGGGTGAGTTTCCAACACCTGCCCGGTCACATCCTCCGTATCTGTGACCAATCCCAGCCGCAAGGTGGCTTCATAGGTCTTTTCCGCATGCTCAAAAAACTCCACGCCCCGGGTGGCCCGCCCCACAAACACCGGCAAAACGCCGGTGGCCATAGGATCCAGTGTGCCCCCGTGACCAATGCGGCGGGTCTGAAAAACCCCACGCAGCTTGGCAGTCACATCCTGGCTGGTCCAGTCCATAGGTTTATCTACGATCACAATGCCATTCATCAGACATTCTCCCATTCCAGCATGGCTTTTTCCATAGCCGCGGCAGCTTCCGCAAGGGGAAGCTTCATGGAGCAGCCCGCCGCACCTGCGTGTCCGCCACCCCCAAAGCCTTCGCACACCAGGGCGGCATTATAGCCGGGAATCGCCCGAACAGAAGCCTTGGTATTTTCCTCATCACTTTGCCGCAGCAGGGCGCACATACACACGCCCTCGATGGTGCGGATAAAGGAGCTGAGATTGCCCAGATCATCCTCATCCACCCCCAGCTGCTCCTCCACTGCCCTGGGCAAAGCGCAAATTGCCAGCTTGCCGCCGCCAAAAAGCTTGGTATGCTCTGCCACCCAGCCCTGCAGCCGCAGCTTTTCCAGGGAATTTGTCTCAAAAAGCCGCAGATTCCAGTTGAACACATCCGCCCCCGCAGCCGCACAATCCGCCGCCACATCAAAGGTATGGGCATTGGTGTTAGCAAAGCGGAAACAGCCGGTGTCCGTGGCAGTGCCCACATAAATCGCCTCAGCAATGGGCTGATCCAGCACCACATCCATTTCCAAAAGCAGCTCCCAAATCATTTCGCAGCAGGAGGCGCTGTCGGATTCCACATACTCCCAAGGGGTGTATTCCCTGCCGGAGCCATGATGGTCGATCCGCAGATCGATGCAGTTTTTCAGTTGGTCAAACACCTTGGGCAGCATATTATCCGCCGCCACATCCACCGCCACCAGAATATCCCCCTGCTGGGGCTCCGGTTTGGTGATGCCCTCCATCAAGGGGGCAAACAGCTTTGTGACCTCGGGATTTTCCAGCACATGGGCGGTCTTGCCCAGCTGCCGCAAGCCCAGGCACAAGGCCGCCGCAGAGCCCAGGGTATCCCCATCGGGCTTGCGGTGGGTCAAAATAGCAAAATGATCCCGCTCCAGGAGCCAGTCCGCGCAATCAATCCTCGTCAGATATGTCATCGCTGCTAACCTCTAAGGAGTTAATAAGCTTCATCATTTTTGCGCCATAGGTGATGGAATCATCCAGCGTCCACACCAGCTCCGGGGTGTAGCGCAGCTGCAAAGCCCGCCCCAACTCCCGGCGCAGGTAGCCGGATGCAGATTTCAAGCCCTTTAGAGCCTCGTTTGCCTTTTCCTCCTGGAGGAAGCTGGCATATACCTTTGCATAACGCAGATCCGGGGTGGTCTCCACATGGGTAATGGAGATCATAGTATCCTGCACTCTGGGATCTTTCAGATTGCGGATCAGAGATGCCAGTTCTTTCTGGATCTCCTCATTGATCCGTCCAATTCGATTCGATGCCATAAAACACACTCCTTTATCAAATTCTAATTTAGCAAGTAGGGGCGACCATTGGTCGCCCACCCAATTATTTCATAAAATAATTGAAATTTTCAAAGAAAATATACCATTATCCCATAAATAGATTGTGATTTTGTTTGCAAAACCACCGGACGACCAATGGTCGCCCCTACGAGAAGATTTTGACAAATTAGAATTTATGCTTTCTGCCGCGCCGCGAATGCGGTGCGGCAGAAAATAAAATTATCTTTTAACTTCTTCCATGACGAAGCATTCGAAAATGTCGCCCTCTTTAATATCGTTATACTTGGCAATACTCATGCCGCATTCAAAGCCAGCGGTAACTTCCTTAGCCTGATCCTTGAAGCGCTGCAAAGAACCGACCTCGCCCTCATGGATCACGATGTTATCACGCAGCACACGAACTTGGGCATCTCTGGAAACCTTGCCATCCTTGACCATGCAGCCGGCAATGGTACCCACTGCGGAGACCTTGTAGGTCATACGCACTTCCGCATGGCCGATAACGACCTCCTGGAACTTGGGTGCCAGCATGCCCTTCATAGCAGCTTCGATCTCGTCGATGGCATCGTAGATCACCCGGTAGAACCGCATATCCACGCCTGCGCGCTGACCGTTGGCAGCAGCTGCTGCGTCAGGACGGACATTGAAGCCAACGATAATAGCACCGGCAGTGGAAGCCAGCAGAATATCGGACTCATTGATAGCACCCACGCCAGTGTGGATCACACGGACACGGACCTCCTCGTTGCTCAGCTTCTCCAGGGAAGCCTTCACTGCCTCGGCAGAGCCCTGCACGTCGGCCTTAACGATCAGCGGCAGCTCCTTCATCTGACCCTCCTGCATTCTGGCAAAGAGGTTATCCAGGGTGACCTTCTGCATTGCGTTGGCCGCAGCGTCCTTTGCTGCCTGCTTGCGCTGCTCAACCAGCTCACGGGCCATACGCTCGTCGGTGACCGCATTGAACTCATCGCCGGGAGCGGGCACTTCTGCCAGACCGGTGATCTCCACAGGTACGGAAGGTCCGGCGGTCTTGACCGTGCGGCCCTTATCGTTGGTCATCACACGGACACGGCCCACGGCAGT
>JAZNSR010000112.1:0-9162 GCA_045591335.1 Faecousia sp.
TTATCAGATTAAAATATATTATTGCCATGGGTATTGCTTCCGGCATATAACTTTCATAGCAGCCGGTTATATTGCCTCGACGGGCCTCATCCTCGGTTGCACCGGCCCTCATCAGGGATTTTTGCATCGTTTCGTCCATAACGAACACAATGGAATTATGGCCGGCTCTGATCATCTCCAGTGCCTTAAGGACAAATTGCTTCGGTGTGTTCTTGGCGATTTTAATTTGGATTTTCGGATTATAGATACCCATGTCATCATAAACCCTCAGGAACTCGTATGACAATTCGTTTGTTTGCGATGTTCCATCCGCCTTGGTTCCGCCTAAGTATACCGGCTGTTGCCAATAATTCCCCAGTGCCGGAAACTGCATAAGAAAATATGCAAGATCGGTGCGAAGCTCCTCAATGCTGACGCCTTTATCTAAATCCTTCTTATATAATTCATAAAATTGTACGGCAAAATTGCCTAAGGTTCTGCAGCCCATACATGCCACATGTTCAATAATTATAAAGAAAAGATAGCCAAAAAGAAGCTGCTCATAAAAAGTTTGCGGAGGATTTTCCGCAAGCGAAAGCAGGGCCTTTTGCATTCGCGGATTTTGCTCTTTAGCTTCCTCTGCAAGTCTGTAAAGAAACGCTATGATCGCACTGTAAACAATTTGAATACTTTCATAGAAGCCTTTTTCTTCAAATCCAAGCGTTTTGCCCTGGGCAAATTTTTCTTTTGCCGCTTCGGCTTCTGCTATGATGCCTTTGAATCCCAGTCGGAATAATCTGTCCCAGCGCGGTGCAGAGTGACTGTAGTCCGGAACAACGGATACCAGTCCGCTTATGGCATATTCGTATCTTTTCTCAAAAACTTCCGGAATTATGGTGTTGGTGACTTCATTGCGCCATATGCTGATCAGCGCTCTGTCAATAGTCCTGTTGATGGTGCAAATTCCCGGAAAACGATCCCTTTTGTCGCAGGAGATCCGGGTGTTTTGCAATACATATTCCACCGCGCGGGCCTTACGCACACTGCGCGGTGCATCTTTGTACTTTTCGTCATTTTCTGTGATGCCTTTTTCAATTTGTGCAGTAGAAAGACCCGTACGAACATCATAAAATGCTTCGTGATTTGTAAGCAAGTGTTTAAAATTATCGAAGGGCTTGCTTGCATCATGATATTTGTTCATGATGTAGCTATAGTCAGTATCACAAATATAATTCATAGAATTCACCATTGGAAGCGGTTTGCTTTTCTGCCTCTTACCTTCATATTTTCTACCTTGAATAATGATCCACGATTCGGCGCCTCCGGAACACAGTTGCCCCATGTGGCCGTAGTGACATACAATGTATCAAGATTCACTCCGCCAAATGCACATGAGGTGGTTGTACTGACGGGAATATCCACTTGATCGATAATTTGTTTTGTTCTGGGATCAAAGCATACCACCACACCGCGGCTCACCTTGACAATCCAGAGATTTCCGTTTTCGTCAGCGCACATGCCATCAGCATGGGGAAATTCGATAAACTCCTTCAGCTTTCCAACCTCTCCGGACGAAATATCATAGGCATGATGCAATAGTCCGGCAGTGGGGTAATCGGTGACAATGTAAAGCTCCTTTTCATCAGCAGACCAGGCAATGCCATTGGATACCTTCATGTTATGTGCAAAGCAATTGCTTTTTTTGCTGCCGCAGATATGCAACGAGCCTCGACCCTGCAAGCATTCTTTATGCATCAGCCCCAGGACAATTCTGCCCTGACTGTCACACTCGCCGTCGTTCGATACAATATCCTGATCTGCATCCAGTGTGATCAACTTCTCTGTTTTCCAAATTCCGTTTTCCTGATACATTCTGGCGATTCCACCGGGAACAGCCGCAGCAAATTCCGTCTCGCCCATAAGAAACAAGCGACTGATTCGCACGGGTAGCGGCGTTATGGTGTTTTCACCGGTTGCAGGATTATGGGAATGTAACTGCTGACTCGCAATGTCCAACCAGTATAATTTGTTGGTCCTGTGGTCCCATAAGGGTCCTTCGCCGCCCACAGCAAATGCCTTTGCTGCAATCGTTGCTTTTCCTTCCACCGTGTTCTTCACCCCCTTGATTTTTCGAAGCTTTCATAGAAATTATAACATCTTACCAACCCTATAACAATAAAAAAACCAAATGTCGTTAACTTTTCAAAACATGACTTGACATGGAAATATATTAAATTATAATAGATTTTGCAGATATTTACTGCTTTTTTTGGGTTTGGAGTGATTTTATGAATCCATTTTTTGTTGATAACTTTAATATTTCACAAATAATCGCTTGTGCCCGGGTAGCTGCCGATGCTGGCGCCACTGTTCATCGCAACAGAAAATGGCATGGGCTCGTTGTCCAGATTGACGGGCAAAAACGCTACACCTTCGGTACCGGCGAAACTCTGGAGGTGGGCCCCGGACAAGTATTTTATTTACCAAAATTTTCCGACTATGATATTAAAGAACTCGAACCCGGCAGATGCATTGCCATTAACTTTGAGCTCTCAGATGAGCGTATTACGTATCCGCCCTTTGTCTGTTCCGCGAAAAACGATGCATACTATGTTACTTCCTTCAAGAAAATGCACAAAGCATGGCAACTCAAGCAAAACGGGTTCATGAATGTGTGCTATAAACATCTGTACAGTATTATATGTGACATTCAATCGGAAAGTAATGCCGTGTATCTATCTACACATACACGATCCACTATTGAACAGGCAACAGATATTATTCACGAACGCCTGGCAGATGCTGATCTTACCGTTTCTCATATCGCCGCTGCAGTTGGCACAAGTCCTGAGTATTTACGAATATTGTTTAAATATGCATATAACACATCTCCGAGAAAATACATGATCAGCCAGCGAGTTTTCAAGGCTGTTGATCTAATGTCATTGGGGCAATTTAAGATCAGCGAAATATCGGAACTCTGCGGCTTCAAGGATGCAACCTACTTCAGTACAGTATTTAAAAAGATCACATCCTACACACCATCTGAGTATATCAGTGAGCACTTCGGGTGGTGAAGCGAAATCCGCATCGCCCACTACAGGCGAGCCTGTCCATAAAGAGCGCCCCTATCACGGCTTTTTTATATTTGCCTGCATTTATGGACAATACAAATAAGCTTTTTAATTAGAACAGCACCTGTGCAAATTAGCAATTTTATGGCATGCAGATTAGCAATTTTATGGCATTGCATATATGGGAGAATATGGTAAAATTAGTATAATGACGTAGGATCTAAGAATCGGAATCCCCAAAGTATGGATTTGCCGGATATGGTAAAAACCTGCTGCCGTAACCGCGTCATTGCGAAAAACAGCGTACCGTCCCTTGGCTCCCTCTTAGAGGGAGCTGGCAAAAATCGGTGATTTGAACCGATTTTTGACTGAGGGAGTGTGGTAAGGATCAAGTGATTCACGCAGGACACTCCCCCTGCCCAGTGTGCGTACTGGGCGTCCCTCACTAAGAGGGGGACAAGATATGGGGTATTTATTTGGGAATTTAAAGGAGAAAATGTTTGGATTTTAATTCTACTGTGAAAGGTTCTGTCCTGGAGGGCTTTTATCCAGAGGGCTGGGACTTTGAAAAGATCGCATTTATTTTGCCTGTCGGTCCCATGGGGATGTACAAGTGGGTGGTTTATTTCCCGAAGGAGCTGGCAGGCCCGCTGGAGGTTGAGTGCAACTAATGGATACCGTGAAAAGAGAGGGCATTGCCGTAGCCGGCACTGTCTTGGTAGATAAGATCAACGAAATCAGTGCCTATCCCAATGCCGGGGAACTGACGCAGATCCGCAGCATTCAAAATGCTGTGGGCGGCTGTGTTCCCAATGTGGCACTGGATTTAAAGAAAATTGCTCCTGCATTGCCGGTCAGCGCTATTGGCAAGATTGGTAATGATGCCGAGGGCGAATTTGTCACAGATATTTTAAAAGCCGGTGGTGTTTCCACCACCGGCCTTGCAGTGAAGCCGGTCGAAAAGACCACCTTTACCGAGGTCATGAGCGTTCCCGGTGGTCAGCGGACATTTTTTGTCTATCCCGGCGCAGGTGCGGATTTCGGCATTGCGGATATGGATTTTGACAGCATCGATGCCAAGATCCTTCATTTAGGCTACTTTTTGCTGCTGCAAAAGGTGGACGATGGCGACGGCTTGAAAATTCTGCAAAAGGCTAAAGAAGTGGGTTTGGAAACCTCCATAGACCTGGTCAGCGAAAATTCTGACCGGTACGGTCTTGTCCTTCCTTGCCTGCCTTATACGGATTATCTCATTGTCAATGAACTGGAAGCCGGTAAGCTGGCAGGTATAGAGCCTACCGCTGAAAATTTGGAAAGCATTTGCCGCAAGCTGAAAGAGTTGGGCGTGCAGAAAAAGATCATCATCCATATGCCGGAGCGATCTGTTTGCCTAAGTGAGGAAGGGTATAGCGTCCTTGGCTCTTACATTCTGCCCGAGGGCTATATTCAGGGTACTACGGGCGCAGGCGATGCTTTCTGCGCAGGTGCGCTGATTGGCATTTACAACGGCTGGACAGATATGAAAATTATGGAATTTGCGTCTGCCTGTGCGGTAATGGCACTGAGCAGCCCCGATGCCACTAGCGGTATGAAAACCGAGGAAGAAATCAAAGAATTCTGCAAGCAGTTTGCAAGACGAGAGGTAAAAAAATGAAAGCAGTAATGTATGGCGGCGGCAATATCGGCAGAGGTTTTATCGGTCAGCTGCTGAGCCAGTCCGGTTACGAAGTGACCTTTGTGGATGTGGTTGACGCAGTGGTAGATACCCTGAACCGGGATCATAAATATCCTGTCCGTATCCTCTCTAACGAGGGTCATAAGGATGTGGAAGTGCTGAATGTCAGCGCAGTCAACGGCAATAATATGGATGCTGTAGCGGATGTGATTGCGAATGCCGATATTATGGCAACAGCCGTAGGCGCAAGAATCCTGAAATTCATTGTTCCCAATATCGTTGCGGGTCTTCGCAAGCGCTGGGCAATGGGAAAAGCACCCTTAAATATCATCATCTGTGAAAACCTGATGGATGCCAATAAGGTACTGGAAGGAATGCTCAAGGAGCAGCTTACCGAGGAAGAAAAGGCTATTTTTGATGAAAATGTGGGCCTTGTGGAAGCATCCATCGGCAGAATGGTTCCTGTCCAAACGGAAGAGATGAAGGACGGCGATCCTATGCGTGTTTGCGTGGAAAGCTATGGCTTTTTGCCCGTGGACAAGGCTGCCTTCAAGGGCGAAATCCCGGAAATTACCAATATGGTGCCTTTTGAACCTTTTGATTTTTATATTAAAAGAAAGCTCTATATCCATAATATGGGTCACGCTACCTGCGCATACTTAGGCGACCTGCTGGGCCTGGAGTATATCTATCAGGCAATCGATGTGCCGGAGATCCGTATTATCGTACAAAATGCTATGCTGGAAAGTGCGGTGGCACTGTCCCAAACCTACGGCGTGGAGCTTGGCAGCATTGTTTGCCATATTGAGGATCTTCTGTACCGCTTCACCAACAAGGCACTGAAGGACACCTGCGCCCGTGTAGGCGGCGATCCTGCCCGGAAACTCTCTGCGGAAGACAGATTGATTGGATCTTCTTCTCTGGCACGGAAAACCGGCATCGTTCCTGCCTATATCGCTGTGGGCGCAGCAGCCGGCTTGCACCGTCTTGTGGCGGAGAACAATCTGGAGCAAAATATGGAGAACGGCGAAAATCTGCTTCTGCAAACCTCCGGCTTGGCAGCAGACTCCGCTTTGACCGATCTGATTTTGGAAAACTATCAGATGATTCTTAACGGCAGCAGCATATCACAGCTTCGCAGTTACGCTGAAATACAAAAGGTCCAATATAGAAACAATGTAATTTAAAATGGTATATATTTGTAGATTAATAATTTGAAAGGATTTGATATTATGCAAAAGAATCGTTACATTGGCGATTATCCCGTAATTGGTATCCGTCCCGCTATCGACGGTCGCCGTGGACCGCTGAAGGTTCGTGAGAGCCTGGAGGATCAGACCATGGCTATGGCCCAGGCAGCAAAGAAGCTGTTTGAGGAGAATATTCAATATTCTAACGGCGAGCCGGTTAAGGTCATCATTGCCGATACCACCATCGGCAGAGTGGCAGAGGCTGCAGCTTGTGCCGCTAAGTTCAAAAAAGAGGGTGTGGATATCACCCTGACGGTGACTCCCTGCTGGTGCTATGGCTCCGAAACCATGGACATGGACCCCATGACCATCAAGGGCGTATGGGGCTTTAACGGCACAGAGCGTCCCGGTGCAGTGTACCTGGCATCCGTATTGGCAAGCCATGCCCAAAAGGGTCTGCCTGCCTTCGGCATTTACGGTCACGATGTACAGAATTTGGACGAGGTGGATAACATTCCTGCGGATGTGCAGGAAAAGCTGCTGCGCTTCGGCAGAGCAGCCGTGGCGGTTGCCACCATGCGCGGCAAGAGCTATTTGCAGATCGGCTCTATTTGTATGGGTATCGGCGGCTCTATTATTGACCCTGCATTTATCGAAGAATACCTGGGCATGCGGGTAGAGTCCGTGGATGAGGTGGAGATCATCCGTCGAATGTCCGAGGGCATCTATGATGCAGATGAAGTGGCAAAGTGCCGTGCCTGGATCAAGGAAAACTGCAAGGAAGGCTGGGACAAGAACCCCGACTTTGTTAAGACTTCTGACGAAAAGAAGGCAGAGCAGTGGGATTTCCTTGCTAAAATGTACTGCATTATCAAGGATCTCATGAACGGTAACCCCAACCTGCCCGAGGGCAGAGAGGAAGAAATGGTTGGTCACAACGCCATCGCTGCGGGCTTCCAGGGTCAGCGTCAGTGGACGGACTTCTATCCCAACTGCGACTTCCCCGAAGCTCTGCTGAACTCTACCTTTGACCACAACGGCGCCCGTGAGCCTTACATCCTGGCAACAGAGAACGATGTGCTCAACGGTTTGGGTATGCTGTTTATTAAGCTGCTGACCAATCGTGCAGCCATGTTCTCCGATGTGCGTACATACTGGTCTCCCGAGGCCTGCGAGCGTGCTTCCGGCTACAAGGTAGATGGCAAGGCACTGGAAAATGGCGGCTTTATCCACCTGATCAACTCCGGCGCAACGGCACTGGATGCCTGCGGCGAGTGCAAGGACGAAAACGGCAACGGCATTATGAAGAAATGGTGGGAAGTCACCGAGGACGATATCAAGAAGATGTGCGATGCCACCACCTGGCCTGCAGCGGATAACGGCTATTTCCGTGGCGGCGGATTCTCCTCCTCCTTCACCACCCGTGCAGAAATGCCCGCTACCATGATTCGTCTGAATCTGGTTAAGGGTCTTGGCCCGGTGCTGCAGATCGCTGAGGGTTGGACTATCCAGCTGCCCGACGATGTGACAAAGACTTTGATGATGCGTACCGACCCCACTTGGCCCTGCACTTGGTTTGCTCCTCGCTGCGACGGCAAGGAGGGCAGCCCCTTCAACACCGCTTATGATGTGATGAACAACTGGGGCGCAAACCATGGCGCTATTGCTTACGGTCATATCGGTGCAGACCTGATTACCATGTGCTCCATGCTGCGGATTCCCGTATGCCTGCACAATGTGCCGGAGAAGGATATCTACCGTCCCGCTGCCTGGAATGCCTTTGGCATGGATAAGGAAGGCCAGGACTACCGTGCCTGCGCAACCTACGGTCCGATGTACAAGTAAGAAAAGCAATGTGGCGGTCTTATTGACCGCCACAAAACCTATCGGGAGGTTTATGTATGTTAAAAAATATTCCTGCTATTCTTTCACCTGAGCTTTTGAAGGTTTTATGCGAAATGGGACACAGTGACCGCATTTGCATTGGTGACGGCAATTTCCCCGGCGCATCCATGGCTAAGGCAGAGGGGGCAGTGTTCCTTCGGGCAGATGGTCATGGAATCCCGGAGCTGCTGGATGCTATCTTGCAGGTGTTCCCTTTGGATGCCTATGTGGAAACCCCAGCTATGCTTATGGAGAAAATGGACCGGGACAAGGATCTGCAGATTCCGGTGTGGGACAGCTATAAGCAGATCATTGCGAAACATGATGACCGGGGCGAAAAAGCCGTGGGCGCGTATGAACGCTTTGAATTTTACGAGCAGGCGAAAAAATGCTACTGCATTTTGCAGACCGGTGAAACAGCTATTTATGCCAATATCATTTTACAAAAGGGTGTTATTTAAAATTTATACGATATGTTGGCTTTTAGAGAGGACTTTAACTAAAATTTTACTGCTAATTTCAGATTTTTACTTAAGAAAGACAGATATGTGTTATACTATGCTTAGAAAGTTGGCGATGCATTTTGAAAATTACAGTAGTCCAACCCTCATATTTTATGGGTGAGAATCCTGATGAAAAAATCGCAGACTTTTTGATAAATGAACTGCAAAAAGGTAAAAAGACCCTTTAGTCGTTTTGCACGAATAGCCCAATGCGGGCGGCATTTCAGATATTGAAAGCGAAAAAACTGTCTTGCCTCGTGCCAATAGAATGCTGAAAATGGCGGCTATCATTTCAAAAGAAAAGTCGGTCTATGTAACAATAAATGTTTTGGAAGAGCGTGAGGGGGAAATTAAAAATAGCACCTATTTGCTCGATAAGCAGGGCAATACTGCGTTTGTTTTCGATAAAATTCATCTTCCGTCAAGCGAAATTGCATTGGGTGTACAATACGGAGATGGTGCTTGTGTTTGCGATTCGGATGGTATCCGCTTTGGCTTTTAACTTGCTATGATGTGTATTTTAATGAGCAGATAGAATTTTTGGCATCGCAAAAACCCGATATAATACTGCTTCCAGGTTATCAGCGCGGTGAAGCGACGGATAGTCCGTTATTCAAATAGTGCTTATTCAATCATCGCGACCAAAATCAAATGTTTCTTGGAACGCGAATTTTGTAATGTTTTCCGTGATACGATATTGATACGGTTTTGATATGAAATTGATACGGTTGGCACTAAATTGGCACTGTTTTGGCAGTGTTTTGCTATTGCAAAGTTGGATTTTCTATGGTAAAATAGGACTGCAGATAAAGCAGCGGCCTCTTAGATGCCCGGAAAGACAGCGTGATACTCCTTTG
>JAZNSR010000113.1:0-11790 GCA_045591335.1 Faecousia sp.
ATAGCTGCGTTGCCAAGGAAGCGGCAAACGACGGTGTGCAATGGGCGTTTTCTCCCATGGTGGATGTGTGCCATGACCCCAGATGGGGACGGATCATTGAAGGACCGGGTGAAGATCCCTATTTGGCATCGGCCATGTCCCGGGCAATGGTCAGAGGCTTCCAGGGAGATGACTACTCTCAGAAGGACAGAGTGGCTGCCTGCGTAAAGCATTATCTTGGCTATGGCGCTTCAGAAGGTGGCCGGGATTATCACCGCACAGAGCTTTCCAACTATACCGTTTATAATTTGATTCTGCCGCCCTTCCGGGCAGCGGTGGATGCGGGGGTGGCCACGGTGATGTCGTCCTTTAATGACATTAACGGACAACCCGTAACTTCCAGCAAAAAATATCTGACAGATATTCTAAGAGGCTACCTCGGGTTCAATGGATTCGTGGTGTCCGACTGGGCGGCACTTGCCAATCTCAGAAGGCAGGGCGTGGCAGAAACCGAGGCGGAATGCGCCGCCATGGCACTGCGGGCAGGTCTGGATATGGATATGGTGGATGAGTATTATTTCAACCATTTGGCATCGCTGGTGGATTCCGGGGAAGTGCCGAAGGTACTGGTCGATAACGCTGTGAGAAATGTTTTGCGGGTGAAGCTGGCAAAGGGCTTGTTCGAAAACCCCTATACCCACAAATGCGCCTACGACAGAACGGCCCATCTGCAAAAGGCCTACGAGCTGGCAGCAGAATCCATGGTCTTGCTGAAGAACGACAAAAACACATTGCCCCTTGCCAAAACGGCAAAGATCGCCCTTGCCGGTCCACTGAAGCAGGAACGGCGGGCGTTGCTGGGATCCTGGGTCTTGGATGGCAAGGAGGAGGAAACCCCGCATTTTTATGAGACTTTGCAAAATGCCCTTTCCGGCTGCTCCGGTGCGGTGATCTGCAACACAGAGGATATTACAGACGATGCGGCAGAAAAGGTGTTTGCCCAGAGCGATGTGATCGTTTTGGCTTTGGGAGAAAGCCACCTGGTTTCCGGTGAGCGGCATTCTTTGGCGGATATTGCGCTGACAGAGCATCAAGTTTCCCTGGCAAGGCGGGCGCATAACACCGGTAAGCCTGTGATTGGCGTGGTTTTCTGCGGACGCCCGCTGGCCTTGCAGGAGGTGGAGCCTTATTTGGATGCCATTGTCTGCGCCTGGCATTGCGGCAGTGAGACTGCTGCGGTGGCGGCGGATATTCTGCTTGGCGATATCGTTCCCAATGGTAAAACAGCGGTCACCTTTGTGAAAACAACGGGACATGTTCCTCTTTATTATAATGTAAGCTCCAGCGCACTGGGCAACAACGGCTATTACGGTCAGCGTCCGGAGGATTGCTATTTGGATATTCCCGGCAAACCTATGTATCCCTTTGGTTACGGCTTGTCCTATGCCCATTTTACATACTCGCCCATTGATTGCGAAAAAACGGATATGACCCTGGAGGAGCTGAAAGCGGGGCAGTGCTTCTGTTTCACGGTGAAGCTCAGCAACACGGGCACTTACGACGGCAAGGAAACTGCGCAGCTGTATATTCGCGATAAGGTGGCATCGGTTATGCGCCCCATGCGAGAGCTGAAAGCATTTGAAAAGGTGTTTGTGGCTGCGGGAGATTGCCGGGAAATCCGGTTCTGTGTGGGCTATGATCAGCTGGGCTTCTATGAGGATAATGGGGAATATGTGGTGGAGCCCGGTGGGTTTGAAATTTACATCGGCGGAAACTGCTTAACGGAGAATCAGATCTCCGTGCAGATCAAAGCATGATAGCATCCGGGCAGACGATCAGAAAGGAATGCAAATGAAATCAGTATATTATGGGCCGGATTGCGGGATCACACCGGCCTGCGGTGTGGAATGCTCTGCAAAGCTGCAAGCATTTTTTAACACCGCAAAGGAAAATGCCCAGCTGGTTTTGGCTCCGGGGGATTATTACCTGGAAAACAGAATTGAGCTGGAAAATCTGAAAAATGTTTCTGTTTTGGCTTATGGAGCCAGATTTGTGGCGCATTTTGACCAAACAGATCCCTATACATTCCAGGCTTGCTTCAGCGTGAACAACTGCGAAAATCTGCGTCTGGAGGGCTTTTGCCTCACAACGGATAATCCTGCCAATACTGCCGGCAGGGTGATTCGCATCGACCGGGAAAAGCTGGAAATGGATATTTTGCTGGAAGATGGCTTCGTTTTAACGGGAAATGAACGGATCTTCTCGGTGGACAGCTTTGACCAAGGGGCATCCGGCCCAAACTGGCATGTGTATTTTGCGGACGATGGCGGGCAGAAGGGAAAGGGCTACCGCTATAAGCGTATCTCTGACCGTGTGATCCGTATGTTCTGTTGGCCCAGCACCGGGGTGCAGATCCGGGATCTGACGCCCGGTGAGCGGCTGTGCATGCGCCACAGCCTGTATCCTAATAATCAGATCACTTTCCGCAATTGCAGCAATGTGCTGCTGCAGGATATTACAGTGGAGTCCTCTCCCGGCGAGAGCTGCGCCATTTATCCCCGCTGCAGAGATTTTACCTTTAAGCGATTCGCTGTTCGCCTGCCTGCGGGGTCAAAGCGCATCTATGCTTCCAATGCCGACGGCATTCATATTACAGGCCTGGGCGGCAAATTGGTTATTGAGGATTGCGTGTTTGAAAACCTGGGCGATGATGCGCTGAATGTGCACACCACCGGCGCGGTGGTCACCGGGGTGGAGGAGAATGTGCTCCATTGCACCCTGGGAGATCGGCTGGGGAAGGTGGGCTTACCCTTGGAGCCGGATTGGGCATGCTGCGGCGATGAGATCGCCGTTTACCAGGGGGATACCTTTGTGAAAAAGGGGAGCGTCCGAGTTGCTTCTTACGAGGTGGGCCGAATCGCTTTTACAGACGCAACCTGCAGTATTTTGCCCGGGGATATGATCGCCAATATGGCCTTTTGCCCGGATACAGTGGTGCGCAATTGCAGAGTGCATGGCACCAGAGCCCGGGGGATTCTGTTCCAAACCAACAAGGTGTTGCTGGAAAACTGTACCTTTTCCCATATTTCCCACCAGGCCATTCAAATCACCAGTGATATGACAAGATGGAGCGAGATGTGCCCTTGCGAAGAGGTGGTTATTCGCAACAATGTGTTTTACGGCAATGGCTTGAGCTGCCAAAATATGCGCAGTGCCGGCATTGCGGTGGGAATCGGTCATGGAGGCGGTTGCTATGATCACAGTCCCTCCAACGGGGTTCACGGTAATATTGCCATTACCGGCAACCGGTTTTATGAGCTGAAGGATGCGGCTATATTTGCAGACCGGGTGTGCAGCATGACCGTTGCAGACAATGCATTTGCCCGCTGCTGTACGAAAACCGAGGGCAGACCGGAGGACTACTGCGGCACAATGGTTTTGTTTAATTGCGAGCAGGTGCAAGTTGAGGAGAATCAATATATGCAGGCGTCGGATTCCGGCATCATCAGGCGATAAAACCTACATGCGCAATGAGAAAGCAGCATAATCATGCAAATCAGCTATCCGCAAAAACGGCGGATAGGAAAATACAATCATAGGGAAGGAAGAAAAACGATGCAAATGAAAAAAGTATGGAGTATGCTCCTTGCGGCAGCTATGCTGCTGTCATGCTTCTCCGGCGGCATGTTTGCTGCCTCTGCCCAGGCGGCAGACGGGGAGAACGGTTACGAGGGCGGTTATACCTGGGCCTTTGATCAAACCGTTACCCTTGGCAAAACAAAGGGCCTGGTTAACGGCAATGCTGCCGGAACCATCAAGGTGATGAACCACGAGGGCAACAATACCCTTACGCCCAACCGTGCCATTGCTAACGGCGTTTTGACCACTCAAGTTGCTGCCACTTGGGGCAACACCGTAGGTCATGGCGTGTTTTATCAGCTGCCTGCGGCATTGGAGGCGGGCAAGCTCTATTCGCTGAGCCTGAATCTTTACGGCGGCAATGATACTGCACCTATGAATGGGATTACCGTTTCCTTCGGCTCTTATGAGAGCACTATGACCGGGGCCGGCGGTAATATCCAACAGTGGCAGAATGGTGGAATTGCAGGTTTACACAATGGGGATACAAAGTTTACTTACAATATTTCCGGCAACCTGCCCACAAACGCAGACAATACTGTTGAGATCGAATTTGTGGCTACCGAAGCCATGATTTCCGGCGGCTGGATGCTGGTTTCCTTCCCGCTAACCTTGAACGGCAGCTACAAGCTGGGAAGCGTTAGCATCCGGGAACTGAATTATGCCAATGGTTACTCCTGGAAATTTGACAAGACCGTGGATGCCTTTGGTAACACCAATGCATTTAAGACCATGTACTATGGCAATTTTGCAAATACAATTGGCATTATCAATCATGAGGTCAATGCCAATTATGGCTCCCGTTCTTTGAAGAACGGCATTTTGAGCACAGTTGTTACGGCAAGCTGGGATAAGGCTGCCCATGGCGTTTACTACAAGCTTCCCCTTGATTTGGTTGTGGGGCAGGAGTATGTGGTAAGCATGAACCTGTATGCAGGCGCGGAAGGTACTCCCATCACGAATAACAAGACAACAGCCTTGAAGCTGTCTTTTGTGGATGCGCCTACTACCACGCAGATTTGGCTTGCCACCGGCATGGAGGCATATCACAATGCGGATACATTGGTAACCTACCGTGCTCCCGATTATCTGAGCACAGATACGGCCAATGAACTGGCAGTTTCCTTTGTGGCCACCGAAGCCATGGCTTCCAGCGGTTGGATGCTGATTACCTTCCCATTGGAAACCGGAATGGCTGTCAATTTGGGTACGACTACCTTGCAAGAAAAGCAGGATACGGAAAATCATTTCCTTAACGGGGATTTTTCTGAGGGCTTGACCGGCTGGATGACCAACTATGATTCCAGCTATGTTTCTGTTCAGGATTCTGTGCTGCATGCCAGCGGTAAAGTCCCTGCCGGTGATGTGAAGCTGTACCAAGCCATGTACCTGGAAGCAGGCAAATATCGGTTATCCTTTGATGTGCTGGGTGCGCCTCAAAGCTACCGCCCGGTGTACTTTATGGGCACTGCTTTGGATAATTCCAGCGTGACCGGCTCTCAGCTTCAGGTGAGCAAGGAAACCGGAAAAACCGAGGGTGAATGGTGGACGGTTACCCGGGATATCACCATTGCAACTGCCGGCACTTATTACTTCCAGATGAATCTGAACCAGGTCAGCGGTGGTGCAGCCATTGCGCCTGACATGCAATACGATAACTTTGCCCTGCGCCGGGTGAAGGTGGAAAGCTGGAATATTGTTTTGGGCGACGATATCGGCTTGAATTTTGTTTTGGCGCTGAACCAGGGCGATGAAGTCCGGGTCAATGTGGACGGTAAGGAAGTTCCCGTGGAGCTCAATTCCAATGGGGACGGCACGGACCGGGTGTTTATTAAACTGGCGGCTGCGCAGATGACCTCGGAAATTCAGCTTGTTATCAATGGTCAGCCCATGGAAAAGACTTATAGCGTCCGTGAGTATGCGGATGTGATCCTTTCCGGCAATTACAGTAACAGCGTGAAGAATTTGGTCAAGAACATGCTGGTTTACGGCGGCATGGCGCAGGCCTATTTTGATGTGAATATGGATACCAAGGCAGATCAGGGCATTACGGTGGCGGAAGTCTCCGTGCCTGCTGATAAAATGTCTGTGGAGATCGAGGACAAGCTGGATGGCATTGACTGCTACGGCGTGACCATGGTGCTGCGCAGCAAGATCGCAGTGCGCTTCTACTTTACTGCGGACAGTATGGACGGCTTGACCTTCACCGTTGGCGGCAAGGGCTATACCCCCGTTCCCAACGGCAGCCTATACTATGTGGAAGTGGCGGATATCAATCCCTATGCGCTGGACCAAATGCTGGACATGGTGGTCAGCGACGGCACCAATCATTTGACTGTTTCTTACAGTCCCATGAATTACATCACCAGAATGTACCACAATGGGGGTTCTTCTGAGCAGCTGAAGGAGCTGGTTGAGGCTATGTATGGCTATTATTTGGCAGCTAAGGCATTCGTTGTGGGAATCAGCTATCAGGACGATTATTTCTCCTTCGCAGGCTTTTGGGAAGAGAATGAGAATGGGGAATTGGCATCTTATAAAAGAGTGGCAATGACCACCCTTCGCTTCCAGGGCACGGAGGTTCTCGTTAATGCCCGTTTGGATGGCACAGCAAAATGGTATATGGATGATGTGCTTGTGGAGCCCACGGTGACGGACGATGGCTTCCAATTCTGTGTTTCAGAAGGAGAGCACCGGCTAAAGGCGGTGCTGGTAAGCCCCAGCCGCATGTATTTGCAGGGCGCAAAAACAGACGGCACATTTTTGGAGGATGAGGCCCGGCCTTATGTGCAGTTTATCGGCGATTCCATTACCCATGCATATCCGGGCTATGCGGCTGCTACCGGGGATGCTTTGGGCGTGGATTACAGTGTAGTGGCCCATCCCGGTATGTCCTTAGTGGACGGTTGGGGCTGGTATACGCTGGCAGAGGGCATCACAGAGCGTATCGGCATGGAAACCAATTACTTCCAGCTGGAAACCCCGGATGTGGCATCCCAATTCACACCTCATAGCTTTACATACGATAGAAAGCCCGATGCCATCGTTATTTATTTGGGCGTTAATGATTATTTGACAGAGGGCTCTAACTTTAATGAAGAAAACCCGGAGATTTTTGCAGAAAAGTATGTTGCCTTTGTGCAGCGGCTGCGGGAGATTTATCCTGATGTTCCCGTGGTGATCGTGCAGTGCCATTTGCCGGACAGACAGATCCGAATCAATGCCATTGCAGATGCCTTTGCGCGTATGGACCAGGTGATGGACAATGTATACCTGACCGATACCAATTTGTGGAATGTGGCGGTGAGCTCTGATAATGTGCATCCCAGCGCAGCAGGGTATGCCCATATGGCAGAAAAAATGACGGAATTCTTGGAAACGATCATTAAGAAGTAGGTGAGAGCCATGCGGTTATCTGCTAATATTACAAATACTTTGCAGCATTATTCCCCCCGGGAAATGGTGGATATGTTCCAAAATGCGGGATTTGACGCCATAGATTTTTCCTTCTTCGATTCGGCCTGGTACGGCGAGGAACGGGAGGACGGGTTCTTTGTGGAGCTGCGTCAATATGCAGAGAATGCGGGTATGTGCTTTAACCAGGCTCACGCCCCGTTTCACTCCAGCTTCCCGGATATGGAGCAGACAAAAAGCCGTTTTTGGGAGATCGTGTGCGCCCTGCGCAGGGCGGCGCTGCTGGGGGCTAAGATCATTGTGGTGCACCCTGTTCAGCATCTGCATTATGCAGACGAAGGCGTCCCGGAGCGCCTGTTTGAAATGAATATGGAGTTTTACGGCAAATTGATTCCTTATTGCCGGGAGTATGGCATACAGGTGGCGGTGGAAAACATGTGGCAGTATCATCCCTGGCCGAAAATCACCCATTCCACCTGCTCCACACCCCAGGAAATGAACCGTTATCTGGACACCTTGAACAGTCCCTGGATCACGGGCTGCCTGGATGTGGGCCATGCGTATTTGGTGGGGCAATCGCCGGATGCATTTGCTCTGGCTATGGGAGCTGACCGGCTTGGGGCATTGCATGTGCATGATGTGAGCAAGACGGAGGACATTCACACCATGCCTTACCAGGGCGTGATTGACTGGCAGAAGCTGATGCAGGCGCTGAATACCATTGGCTATAAGGGAGATTTGACCTTTGAATGCGATGGATTTTTCAAAAAGCTGCCTGCGGAGGTGTATCCCCAGGCGCTGGCGTTGTTGGCGCAGACGGGCCGCAGCCTTATAAAGGGTATATGATCGTTTTATGCATGCAAAAGATTTCCACAGCGAGCCCAATAAAATGCCGTTTTTGACTGCAAATTGTGCAAAAATGGAACATTTATAGGGAGATTGTGCAAATCTGCAAAGAAATAGTACAAATACAAAGGCATGCATGAAATGATAAAATATATACGCAACCTTATCCAATATGTGACCGTAGGGACGGATTTTGGGATAAACACGGGCACATGATCAAAGAAAGGAAGGAAAACTATGCAAATGAAAAAAGTATGGAGCATGATCCTTGTGGCAGCCTTTGTGCTGTCGTGCTTCTCCGGTGGTGTTTTCGCTGTGCGCGCCCAGGCGGCTGACGGGGAAAGCGGTTACGAGGGCGGCTACACCTGGGCCTTTGACCAAACAGTTACCCTTGGCAAAACAAAGGGCTTGGTTTCCGGCAATGCTGCCGAAACCATTAAGGTTATGAACCACGAGGGCAACAATACCCTTACTCCCAGCCGCGCCATTGCAGATGGCGTTCTGACAACGGAGGTTGCTGCCACTTGGGGCAACACTGTGGGTCACGGCGTATTCTATCAGCTGCCTGCTGCTTTGGAAGCGGGCAAGATCTATACGCTGAGCCTGAATCTTTACGGCGGCAATGATGCAGCAGCCATGAACGGCATTGCCGTTTCTTTCGGCGAGTATACGGAGATTTTGACCGGCAGCGGCGGTAATATCCAGAAGTGGATCAGCAAGGATATAGAAGCCATGCATAATGGGGATGCAAAAATTTCCCGCGCCATTTCCGGCAACCTGCCCACAGCGGCAACCAATCAGTTTGTAATCGAGTTTATTGCTACTGAGGCCATGGCTTCCGGCGGTTGGATGTTGGTTTCTTTCCCCTTGGCTTTGAACGGTATCTATAAGCTGGGCAATGTGACCATGACTGCTTACAATTACGATAACGGCTATACCTGGAATTTTGACCAGGCGGTAACCCTTGGCAGTGCAAAGGGCCTGGTTTCCGGTGATATTGCCGAAACCATTAAGGTTATGAACCACGAGGGCAACAATACCCTTACGCCCAACCGTGCCATTGCTGATGGCGTTCTGACAACGGAGGTTGCTGCCACTTGGGGCAACACCGTGGGCCATGGCGTATTCTATAAGCTGCCTGCGGCTTTGGAAGCAGGCAAGACCTATACACTGAGCCTGAATCTTTACGGCGGCAATGATGCTGCAGCTATGAACGGCATTGTTGTTTCCTTTGGCGATTACACAGGTACTCTGAACGGTGAGGGCGGTAATATCCAACAGTGGCAAAATGGTGGGATTGCTGGTTTACACAATGCAGATACCAAGCTCACCCGCACTATTTCCGGCAACCTGCCCACAGATGCAAGCAATCAGTTTGTAATCGAGTTTATTGCTACTGAGGCCATGGCTTCCGGCGGCTGGATGTTGGTTTCTTTCCCCTTGACCTTGAACGGCAGCTATAAGCTGGGCAATGTCAGCATCCGTGAGGTAACCAGCGTGGATGGCTACACCTGGAAGTTCGACAAGACTGTGGAAGCGTTCGGTAAAACTAATGAATTTAAAACGGTGTACTATGGCAATGAGGCCAATACCGTTGGCATTGTGAACCATGAAGGCTACGGCAGCGATTGGGGCGAAAATACTTCCCGTTCTCTGAAAAACGGATTGCTCACCTCTGTGCTCACCGCCAGCTGGGCAGAAGAAGGCCACGGCGTTTACTATAAGCTTCCTGCGGCACTGGTGGTTGGCAATACTTATAAGGTGAGCATGAACCTGTACGCGGCAGAGGAGAACACTCCCATGACCAACGATAAGTCCTCCTCTATCCAGGTTTCCTTTAATAGCGAGGTGAACGGGAGCCAGGAGTGGCAGATCGCCAATTTGGAGGGCTACCATAACGCAAATGCCAAGTTCAGCATTCCCGCTCCTGCCAGCTTGAGCACCCAAAGTGACAATATGGTCAGCTTTGAGTTTGTTGCCACCCAGGAAATGGTGGATGGCGGCAGCTGGATGCTGATCACCTTCCCCATGGAAGACGGCAAGACCTATATTTTAGGTGATACCCATATCCAGGCTGTTTATTATAGCTATGCAGATGGCTACACCTGGCAGATGGACAAGACCCTTGCTTTTACAACGGCCAATGCTTATAAGGTAATGCAGTATGGCAATGTGGCAAATACCGTGGGTATTGTGAGCCATTCTGCTTATGCCAACTATGGCACCCGTTCTCTGGGTAATGGCATTTTGACCACTAACATCACCGCAACCTGGGCAAAGGGTGCCAATGGCTTGTATTATAAGCTGCCTTTGGGCTTGGTTGCAGGCCAGGAGTATGTGGTCAGCATGAATCTGTACGCAAGCGCAGAGGGAACTGGTTTGGTAAATGGGGATTCCACATCTATCAAGCTGTCCTTCTCCAACGAGATTCCCACTGCGGTGACTGAGAAGGTGGATCAGTATTGGACATCGGTACATATTGAGGGCATCCATAATGCAGAAACGCTGCTGACATACCGTGCTCCTGATTATCTGAGCACAGATGCGGCAAACAAGGTGGCGGTTTCCTTTGTGGCAACCCAGGCAATGGCTGACAATGACGGCTGGATGCTGATCTCCATGCCCTTGGCGGTAAACGGAGAGGTGAACCTGGGCGATGTTACCTTGAAAGAGAAGAACGACGAAAATCATTTCCTCAACGGTGATTTCTCCAATGGCTTGATTGGCTGGATGACCAACAATGATTCCAGCTTCGTTTCCGTCCAGGATTCCGTGCTTCATGTCAGTGACAAAGTCCCCACCGGCGATGTAAAGCTGTACCAGGCTATGTACCTGGATGCAGGCATCTACCGTCTGTCCTTTGATGTATTTGGTGTTCCCGAAAGCTGGCGTCCTGTGTACTTCATGGGCACTGCTTTGGATAACTCCAGCGTGACCGGTGCTCAGCTTCAAGTGAGCAAGGAAAACGGAAAAACTGAGGGTGAATGGTGGACGGTTACCCGGGATGTGACCATTGCAACTGCCGGCACTTATTATTTCCAGATGAATCTGAACCAGGTCAGCGGTGAGGCATCTGTTGCACCCAGTATGCAGTATGATAATTTTGAACTGCGCAAGCTGGAAACCGTTACTGTTACCTGGAAGAATGAAGACGGCACTGTGCTGGAGGAAGATACGGTGGTTAAGGGCACGGTCCCCGAGTATAACAGCGAGCTTCCCACCAAGACAGCGGACGCCCACAATAGCTATAAGTTCATTGGCTGGGATCAGGAAGTTACCTTTGTGGAGACTGACACAATCTATACCGCCCAGTATGAAGTGACTACTTCTGCGCACAGCTGGGGTGAAGGTGAGCAGACCAAGGCTCCCACCTGCACCGAAGAAGGCGAAATGACTTATACTTGCTCCGTGTGTGGAGAGACTAAGATTGAGGCGATTTTGCCCAATGGCGAGCATACCTACGGTGACGGCGTACAGACCAAGGCACCCACCTGCGGTGAGGATGGTGAAATGACCTACACCTGCTCCGTTTGTGGCGATAGCTACACCGAGGCCATTGATGCCACCGGTGAGCACAGCTATGACGATACAGGCGCATGTACTGTTTGCGGCGCGGTTGTCGTGAAGAGCTGGAACATTGTTTTGGGCGACGATATCGGCTTGAACTTTGTGCTGGCATTGGCTGAGGACGATGCTGTTCAGGTCAATGTGGACGGCAAGGCAGTTCCCGCAGAACTGATTGCAAACGGTGATGGCACTTATAAGGTGTTTATTAAGGTTGCCGCTGCCCAGATGACCTCTGAAATTCAGATCGTGGTCAATGGCCAGGCTGTGGAAAAGACCTACAGCGTCCGGGAGTATGCGGATGTGATCCTGGCAGGGGAGTATTCGGACGAAATCAAGGCTTTGGTC
>JAZNSR010000114.1:0-9672 GCA_045591335.1 Faecousia sp.
GGTATCTGCCCAATTGGCATCAACCGCAATTGCTTCACCGTTCACGGTGGCAGTCACATTGCCGATTTCTACACCCTCAACAGCTGTAAACACCTGGCCCAGGGTCAGAGCATCGCCATAGGTGACGGATACATTTTCCACAGCGGCAAATTTATCCTCTGTGAAGATGTATTCCTGCTCCCAGGCATTCGTATAGCTGCTGTACTTTTCCAGCAGAGCACGAACAGCCTGGACCTTTTCTGCGGTATAGGCAGTACGGTCAGCACCCAAAGACGCATTCACAGACTCCACGGCATCCTTCAGCGTGGTGACATAGTCCGCGCCTTCCAGGGTCAATTCCACCCCATCCACCTCAAAGCGGATCATGGCCTTGCCGCCAATTTGCGCAGCTACGCCAATGGCGTTCATTTCATCATTATTCTCTCTGAGGATGTTTTTTACGCGAAGGGACAGCACATTCTTTTCAATCGTGCCTTCCTTGATGTACTTTACGGGGTTATAGCTATTAAGCCACATAGCATAGCCATAGCCGGTGACCATTTCATTGATCACATCATCAGCATGGAACTCTGCCTTGTAGCCCAGGGCAGCCTGTTCCGGCACCAAGCTAATATGCGTGATACCGGCATAGAAGCGGTGGGCAGAATACACGCCGTTTTCTTCAATAACCAAATAATTCTTGGCATCGTACTTTACGACCTGCTCCACAGTGCCATTGACAGTACCGCTGAAGCTGCCGCACTTAGATGCGTCATATTCATCATTGGCGCTGTCCATCAGCTGCAGGGTGACACCTTCCGCAACTGTGGCATTGGTAACATCATAACCGTTCAGATCCAACAATGTATCGGCAGAAATCTCCAGGCCGTCTACATTTCCGGTTAACTTCTGAACCGCTGTTACTTCCTCGCTGGCATGGACACCCACGGCGAACGCCATGACTATAACCAAAGAAAGAACCAAGCAAATCAGTTTCTTGTTCACAGTCATTCCTCCATTTGTGTTTTCTTAATGATCATTTCTAATAGCCCTATGCAGATTACAGCGGCGAGCAAAACCCACAAAAACCTTTTTATGAGCTTTGTTCACCGCGGTAATTCAATCGACCCAATATGCCCAACCGCCCCACTCCCTCGAAAGGGAGTGGGGTGGAGGAAAACATACGAAAATTAGAAAGTATACTGAGTGCTGGAAACAACCACAGAATCAGTACCGTTGGTCAGAACCAACTCAACAGTAACAGTAGCGCCAGCCAAAGCATCTGCTACATCAGTAACACCGCAGTTAAAGGTCTCAATGATGTTGCAGACTTCCCAATAAGTGGGCTGCACGCCGGCAGCATTCAGCAGAGCAAAAGCTTCGTTAGCACCAGCAGCGGGAGCCTCGAAAGCAACCCACTCACCGCTGTTCCATGCAGCATAGGAACCAGCCAAGATCAGCTCACCGGCATTGACAGCGCGGTCAACGGATACATAGAAGTCAGCGTCCCAATCAGCATAGTTGACAGGATCGGTCTCGGTAGCAGCAAAGGTGTATGCGGACTCCAGCTGAACATCCTTCACGGGGCTGCTGGCATTCCAGTTCAGATTGGTGTTGATGAAGCCGGGGTTCTTGGTAATGGAAGCAACGGGAATATCGCTGGGGTTGCCAAAGGTGTAGGTGTAAACACCGAAGGTCTGGCTAACACCAGTCTCCACATTCCAGGAGTTGCCATTGTCAGCAGAGGGCTTCTCGACCTCATACAGACGCAACTCAACAGTCATGGTGGTGCCGTTGTTGGCAGCGCTCAAGTTAGCAGCGCCGCACAGGAACTCCTTAACCAGCAGGCACAGCTCTTCGTAGTTCATGGAAACATTAGCAGTAGCCAGCAGGCGAACTTCCTCGTTAGCAGCAATGGCCATGGGGTTCTTGAAAGCAACCCACTCGGCGCTCCAGCTGTCATACTGGCCGCCCAGAACCACAGACTCAGCAGCAACAGCCTTGTCGAAGCTTACAACAAAGTCAGCATGATACTTGGCGTAATCATTCTTGGTGGCTTCCTCGTAAGACTGAGTGGTCTTGAAGGAGTAAGCAACATCCAGGTCCACCCGCTCGCCGGTCAGCTGCATGGAGTTCAGGTCGGTCAGGGGAACATTGGGCAGATTGTTCAGCTTGGTAACATTAGCGGAGGGCAGGCCAGCAAAGGTGGCGTCCTTGTCGTAGTCGTTACCGAAGGAATCATCCTCGTGCATCAGCTGAGTAGCCATCAGGTTGATGCCCAGGTCAATCTCGGGAGCCTCATAACCGGTCATGTAATTAGCTTCGTTGCCAACGGACTCGGGCATGTAGACAACCAGGGAGATCTCCTTGGACTCGCCAGGCAGCAGAGCCTGCTCGTCTTCGTTATAGCCAGCGCTCAGCTTAGCGGCGTTGGTCACAGCAGCACGAGCAGCAGCGCGGTCAGCAAACTGGCCATCAACAACACCGAACTCGATGTAGTCGGACAGCTTCAGCTCTTCGCCTGCAACATTGACAGAGGTCTTCTCGTTTACGACATTGATACCCATCTGATACTTCAGAGCCAGGGTACCAACATTGGAAACCTTCAGGACCACAACTTCAGTATGGCCGGGTTCCCACAGGGAATCACCAAATACATTGGTGTTTTCGTTGACAGAGACCCAATCACCGTTAACCAGGTATTCCAGCTCGATGTCCAGATTACCGGCAACAATGTGATTGTTACCACTGACAACAGAATCGGTGAACCACGCAAAGGTGGTGCCAACCAGCATGCTCATGCACAGGATCAGAGCGATCACAGAGCCGAACAATGCCTTCTTGGTCTTCTTGCAATTCGTCATTGTATGTACTTCCTCCTTATATAATTTATCAATGACAATATGTAAGCAGCGCAAGGCTGGATACAACAAATCCGTATCTGGCAAGAGGGTATACTACCCCCATATATCGATACAAATTGAATTATACATGATTCACATTTATATTTCAAGGACTTTCACAAGAAATATTGCACAAATTTTTGACAGTTTTCAACTATTTTTGTACAAAGAAAGAGTGTGTTACAAAATGTAACACACTCTCAACAATTATTTACAGCAAAAATCCTTTGCCACATTCACAATATTTTCTGCACTCAAACCAAATTGCTTCAGCAAAGCTGCCGCAGGGCCGGAATGACCGTACTCATCATTTACACCAATGCGGCGAACAGGAGTAGGCAGCTTTTCGCTCAGAACGCTGCAAACCGCCTCGCCCAAGCCACCGATCACAGAATGCTCCTCGCAAGTGATGATTTTACCACACTTACGGGCAGACTCCAACACCAACTCCTCATCCAGAGGCTTAATGGTGGCCATATTGATGACCATGGCATGAATGCCATCCTTGGCAAGCGTTTCCGCCGCAACCATGGCTTCATAGACCATCAGGCCGTTGGCAATGATCGCAACATCCGTACCGTCCATAACCACTTCGCCCTTGCCGATCTCAAACTTGTAATCCTCACCGTGGAACACAGGCACTGCCAAACGGCCAAACCGCAGATATACAGGACCGTTCATTTCATAGGCAGCTTTCACAGCAGCCTTGGCCTCCACATCATCAGCGGGACAGATCACCGTCATACCGGGGATAGACCGCATAAGGGCAAAATCCTCACAGCACTGGTGAGATGCACCGTCCTCACCAACAGAAATGCCGCCATGGGTAGCGCCAATCTTCACATTCAAATGGGGATAACCGATGGAATTACGGACCTGCTCAAAAGCACGGCCTGCCGCAAACATAGCAAAGCTGGACGCGAAAGGCACCAGGCCTGCGGTGGACATACCTGCAGCGGCGCTGATCATATTGGCCTCGGCAATGCCAAAATCAAAATGCCGGTTTGGAAACGCTTTCTTAAACACTCCGGTTTTGGTAGCACCGGCCAAGTCAGCATCCAAAACCACCAGATTATCATACTGAGCGCCCAGCTCAGCCAAAGCGGCACCGTAGCTGTCGCGGGTAGCAACCTTCTTCATATCAGCCATAATTACGCCTCCAATTCTGCCAGCTGAGCCTTCAGCTCATTCATGGCCTGCTCATATTCTGCATCGTTGGGAGCCTTGCCGTGCCAACCGGCATCGTTTTCCATATAGGAAACGCCCTTGCCCTTTACGGTCTTAATAACAATAGCAGAGGGCTGACCCTTCACGGCCTTTGCCTGGTTGAAGGCGGCCTCAATAGAATCAAAATCATGACCGTCAATGGCCTGTACAGCAAAGCCAAAGGCCTCCAGCTTACCTACGATAGGATAAGGACTCATAACATCCGCCACATTGCCATCGATCTGCAGGCCGTTGTTATCCACAATCACGCACAGATTATCCAGCTTATAATGGGCAGCGGACATGCAAGCCTCCCATACCTGACCCTCCTGGATCTCACCGTCACCCAAAAGCGTATACACCCGGTTTTCCTTGCCGGTGTACTTAGCGGCCAGTGCCATGCCCACAGCAGTGGAAATGCCCTGACCCAGGCTACCGGTGGACATATCCACACCGGGAACGGTATTCATATTGGGGTGGCCCTGCAAATAAGAATCAATATGGCGCAGGGTGGGCAGGTCCTCCACAGGGAAAAATCCACGATTTGCCAAAGCAGCATACAAGCCGGGTGCAGTATGGCCCTTACTCAGCACAAAGCGGTCACGATCCTCCCACTTGGGATTCTTAGGGTCGATATTCATTTCTTTAAAGTAGAGGTAGGTAAATACCTCTGCGGCGGACAAGCTGCCGCCTGGGTGACCTGCCTTGGCGCCATGGGTGGATTCAATAACGCCCATGCGGACTTTGCAGGCCGTGATCTGCAACTGTTTTTTCTCGCTGGAAGTCATAGTATGTCTCCTTATTTTTTTTATTTTTCCTTTTTTATAATAGCATTGCAAACAGAATCTTGCAAGCTTTTTATCAAATATGCGTCCGGAAATATCAGATAACGGTTACTCCTGCATCATCCAACGATTTCAAGAAACCCTCCGGCAGCGGTTCATCGCATATCAGATAATCCACATCTGTTAACTTTGCAAATGTATACGGCATCAAACAGCTGAGCTTATCTCGGCTGCACATAGCCACGCTGGTCCTGGCTTTGCGGATCACCATGCGTTTAACCAGCATATCTGCCTCTGTCCCACAAGTGAAGCCTGCATCCACAGAACATCCGGAAACACCAACAAAGGCCAGATCAATATTGATATTTTCCAGCATTTGCAGAGTATTCTGCCCAGAGAGCGCCAAATTATTGCGATTCATGGTGCCGCAGCACAGCGTAATCACAGGATTATGAAGCCGGCAAAGCTCCAGAGCAATATTGGGACCGGTGGTAAAAATATTCAAATTCATATCTGGTAATGCTTTTGCCAAAGCCAGATTCGTGGTGCTGGCATCCAGGAAAACAGCACTGTTCGGCTGGATCAGCTGCAATGCTTTTTTTGCCATAGCATGCTTGCCAGGCTTATTCGCATTCATACGCACATGAAATTCCACATCCCCCGAATGGCGGACGGATTTGGCACCTCCACGAAACTTCACCGCAACCCCCGCCCGTTCCAGGGCATCCAGATCCCGGTGGATCGTCATGAGCGATACCTCCGGAAACAAGTCTTGCAATTCTTTAATGGTCACAATATTCTTTTTTTCAATATAGGACTTCATAGCATCCTGCCGAATACTGTACATAAGCCACCTCGAATGTTAATTATTTGTTATTATTATATTATTTATAACATTTTATCACATACTTTGTCAACAATAATTTGAAAGATTATTGACGAACAATGGATTCTTTTTTATAATATTTCCATCTTTTCTACTTAGGATGGTAATATGATCACCTCTTTGCTGCTTTATGAAGCCACCGGCTTTGATCCCTACGAAAACCTGTCCATTGAGCAATACCTGCTGGAAACCTTGCAGCCCGGTCAATGCATTTTATATTTATGGCAAAATCAAAACACCGTGGTTATCGGACGCAATCAGAATCCCTGGGTGGAATGCCGCACTTCGTTATTGGGTAATGAGGACGGCAAATTAGCCAGGCGGCTTTCCGGTGGCGGCGCCGTGTTTCATGATTTGGGTAATCTGAATTTTACATTTCTGATGTCTGATGAAGATTTTAATATTGAAAAACAATTATCCGTCATTGGACAAGCCTGCGCCTTAACGGGTATTAAAACAGAATGCTCCGGAAGAAATGACATTCTTGCCCAAGGGCGAAAATTCTCCGGCAACGCCTTTTATCACAGCCGGGGACATGCTTACCATCACGGCACTTTGCTGATCCGGGCAGATATGAATAAGCTGCAGCGATACTTAAACCCATCTAAAGTAAAACTGAATGCCAAGGGCATTGCTTCTGTGCGCTCCCGGGTAATGAATTTAACTGAACTTTGCCCAGATCTAACCATTACGCAAATGAAAGCCAATATGCAGCGTGCATTTGCGCAGATTTACGGATTGCCGGTGCAGACCCTGCAGCTACCGGATGCTGCTCTTTCACAAATTGCTGAAACCAAAGGGCACATCAGCAGCTGGGAATATCTTTACGGCACTTCCCTCCCCTTTACCTGCCAAATGGAACAGCATTTCTCCTGGGGCACTGTGCAGCTGCATATCCAGGCCAAGAGCGGCATAATCCAAGCCGTCAAAATGTATACAGACGCCATGGACTGGAGTTTATCCGCTGCCGTGGAAGCTGCCCTCATTGGCCGCCGTTTTACCAAAACAGATATGCTCTCTCAGCTGCAAGACGTAATTACGGATAAAACCGTTTGCAGTGATCTATGCCAGCTGATCCAAACACAAGATTTTTAGAGGGTGTTGCATGCGCAACACCCTTTTATTTTATCTTAGCGCCTGATATTCGCTGTAATTCACCTTGCCGCTGATTCCCTGCAAACCGCCGGGCACCAATTCATAAACCATCAGACATTCCGGCGCAGGCAGACCTACGGATTCATGGGCCGTAATGCCATAGTCTACGGAGGTAACAAAGCCACGACTGCGATAATTCATGGGATTGCCCTCCACAATAACGGCCTTGTATCCCATGGCTTTTGCCTTTTCAAAGCCATACTCGATCATTTCCCTGGAAATATGCTGCCGCTGATACTGAGTTTTCACTGCCACTGGGGACAACAGCAGCAATTCATTTTCATAGTTCCCGTCCAGATGAAACCGGGAAAACATACAATGACCCAACAGCTGATCGTTTTCGTCAACCGCAACCAAATCCAACTCCGGCAAGTAAAACCGCTTGCTGCGGATCTCCTCCACCAACCGACGCACCAGTGCGCCTTCTTCCGCTGATTCCGAAGCAGTAAACACTGCCTCCACCATTTCCAAAGAAGGCTGTAAATATTTATTTTCAATAGATTTCACATATCTTTTCATTACCAAATCTCCTTATTCCTTTGTTTTGTGAATTTCGCAACATCCTTGCTCCATTGCCGCTTGCGGCGCAGCATTTCATCCCGGTCCACCGCCTCGGCTTTCAGCTTTTGGTAGCTTTCCCAGCGGCCCATATCCAATGCGCCAGTGGCAAGAGCGGCTTTGATTGCGCAGCCAGGTTCCCTTTCATGCTTGCAATTGGAAAACCGACATTGTCCCATAAACTGCTCCACATCCGCAAAAGCATCTCCTAAGCCCTCATTCACTTCCCACATTCCCAGTTCCCGCATACCGGGCGTGTCGATGATCATAACGCCGTTTTTCAGTCGAATCAGCTGACGGTGGGTGGTGGTATGGCGGCCCTTACTGTCATCTTCCCGGATGTCATTCACTGCCATGATCTGCTCCCCGGCCATGGCATTGACCAGGCTGGATTTTCCCACACCGGAAGACCCCAAGAATACCACCGTTTTTCCAGGCTGCAAATAATCATTCAGCCGCTCCAGCCCATACCCAGTATGCGTGCTGACCACATGGGTATTGACTCCCATAGCCACGCGCTCCACCTGAGTCAGATAATCCCAATAATCCTCCACCAAATCTGCCTTGGTCAGCAGAATCACCGGGGTTGCACCGGACTGCCAGGCCAAGGTCAAGTACCGTTCCAACCGTTTTGGATTAAAATCCAGGTTCAGCGACTGCATAATAAACACATAATCAAAATTGGCTGCCACCGCCTGGTCCCTGGGAACGGGTCCCGGCTGCCTGCGGGAGAATAAAGTCCGCCTTGGCAGCGTTGCAAGAATCTGACTGTCGCCGGATTTTATATAATTGATCATAACAAAATCGCCTACGGTGGGAAAGCTTTCCTCCCCCATAAAGTAAGCCTTTGTTTTCAGCCTTGCAAATGTAATACCATATTCACAAACGATCTCATAACGGTCTTTATGAACTGTAGTAACTCTAGCCGGGATCCCCGGCAGATTATTTGTATCCGGCATTGTGCCGTAATCATAGATATTCAAAACACTTTTCCTCCAAGTTCAGTTTTTTGCGCGTGTCAATTTTCATAACATATCACGCCTTTCTACGAGAACGATGCCATCGTTCCCCTCTGCCGAAACTGAAAATGGGCGCAAAAATACCGCAGCAAAGCAGCCCTCGTCATGGGGCGCATTCTGCGGCTACCACATATCGAAAGTTACTTAAAAACGGCGCAGCAAATCAGAAGGCCTGAACCCCCATTTTTGTTGGCGCCCATATTCAGTTAGCTGATGACAACCTCACGAACAATCATATTTTAAGCTCCTTTCTAATCTGCTTAAGCAGATACTTTATACGAAAAATATAGCATCCGCAATCCGTTCTGTCAACGAGAAAGAATAAAAAACAATCGCATATTCAAGAAACACTTTAGAAGAAATCCAAATACGCCTTGGTGATCACTAAATATCCATAATCTGTTTATTTGTTCAGAATGCGCATAAAACTCCGTTATTTTTGTGGATTTTCAAGCAAAAAAGCTTTTGAAATTCTCAAAAATTAGAATTATAATATGTGTATACCACATAAAGTGAGGAACTGCACCTATGTTTCAAATTAATGATGTGATCATCTACGGAGTGCAAGGAGTTTGCAAAATCGTTGACATAGAGAAAAAATCCATCAATAAAGCAAAGAAAGACTACTATGTTTTAAAGCCCATCAACGATCCCGCATCCACCATTTATGCGCCCACGGACAATGAACATGTTTTAAAAAAGATGCGCAAACTCCTGACAAAAGAGGAAATCCATCAGCTGATCGATTCTATGCCCGACGGAAATTCCACTTGGATCTCCAACGAAACAGAACGCCGGGAACGCTATAAGCAGATCTTATCCAACGGCGATCACCGGGAATTGATTCAAATGATCAAGGCTATCTATGCCCACAAAAAGGAACGGGAAGCTACGGGAAAACGGCTGCACATCTCCGATGAACATTTTTTCAAAGACGCAGAACAAATCCTGTATAATGAATTTCAGTATGTATTGGAGCTTTCCAGCAAAAATGACTTAATGGAATATATCTTCCAACGAATCGAAAAGGCTTGACCGGCGTAGACTGCCCCAGTTTGTGCGGACAGTACAAAAAGAGGCCCTGTATAGGAATATTTAGTTTTAAGCGGAGTGGCGCAGCGTTAGTGGCGCCACTCCAGTTTTTATCTGGATGCGCTCATAGTTGTAAAAATGAATGTATC
>JAZNSR010000115.1:0-3519 GCA_045591335.1 Faecousia sp.
GTTGATTTTCAGAGGAATGTTGTGAGCCTCCGCATATTCGATCTCTTCCTCACGGGACTTGATATCCCACTCCCGCCAGGGGGCGATAATGGGCATGTTGGGGGCAAAGTGCTTGATGGTCAGTTCAAAACGCACCTGGTCGTTGCCCTTGCCGGTGCAGCCGTGGCAGATGGCATCGGCACCTTCCTTGATGGCGATATCCACAAGCCCCTTGGCGATGCAGGGACGGGCGTGGCTGGTGCCCAGCAGATATTCTTCGTACACTGCGCCGGCCTTCATGCAGGGGATGATGTAATCATCCACATATTCCTCGGTCAGATCCAAAACATACAGCTTGGCTGCGCCGGTTTTGATGGCCTTTTCTTCCAGACCCTCCAGCTCATCCGCCTGGCCCACATTGCCGGAAACGGCGATGACCTCGCAGTTATTATAGTTTTCCTTCAGCCAGGGAATAATAATGGATGTATCCAGACCGCCGGAATATGCCAGCACAACTTTTTTGATGTTTTCCTTGTTCATAGCTCTCTCCTCCAGGTGTTTTCATTTGGTCTAAACGGGATTATACAACCGCAATGGGTATTTGTCAATGAATAATGAATAAATATTCATAAAAATACGATTATTCATTATTTTATGCATAAATGCATGCATACGGCCCTTTCGACAAAAATTTGCAAATTTCTGGTTTTACTATTGAAAAGAAAAAACGGTTGTGTTAACATAATATCATCAAATCAACAGAAAGAGATGATGCTTATGAAATATATTCGATGGATCGCTTTGGCGCTGGTGCTGGCCATGTGCCTGCCGCTTGCTGCCTGCGGGGGCTCGGCACAGAAGGTAAACGGAAATGCGTTGCTGCAGGTCATGCTGGAGCGCGTGAGCTTTGATACGGAGATTGCTGACGCAGGCGATATCAGCTCTTATTATTTTTCCAATCTCCCCGAGGGCGCAACGGTGAAGATGTATTCCGGCAGCGGCTATTATGCAGACCGCCTTGCGCTGATCACAGCCGCCAAGGAGGAGGATGTGCAGCAGGTCAAGGACAGTGTGGACGAGCATATTGCCCAGCTTCTTCACCAGTTCCAGAATTACATCCCCGAAGAGGTGGATAAGATCAATCATGCGGTGATTTGGTCTGAGGGGAATTTCGTTCTTTTTTGTGTAACCAATGATTACGAAACCGCAAAAAAGATCACGGATAATGCCTATGCATATACCAAAAATGTTTCTGTTGAGGGTGGGGAAGACCCCCAGCAGACCGTAGGCGCTTCCCAGGACGCTACCCAGGGCACCACCCAGCCCACAGAGCCCCAGAAGGTAGAGTACCCCTCTATTACCAGCAAGTCCGGCACATATAAGAAGATGGGCGGTTCCTATTTGGTGGATGATGCAGCCTATGAAAACTATAAGTATGATGAAAACTCTGTTACGAACTATACGACCATTCTTAATGAGGTTGCCCAGCAGCTGGATGACAGCATCAATATGTACTTTTTGCCAATCCCTACAGCCATTGGCATCGTGCTGCCCGATGATATCGCACCCATTATGGGGGAGGATTACCAGGATCAGCATCAGCGCATGGGCCTGATTTTTGATAAGCTGGATGATTCCATTAAAACTGTGGATTGCTTTGACAATCTGATGCAGCACAGAGACGAGTATCTGTACTTCCGTACGGACTACCACTGGAACGGTAAGGCTGCTTACTACGCTTACGAGATCTGGTGTAAGGAAAAGGGGGAAACGCCCTATACCCTGGATCAGCGGAAGCTGTCCACCTTCGATGGTTTCTGGGGCGGACTGTACTCCGGTGACTGCAAGAAGGATCCTGCTTTGCGGGGTGATACTGTGGAGGCTTACCATCCCTACAGTGATAATATCAGCATGGTGTTTACTGACCGCAAGGGTAACGAGGTTCGCTGGAATGTTATTTTTGATGTATCCGACTGGAGCGCAGGTTTGAAGTACAACACCTTTGGCGGCGGTGATAATCCCATCACCGTTTATAAGAATCCCAGTGTGACTGACGGCAGTGTGGGTGTTGTGGTGAAGGACTCCTTCGGCAATGCCTTGATGCCTTACATGGTAGACCATTACAGCACGCTCTATGAGCTGGATTACCGCTATTGGGAAGGCAACCTGGCTGACTTCTGTGAAGAAGTGGGCGCAAAGGACTTGACGATTGCCAATAACATGGGTATGATCCGGGCAGCTGTGCTGGTAGCATACCTGGCCAACAAAGTTTGATGAGAAGGTCTGCAGCACCCGCTGCAGACCTTTTTTAGAGTGTCAAAACAGATTATATGAGAATTATGCCGCGGCAATGCGAGCCTGTGCGCCCATTGGCGTGGCAATTTGCTTTTTCGTAGTATCAAGCTTGCTGCGCCAGGGCTTTTGACTTGCTGCGTGAGCCGCCCCTTGATCGGGACCGGAACAGGCAGAAAATCTTGAAAATAATCGAAAAATTTTCCGTAAAATTTGTTGACATTCCTTGGAATATGTATATAATAGTTAACTGTATGGACAATTATAATTGCGGTAGTATGGCGACCGAACAAGATCTTGCCCAATTGCAGGCGAAAAAGCCGGTGGTTGGAGCAAAACAGCTGCGCAAAGCGTTGCATAATCGCAAGGCCCTGCAGGTGTTTTTGGCCCGCAATGCGGACCCTGCCATAACCGAGCCCCTGGTGGCTCTTTGTAAACGCTACGGCGTGCAGCTGTTTTGGGTCAGCTCCATGAAAGAGCTGGGTCAAGCCTGCTTCATAGAAGTGGGAGCCAGCGCAGCTGCCGTGGTCATGGATTGATTCTTTCGGGGCAACCCGTAGAATATATACAACCGTAAGGTGAGTTTTTAAGAAAGGAGAACATAAATGCCTACTTTTAATCAGCTCGTTAGACATGGCCGTAAGCAGGTTTCCTACAAGTCCACTGCTCCCGCTCTGCAGAAGAGCCTGAACACCCTGGAGAACAAGACCAACGATCTGCCCTCTCCCCAGAAGCGCGGTGTTTGCACTGCAGTTCGTACAGTGAGCCCCAAGAAGCCTAACTCCGCTCTGCGTAAGATCGCCCGTGTGCGTCTGACCAACGGAATGGAAGTTTCCGCTTATATCCCCGGTGTCGGCCACAACCTGCAGGAGCACTCTGTGGTTATGATCCGCGGCGGTCGTGTAAAGGACCTTCCCGGTGTGCGTTACCACATCATCCGCGGCACTCTGGATACCCAGGGCGTGCAGGGTCGTATGCAGTCCCGTTCCAAGTACGGTGCAAAGCGTCCCAAGGCAGGTAAGAAGTAATTCACTTCTGAAAATCAAAACTTGAATTTTTTCCAAGCCCGTTCGCAAGGCTAAAACCTTGCCATGTGGTTTTTCACATATATGAAAACCTCTGGCAAGCACAACGAAGGCATGGACCTTCGAGTACCGATGAAAATCATTTTAATATGAAGGAGGGAAGCAAAGTGCCCAGAAGAGGTAATGTTCCCAAGAGAGAGGTCCTTCCGGATCCTCAGTATAA
>JAZNSR010000116.1:0-24873 GCA_045591335.1 Faecousia sp.
ATAAGCTCATAGCTGTCGTCGCGCAAATCCATATATAAAAGATTATCCTTTCTGCAATAGACCTCGCAAGACTGATCAAGTTTACCGCAGGAAACGCCGACATATTCATTTTCTGCTTCTTTTGAAATAGAAATCAATTCAGACGGCGTCAAAGTGATGCCGTTCATTGTGCAAAGAGCTGACAGGAACGTGATAATAACAGCGGCTGACGAAGAAAGACCGCCGATAGGCAGTTCGCCGTCAACAACAGCACAAAGACCACGACGAAGCGGATAACGCTTATTAAGCGCTATCGTTGCACCGCGAAGATGATCCGCCCAGTCGTTTTGTTTAACATCTGGGGTTGCCTGAACGTGCCACTGAGCTCTTTTATCGAACTGAAGGGATTGGATTTCAATAACACCGTTTTCCTTCGGTCCGTAGGCAATATGAATACCCTTGTCAATGGCCATACCGGTAATCTTACCCAGCTGATGATCGCTATGGGCACCAATGGGGCAAATGCGATAAGGGCAAAACGCCACATTCAACGGCTCTTTACCATAAATCGCCTGAAATCTTTCTTCGCACCGCATAAGGCACTTCCCAAACTTTCTCAGAATTTTCTCCAAACCATTTTATTGACAACGCCGGTGTAGGATTGGATCAATTTCACAACTTTCGTGGATACATTTTCTTCCACATAATCCGGCACAGGAATGCCGTTATCCCCGTTTTGGCACATGGAAACCGCCGTATCCACAGCCTGCAAAAGGCTATGCTCGTCAATGCCTGCCAGCACAAAGCCCGCTTTATCCAACGACTCCGGACGCTCTGTGGAGGTGCGGATACATACTGCCGGGAAGGACTTGCCGATAGAGGTGAAGAAGCTGCTTTCCTCTGGCAAAGTGCCGCTGTCGGACACCACCGCAAAGGCATTCATCTGCAGGCAGTTGTAGTCATGGAAGCCCAAGGGTTCCTGCCGGATCACCCGCTTATCCAGCACAAAACCGCTGGCTTCCAGACGGTTACGGCTTCTGGGGTGGCAAGAATACAAAATGGGCATATCATATTTTTCTGCCATTTTATTGATGGCAGTAAACAGCGAAGTAAAGTTCTTTTCTGTATCGATATTCTCCTCGCGATGGGCAGAAAGCAAAATATACTTACCCTTTTCCAGTCCCAACCGCTTATGTACATCGCTGGCCTCGATTTTGGCAAGATTATTATGCAGAACCTCCGCCATAGGAGAACCGGTCACATAGGTACGCTCCTTAGGCAAACCGCAATCAGCCAAGTACCGGCGGGCATGCTCAGAATAGCACAAATTCACATCAGAGATAATATCCACAATCCGGCGGTTGGTCTCCTCAGGCAAGCACTCATCCTTACAACGGTTGCCAGCTTCCATGTGAAAAATAGGAATGTGCAGCCGCTTTGCACCGATAACGCTCAAGCAAGAGTTGGTATCACCCAGCACCAACACCGCATCCGGCTGAATCTCCACCATAAGCTGATAGGACCTGGCAATGATGTTACCCATGGTCTCACCCAGGTCCTTGCCTACGGCATCCAGATAAACCTCCGGATCATCCAGCTCCAGGTCGTAGAAAAACACGCCGTTCAAATTATAATCATAGTTCTGACCAGTGTGGGCCAGGATAGTATCAAAATACTGACGGCACTTTTTGATCACCGCAGCCAGGCGAATGATCTCCGGACGAGTGCCCACAATGATCAGCAGCTTCAGCTTGCCGTTATTCTGAAAGGATGCCATAATTATTCCTCCACTTTCTCAAAGAAGGTATCCGGCTTATTGGGATCAAATTGTTCGTTGGCCCACATGACCGTCACCAAATCCTTGGTATCACTCAAATTGATAATATTATGGGTATAACCAGGCAGCATGTGCACCGCTTCAATTTTGTCACCGCTGACCTTGAATTCCAGCACCTCATTCGATCCAATCCGTCGCTGCTGGATCAGTGCTTCTCCAGACACCACAATGAAGAACTCCCATTTAGTGTTATGCCAGTGCTGACCCTTGGTGATACCGGGTTTGGAAATATTCACACTGAACTGTCCGCAGTTGGCAGTTTTCAGAAGCTCCGTAAAGCTGCCCCGGTCATCCACATTCATTTTCAGCGGAAAGCTGGCAGCCTCTTTGGGCAAATAGCTCAAATAGGTGGAATACAGTTTCTTTGCAAAGGAATTATGGGGAATTTCCGGCATCAGCAAGGATTTAGGCTGATTCTTAAAGCTCTGCAGCAAATCCACGATCTCACCCAAAGTCACTTTGTGGGAAATGGGTGCTGCGCAATAACGCCCGCTCTCATTGAAAACCGTATCGATGCCATCAAATTCGCAATGATGCTCCTTGCCCTCCAGGGCATCCAACATCTCATCCACCAAGTCATCAATATACAACAGTTCCAGCATAACCGAAGGGTCATTGACCTGAATGGGCAAATCGTTGGCAATGTTATTGCAGAAGGTGGCAACGGCACTATTATAGTTGGGACGACACCACTTACCGAACAAATTGGGGAAACGATACACCAGCACCTTTGCACCGGTTTCCTTGCTATAATCAAAGAACAGCTCTTCACCGGCCTTTTTACTTCTGCCGTAATCGCTGTCATACCGACCAATCAAGGTGGCCTGGATTGAAGAAGACAACATCACCGGGCAGGGATTGTTGCAAGCCTTCAGTGTGTCCAGCAAGGTGGATGCAAAGCCGAAATTGCCCTGCATAAACTCCTCTTGATTCTGAGGACGGTTCACACCTGCCAAATTGAACACAAAATCCGCTTTTTCGCAGTAAGGCTGCAATAACGCGGGATCTGTGTCAATATCATATTCATAGATCTCGCCAATGGTCAGCTGCCGGGTGCGGTTTTTACCGTCCCGGATGGTTTTCAGATTTTCCACCAAGTTTTTGCCAACAAACCCCTTGGCGCCGGTAATTAAAACATTCATGCTCATTTCTCCTCAAAATGGAAGGCCAAGCCAACTTCACGCATTTGAGACTCCCAGGCATCCAGCTTTTCTTCCGTTAAGCGTCCTACACGATTACGTTGCTGTTTGATTACATAAGGTCTTTTAAAAATGGCATCCAGCCATCTGACGACCCACATAAACGGAAGCAAAACGGGTGCTTTTTCCAAAACCGGGTATTTCTTCAACATGTGACTGTATGGAAGGAAGATCAGATATAGCCAAGCTCTATATCGCACTTGCTTAGAAGTGCCGCCAGCATTTGCTTTATCGCGAATACCCTGGGCAATCTGCTTGGTTTCTTCAGCGCCATAAGCACCACTGGCAAAAACACGGGAAGTGATCAAATCAGAAATCTTATCTGCAGGCGCATCTTCAAACCATACCGCCAAAGTCCGGCAAATATATTGATAAAACTCTTGTAGTTGCAGCTTTTGCAATTCTTCGGCAATATAGCTTTCATCCATTTGCGGTTTCGCTTTTCTATAAATGTATAAATCCAGCATATGCCGTACACCAATGCCGCCATCCCGATAATGTTTGGCAAAATGGGTAAACAGATAAATCATCTGATCCTCATCAGTCATCACAAAGCGGCAAGGATTGTCCGCAGTGGGATGTCCCAACTGCCAACCATCTCCATAATAAGCAGCATAGTCATAGTTATAGGAAGGAATCAGACGCTTATGAAGTTCCAAATATAAGCTGGGCTTCTGCCAAATCAACTCATGATCGCTTTCCAGCTTTTCTGTAAAACCCAACTGCTCCATCACGAGGCGGATCCGGTCATACTGATCCAATTTGATCAGAATATCCGCATCGCCCATGATCCGCATATCGGTTTTTGGGTAGATCGCCTTCATCAAAACGCCCTTCACGGGCATATAGTGAATACCGTTTACATCAAAGGCTTCCATCAGCCGTTTCAGCTCTGCACGCTGCCGTTCATCAGTTATCATACACTTATATGTAACCGCAAACAACTCCTGCATAACCGGCTGTTTGGTATCCATGCCACAATTAGCAGCACCGTAATACACCAAATTACCGATTTGATGGGCTTTGATCAATGGTATAGCCTGAGTCAAATCAAACGCTTCCGGCAGCGACATCACTTCGCCGGTCACTGCACTATATATCAGGCGAAGAATGCCTTGCTGCAAAACATCGTTCATTACTTACTTTCCTTCCACGCTGCCAATTCGTCACGGATATATTGCAAGCTCAGCAGCTTTTCCTGCACCTGCTCCACATTCAAAAGCTCCGTATTGCTGGAGTTAAATTCAGTCAGAGTATTACGGTCGGCATCGCCATCCTTGAAATACTTATCGTAATTCAAGCCTCGGTTATCGCAGGGCACACGGTAAAAATCACCCATGTCGGTGGCCTTGGCGCATTCCTCGTTAGTGAGCAAAGTCTCATACATCTTCTCACCGTGGCGGATACCAATCACTTTGATCTCATGTCCAGGAGCAAACAAGTCAGTTACGGCCTTTGCCAAAGTCTCAATGGTGCAGGCGGGGGCCTTTTGTACTAGAATATCGCCGGAAGCACCGTTTTCAAAAGCAAACAACACCAGATCCACTGCCTCATCCAGGCTCATGATGAACCGGGTCATGGAGGGCTCGGTGATGGTGATAGGGTTACCGGCCCTGATCTGTTCGATCCACAGCGGAATCACAGAACCACGGCTGCACATCACATTACCGTAACGGGTGCAACAGATCTTGGTCTTTTCGGGTGCTACAGTTCTAGACTTGGCAACGATCACCTTTTCCATCATAGCCTTGGAGGTTCCCATAGCATTGACGGGATAAGCTGCCTTGTCCGTGGACAAACAAACGATGTTGCTGACACCTGCCTCAATAGCAGCAGTCAGTACATTTTCCGTGCCCAACACATTGGTCTTCACCGCTTCAATGGGGAAAAACTCGCAGGAAGGCACCTGCTTCAAAGCAGCTGCATGGAAAATATAATCCACACCGTGCATAGCATTCTTTACAGATGCCAGATCTCTGACATCACCGATATAAAACTTAATCTTCTCTGCCACCTCAGGCATTTTCGCCTGAAATTCATGGCGCATATCATCCTGCTTCTTCTCATCACGGGAGAAAATACGGATCTCGCCAATATCCGTCTGCAAAAACCGATTCAATACCGCATTGCCAAAGCTTCCGGTACCACCAGTGATCATCAGGGTTTTATTTCGAAATGTTGACATTGCTTATCATCCTTCTTTTGCTTATTTATTATAATTTATTATCCAGCGCACTTCATTTACTTAATAATTTCGCTTTCATACGATGCAAAAAGTCATATCCAACATATTTTTTTGCAACATATTCCATTCCTTTTTTTTGAAAATCCTGAGAAAACTGTTCAAAATCCGCGGGTTTTTCTGCAGGCCTTTGCAAATTATTTTGATACTTTACAAAGTCCATACCAATACACTTTTCCATCTGATACTCCGTGTTTTCACAAATCCACTGAGCAACCGCAAGCCCTTTATCCGTATTGACCAGAATCTCTGACACCGAAAATTTTCTTCCAAATTCAGGCATCACCTGATCTATTCCCCAAAAATCTCCAATTGTTAAGTCACCTTGCCGCTCCAAGGATGCAAATCGGCATGCAAAACATCCCTCACTCAAAATATAATGTCTGAGAAATAATCGATTAAATACCGCTGTTTCCAATGTGCCAATCATTTTTCTTCCGTTCGAAAACTCAGCCACCGCCGTATAGGGACTTTTCCCGGGAATATGTGTTCGAAATAGGAACTGGATCAATCGCCCCTTTCCCTTTGTTTCCAGCCACTTTTTATAGGCTTCCCAGTATTTTCTCTCCGGAGTGCCATGGCAAATCAAATCAACACACAGCAATTTGTTCATTTCTACATTCAATTGGGACAGCTTGCTCTTGAGTGCATACACAAAGCACGGTGTTCCCACAAACAAAACCGCACTGCCATTTTGCAGGAGTTCTGCAATTCGTTGGGGCACTCCACGCATATCACTGCGCACGTATTTTGAGCCCTTAAATTTCTCACAGTCCACCAACGTATCCGCAGATTCATATACCACTTCCATATTCTGATTCAGTGTTACGCCAAATATCCACCGATCACGATCTGTGTTGGTATTGAAAAAGGCCTCTGCTATGGCGCTAAAGGCGCCACCGGATGCTGATTTCGCAACAACATCCTCCTTATGGACAAAGGCATAGACTTCCTTCGGCATTCTATCGTCCCCTTCCAAAAGCGTAAGCTTTACTGCATGGACCATCCTCAAACCGTTTCGGAGCGCCGGAACGAATGGATGCGATCAGTTGGAGCAACCGCTCTGCCGCTATTTCAGAATTCCAGGTATCATGCATGGTGTTATACGCACGAATGCCCATCTTTTTGCACAGGTCCCGGTCTGCAAGCAGCTGCTCTACACTTGTATAAAGCTTTTTTACATCCTTATTTGCAAAAGAGATGCCGTTCTCGCCGTCCTGGATCAAATATGGCACTGCTCCCATGGCCTCGCAAGAAACCACAGCACATCCCTGGCCCATTGCCTCACCCACAACAGCTCCCCAGCCTTCCTGATAATTGCTGGTGGCCAAATATATGCTTGCTTTTTTCATGCGCGCAAGTGTTTCTTCTTGAGATAAGTTTCCTAACAGATGCACGCACTCCTGTAAGCCTTCTTTTTCTATCAGCTCCGCAACCATCTCTTTCAGAGGTCCGTCGCCTGCAAGCTCCATACGGAATGCAATATTTTTGTTTTTCAAATAGGCAGCCGTTTGAATCGCCAATTCCGGACGTTTGCAGTCTAACAGCCTGCCTGCCCAAAAAATCAGACCCGGTTGCTTATCTTCTGCAACCTTTGTGATATCCAATTCTTCTACTTTGATAAAATATCCCCATTTATAAGTATGCCCAATGTATGAGCCCAAAATAGCATAATCGCCTGCCGTATATGCACTGCTGCAAAGCATATACAGGTTTATCTTCGGATGCTTGCAATAGCTGTTCCACCGCAATTTCAACCCCCGTGGGGACACAACTCTCCAACGTCCTCTTTTATAAGGACGCTCACAGCAGCGAAAAATGATTGTCTTTTTATTCCGAATCGCAATATCAAAAAAGATATTTTTCTCATCTCCGGAAACAATAAGCACGTCCGCATTTTTTACATAATCCAGTGCTTCCCGGTAGGTCTCTTCGCTCTCATAGCTGGCAATCACATAAGGCTCGCATTCTTCCTTCCACCCCATAGATTTTCTAATTTCCGAAAGCGGCTGGGTAGCGATAAACCGAAAATTTCCGTTATTCATTCTATAAAGAGCTTCGCAAATCGGCATCTGATGAGAAGACAAAAAATTAGAGCAAAAAGCTATCTGCATTTTAAGATTCCTTTCTGTTGTAATCTCTCAATATACTCTCTAAATAACCGTTGATTCCTTCTCGGATGCAAGCCAGTTTTTCATCCACCTTTTCCCAAGAGGCAGGTAAAGCAGTCGAAACATAGTCCTCAGCAGATTGAATATATCTTTCCTGCATGCGTAATGTGTCCAGTAAGGAAACTACTCTGCTCATCTGTCTTGCGCCGCAAGCATCACTTCTGTCAAACACATAGAAAGGTGTGTGCAAAATAGCAGAAAATGCACAGGCATGGAACGAATCCGTCAGCACAACGGCTGCATGATCAAGCATCCAAAGAAATTGTTCAGGACCCCCGTACACAAACTCCCCATTGGGATCATGATGATCGTAGGAAAAGTATACAAGATCGCAGTCTATTGTGTTTTTTATTTGCTCCAACTGATGCATCGCAAGTGCGGATGGCTGATGCAGGAAAAACATCAGAATATACGGTTTGACACGTGTTTCTCCGACTGCTAAATTTCTCCATTCATTTGCCTGGAGCATAAAAACCGGATCAGCGAGGACAGGGACTGATATACCAATGAGATCCTTTATGATTTTTGCACCGACTTCTTCCCGTACCGAAAGTCTAGCATATTGCGAAATATATTTGGCATAATCTGCACGGTTATACACCGCCAGCTGCTCTGCGCCAAAGCTGGGCATCCATGCTACACGTTTTTCTTGCGGGCAAAAACGCAAAAACCAGATGCGATTTGTCACAAACCAATCTGCGCTCCAGATTTGATCACTGCCGCTTATACAAAAATCACATGTATCACTGCCGGCTATTCTTTTTAGTTCTTTCCAGCTATAGCATTTACGATTGATTCTTTGATCTATAAACCGGTCAACCGCCTGTCTGGCTTCATCGCACATACCTTTCTTAGCCCGATGATCATTCAGTGCCTGAGTCTGTTGTTTTGCTACTCTTGCATACCCAGGAAAACGCAGCATTTTCCCAATCATATTGGCTCGGAACTCCAGCGTTTGCAAAACCCTGCTGATACCTTTTTCTGACCTTGCTACCAGTACGCACTCAGCACCATTAGCCTTGAACGCTGTTTGGGTAGCATAGCACTGTAGCACAGAACCATAATTTCCGCCACAATACGTGACTTGTAAAACTTTCACAATAGAACCAACCTTCCCACATTCGCCCAAATTAAGAAACCGCTAAGCATGCCATCTGATATACGCATATCGCCCAACCAGCGAATCCTCCGCTACTCTGTCAACTATTCCCCTTTTATTTGGTCAGTTTTTTTAAGAAAACATTTTTAGCTACACCACGCAAATAGCGAACCTCATCTGTTCCAAACCATGCAAACAGCATAATTGTATTGGGGACTATCAGGCACACCAATGTTTTTAAGAGAAAATTATCAATCAACCCTGCCACCAAATAAGTAATAAATCCAGCAAAAACAAGTACTGCCAATCTGGGCACTACATACAGTACATAGCTCCACGGTGATTTTTGAAACTTGCGTTTATACAGAATCAATGGGTTAATCCACAGCTGCGTAACCGAATAACTGATTACGGTTCCTGCGAATACACCCGCAAGGCCCCAGTAATATGCGCCCACCACCGAAACCGCAATATTGATCACTGCCATAATGAACGGAACCCATCGTGTATTGATAAACAGCTTTGTAACATCCAGGAATGTTGCCGTAACTGTAACAATTCCTCTTATAAAAAAAGCCAAAACAACAACTGCCACTGTGGTCATACTTAACAGGTATTCGCTGCCAATCCACAATTCAATAAAAGGCTGAAACAGGCACATAAAACAAATACTGCAAAATCCGTAAACCCATATACTCAACAACGTCATGACCTTAAAGATACCATGTACCTTTTCCACAGTGGCTTCTGCATTCAAATTGCCTATGCTTGCAGAACACGCAGCAAAAGCTATAACCGAAAACGTAGTAATAATGCCTACAATCATCGAATAATTGGAATACATACCGACCCAATAGACGCCCAGAATAACAGAAATAATAATATTATCTGTACTGTTTACAAAAACATTACCAATTTTTTGCAACAAGATTGCCTTCATACTTGTCAGCAAATCTTTTTTTTGCGCCTTATCCAGCTTGGGCGACTTGTTTTTTATATAAGGATACTGCTTACCGGTATAAAAATAAATATGGACATTGGACAATACTGTACAAAAAAGCATCATGCAAACATACAAAATATAATTGTGCGTCACCAATAAAACAAGGATCTGCAGAATGTTTTGTATGAGCAGGAAGACATTTCTGTTAATTGTATTGATATATTCTTTTTGATCTACTGTCAGAATCGTTCGCCTGGATGCGCAAAAATAGCTTACTGCAGAATTTGCAACAAACAGAAAATAAATAAAACGCAAGTTAGGGATATCACTATCTGTATTCACCAAATAGTGAAGCCACGGGGTTGAAAAAGCTCCAAAAAGCAAAATAGCGATACCAATAAATCTATATGCCTTGGCATAATAGTTCATATACCGACAAATCGTTTCCTCGTCTTGTTCTGCCATAGGCTTATATAGATTGATAATGATTGCATTTCCGATTCCCAATTCAGATAAGGACAATACCGATAAGATATTGGAAAACAGTCCGCTTAAACCCAAATATTCTGTTGCTAAAAGATGCACGAAAATGGTTCTGCATACAACTGACAGCACCATATTTACAATCTGTGCAACTGTTGATATGGCCGCATTGCGAAATGCGTTCACAGTCCTCATATCTATCCTCCTGACGCGAATCTCTTCAAATCAGATATCATCAAAAAACTGCATCATTTCCTTCACAATCTGATCATAGCTATTATTGCGGAATGTAAAATGATATGCATGTTCGCACATCTGCCTTCTGATATTTTCCGGCATCTGAAAAACCCTTTGAATGGCTTGTGCAATTCCTTCACCATCTTGCTGATCAATCAAATGAACAAACTGTAGATACTCTTCCGGCATTGCAGCAAATCTTGTTGTTAGAACAGGTGTCCCGGAAAGCAGATATTCTATCATCTTCGACGGGAACCCAAAAATATCCGTGGTCTCATTATCCATCCGGGGATTAATCAGCAAATCTGCATTTGCTAAAACTTCTCTAATTTCTGAATTCGGCAAATATCCCTTCAGCTTTATATGGTGGAATTTTTCGACATATTGCCTTACAATTGCTTCGTCCGGACCTTTGCCGTAGATGTGCAATTCATATTCATCCGGATTCAGCATAGAACCTGCTTGCAATAACTCTTTTGTACCGTCGTAATAAGTTAGCGTTCCCGTGTACACCAGTATTTTTTTCTGATTCGTAGGTGTATAAGTGAAATTGGAATGTTGTAAATTATGTCCGATCCGTGTATGCAAGCAAGGCTTTTTTTCTAGCTTCAAAAAGGGAAACACATTCCGGTTCAGCGCCATGCTGGCTGTCATGTTTTTGCACAAGCGCTCTGCCCGCTGATAGCAGACCCGCAAATATCTGTCCCAAAATCTATTGCTCAGAATATTGCCAAGCGCTGTATCAATCAGTAAATTTACCGTTTTAATTCGGAATAAGCGCTGTAACCACACCACTGCCAAATTGATCTCCACGGGAGCGCTCAACAATATCAGGACTTTATCATCATGCTTATGTTTCCTGCACCACTGAATCCCAAAAAAGAGAAATTCAAAAAAGCGGGTCATCTCATCCACTATGGGTTTTCTAAACGCTCGTAGTACTTTAATGCTTTTATTTTCTTCCCTGTCCGGCAGATCTATTGTTTTATTAACAGAAACAATCTGTATGGAAGCAGAATACGCTTTTAGTTTTTCCAGTAAAGATTCTTCATAGACGTTATTTCTTCCATATACGATATGTCCTACAAACAAACAATGCTTTTTATTCATTGCACGCCTCCAGCTTAGAGCAATTATCTCCCTTCAGAATCCAGTAAATCGTTGCCACCAAAATGGAATAATTCGATCCACCCACAAACAACGCAGCTTCCGCACAAGCATGCAGGAAAATTGCAAACAATGTAATCAGCGCAAGCATTTGCTGATAGGTATGAATCCGTGTATAATACGTGTCGACCGTCCTTGCAGTAAAATAAAAATAAGCAATATAACCAGGCACACCGATATTCAGCATAATTGCCAAGGGTCCATTATGTGCATTCTGAAAATAATGCTCTCCGAAGTTGCCAATCAACCAAGTGCTTTTGATCTCCTCAAGACTATCTACAAAAAATCCTTCTCGTCCAGAAAAGAACTCCTTTCCCAAAAACAGCTCATCAGAAACAAGGCCCTGCTTAAAAACATATACATAGCCGAACAAAAATACAAGTGGAACCAACTGCACAGGGAGCAGTAACCATTTGGGTATTTTCCATTTTGGCAATACAAACCGGTATGCCAATATAGCAACTGTAGCTAATAAGCACATCCGAGACTTGGTCAAAAAAATCATATAAACCAATGCGCTCAACAACGCTATATGAATCAGCTTGATTATTGCTTTTTGTTTTTTGTCAAAAAATGCAGTAATAATCGATAAATTCAAAAGCAAATATATTGCCGCTACATTGGGATTGGAATAGCCCAAATTCAAGCTGCCGACAATCCGGCTGGTATAGGCATAGGGTGAAAAATATAATGCAATAAACACCATTGAAACCAAAAAATTGATTTGATAAACAAACTTTGCCAGCCGTTCGTTGTAATCCAGGGTATCTATGATATAGATGGCCATCATAATTTCCAGAAAACCTAGTGCTCCCGCAAAATGCTCACTAAAGGATATAGATTCTTCAGAAACTAAACCAGAGATACAAATAATAATAGTAATAAAAAGCATGGCACCCAGGCGCCCAGAGTTAAAACGGCTGGTAAGTCTAGTTTGAAACAGTATGGCAAAGAATGAGACAACCGTCAGTGCATGAATTCCGTAATATATCAATTTCAAGTATCCACTCTCTGTCGGAATCAAAATATACAAACCCACGGTAAAAATCCACATGATTTTAAAGTATAATTCCTGCCACTTGACTAATAATCCCGATCTCACTTTTTTCTCTCCAATTCACGATACAATGCGCAGTATTGCATCTGCATTTTTTCCATCGGAAACTCACTCTGCGCCCTAGCTACGCACTGGTGCGTATAGAACGACTTCCCCTTCGTTCTGATGGTGGCCAGCGCACAATCCAGCTGTTCCGGTTCACATTGGTCGATCACAATACCTGTTGTTTCTGTAACAACCTCAGGACAGGCAGTGCTGTCGATAACAATGGCAGGTGTGCCGCAAGCCAAGGCTTCAGCCACCACCAATCCAAAGGTTTCCTCCACGGATAAATTGATCAGCACATCCGCCGCCGTGTACCACTGCGCCAACTGCTGTTGATTGTCTGTTTTGGTAATTCCAATCACACGGTCCGGTAAAGTCGCTTTCTGCTCCTCCGTAACACCCACCATGACCAGAACACTATTCGCATCCAGTCTCCTCGCTAATTCGATAAATTTATCATAGCCTTTTCTGTTATTCCAGGGATTGGCGACACCCAAAATTACAAATTTGTCAATTATACCGTATTCCTGTCTGATCGTGCTTTCTGTTGGGCAAAACCCCCCTACATCAATACCATTATATATACAGCGAATATCCTTATCCTTAAGGAAAGATCGTTCCACAATTTTCTTTAGCCACTGAGAAACCGTCACAATATGAAGTTTCTCCGGCATTAAGAAGAACCGTTTTTTATCCAAATAATTCTGATAGCTCCGATCACGGCAGCTATCCGGATAGGTTCCCAGTTGCGGACACTGCATACATTGGCTCATCCATTTGTTGCATCCAGCCGCAGTAAAATGAGTACATTTTCCAGTCATCGGCCAGCAATCATGAAATGTCCAAACAACATGACAATTTATTTTTTTCAGATATCTGAATAGTCTTCGAAAATTTACATAATGCCCATGAATATTGTGTAAATGTACTACATCTGGCTTAACACGTTTTATATACCGAATCAAAGCTCCCGTAGTAAAATACGAGCCATATCCCTGTGCACAGAATTTTCTTGAAAGAAAACTATGTAAATGTGCGTCGATCATATTACCAAATTTAAACGTATTGGATCTTGAACTTTCTCCATGACCATAAGCAATATAATTTTCGATCCCATTTACATTTAGAGCATCGCTAATTTGTACGGCTAATCTTCCCGTACTTCCAGATCCACATACACTGTTAACTTGAATCACTTTCATAGCGACACCTCCCCAAAGTTTTTATAAGCCTATATTATTAAATAAAAACGACAATATTAGTTTTGTCATTACTTTATAATTTTTGCGATTAACTGCATAATTCTGCGCATCAAGCCCAAATTGATTTAATATCGCTTCCTGAAATCTCAAAGTATTCGACATAGCTGTAGCCAATCCCTGAGGCGTCTCATCCTCGATAAAATAAAAATAAGGATAATATTCTTCAGGCATGCCGCCTACGCGGGTCGTTAAGATTGGTGTACCGGAGGCCATACATTCCAAAATCTTAGACGAGAAGGAATAGTTACTGTAATCATCTGCAGTTGGTTTGTTAATCACGATCAAATGCGATTTCTTCAGCGCAATCAACACTTCGTTTCTGGATACTCTGCCCATATATTTGATCCTTGGATCCTGGGCCGCACAATGCTCTATGTACTGTGCATCACTGCCTGCGCCATATAAATGCAGCTCATAATCTCCCTTCAGCTGCATAAAGCCATCCACCAACGGGCGAATACCGTACAGCTTACTGAGATTTCCCGCATAAATAACTGTCTTTTTATCATACTTCTGCTGGGGCGGGATCCCATCAAAAATACTTGCGTCACTAAAGCCTTCAGAAACCACATAAGGCTTATTTTCTACACCCATCCGGGCAGCCATTTTTTCTGTAAATAAAACATAACTGTCGCACGCGCCCTGAAGCTGCAGCATTTGTCTACTCAAATAATTAGCATAAAGTCCCTTTATCCCTCGACTATTCTTCCAGGTATACATATACTCCGGCAGATCCGCAATAACCGCGCTTAAATGACAGCCGTACTTTTTACACAGCTTCACCGCCGGCTTCGTATAAGGAGGATAAATCGAATACATCAACACTGCTTTCTCTGGCTCGTCCTTATGCTCCCGCAGCCATTTTTCCAAAGCCCTATGGGCACTGCGACGCACAGACCACTGCTTCAATATCTGCACATTGATAAAAGGAAGCCAACGAACAGATATGCCTCCCGGAAGCTGTTCAAGCTTAGTGCGAATCCATTTTATACTGCTACCAGGCCAGGATGCCACCGCAGGCACACTAATCGCTTCTACTTCAGCGCCGTTCTCCTGCAGACCTTTCGCCAGCATGATCTCGTAATTGACCGGAGCAACCGACGCCTTAACCTTGCTTGCATTATTCAATTGCTCCATAGCCTCTTGAGAAATAAGAGAACCCAAAAGTAGAATTTTCATATTATACTTCCTTTATAAGCCAAGTAGTTTTCCAAATTCTCTATCATACTGCTTCGGCTGAAACGGTATCAAACCACCACCGGAATGGAAAGTCAACTCACTGAATACGATTCTCCCATCCACATTATACAGATCCACTCGCACAAATAGGAACGGCGCCGCCAGCTTTTCTGCTAGAGAAACTAATTCTCCACCGTTTTCAGGTGCAACATCGCCGGGAAAACCATCATAACCATATTTAACCGGAAGAAGCTTCCATTCATGATCGAAAATATTATCATATCTTGATTCGTTAATTTGCTTATTATGCTGAATAAAGCCAACCTTTCCGCGAAAACAAAACAGCTTGTACTCTTCCAGCTGTCCATCTTTAGGCTGTAAAAAGGCATCACACATAATTCTCGGCTGAATGAGTTTATAATTCTTCTCTCTATCTTTATAATAGAAATTCTCTTTTAGCCACTTGTTAAATCTCTTTCTGACTGCCGGAATATTCAGCTTGGACTTATCGGAAACGATAACATTATAAGACGATCCATGGGTAGCTTTCATGGCAAAAGCATTAGGCAGTTCGTCAAAATCAATAGAATCAAAATCGTCATAAATTCCAACAACTCGGTTTAGGTACTTTTCTCCAATTGTTTCAGCTACATACTTGCGAACTTCATATTTATCTGTATATCGCCAATAATCCAGCTTTTCATCACTGATTTTCGTGGCGCAAATATATTCGTTCATGGTCTTAGGATTCTTTAAGTCCGGAAAATACCCAAAGATGATCCAAAACAAAATTTTTGCATGCTTTTCATCATTAATAAGCTTAGGAAAGCGCTCAAAAAACCGCATGCATAATACTTTCATTAAAATTTTAAACTTCATAGAAGCCCTCTCCCAATCCTATTATTTTTGCTCCAGAATCGTTTTCTCCCTTTTCTGTACCATAATAGTATTCTCGGGAATTGTTCCGGTAACAACACTACCCGCCGCAATCACGCAATTATCGCCAATAGTGCTACCTTTCAAGATAATTGTTCCTGCGCCAATCCAGACATTATTTCCAATTATTACTGGCGCACAAACGAACGCATTATCCAATACTTTTCCGTTTTCAATTTTATGATCGTGATCATAAACCACCACATTGGGGCCAAATATGGTACCTTCACCGATTGTAACCCGCTCCCTGGCCGTTACGATACATCCAGAATTAAAAAATGCATGATCCCCAATACTGAGTTCTCCGGATCTGGCATTGATTTCTACATTTCGCCTTGCACGAAATCCTTTTCCAATATGTAATGTTGCCTTTTTGCTTATTATAACTCTGGTACCAACTTCTACTGCTAAAAGATTCCGATAATTGGTTTTCCCTAAAAAGCGAACACAATTATAGAGCAGACGCAATATTTTTTTCACCATATCATACTCCATCAAAGGCCGCGATATACTGTGCGACCGTTTCTTCTGTGTTGAGTTTGGCTCGGATATATGCCTTTGATTGAACGCACAGCGCATCAAACTGCTTCTGCGGCATGGCACACAGTTGCTCGATTGCTTCTATGAACTTTTGCTCCTCGCTCAAAGAATACACATAGCCACCCTGGTTATGCACATCTGTCCATGGAGTCTGATCACTGATGATTACCGGCCTGCCCACAAGCAGAGATTCTACAATCGAATGTCCAAAATTCTCACCGTTCGTGGGCATATAATATCCATGATATCCGCTGATGACTTCTGCGACCTGATCATGCTCTATCATGCCCTTATGAGAAACCTGCACATTTTTCGGCAAAACGGCAATTGCCTCCTGGCATTGCTGCCAATATGCATCCCCTTCAATAGGACCGTAAATATCGAAATCCACCTGTCCTTGAACATTTCCCAACCACTGAATGGCTTTTAATGTGTTTTTGGTAGGATGAATCCGGGCAATATATACCAACCGTGCATACCCTACCTGTTTCTCTACTTTCTCATTTTGAGGTTTACTTACCACCGAAAGATTTTGAATATTCAACAGATGATCTTGCGGAATTCCCAACAATTTCCCGCATTGCCCGCATTCATCCTCTCCGGTACCCTGAAAATATACATTCTTCAGTAACCCTGAAAAGCGGAACAATTTGGCATATATATGCTTTTTGCACTTTCCCTTCTGCAAACGTTCCGGATAAAACTCCCCTCTAGGCGCCACAATGACCTTTACATAAGGATTGCGCTTCTTGTATTTCAGTACCGGATACAAATCATCGTAACTAAAAAAACTATTCTGATAAATCACATCCGGCTGAACCTGGGCAATTAGCTTAGAAATTGTAGAATAATCATGCTGACCGTAAGGCACATAATAGGCCTTACCAAAAGAAAATGTGTTCCATCCTTCATGAATACCGGGCAAAGGCTGATCGTCCCCAATCTCATGATTTTTGGAAATGACATAAATATCAAATTGATCCTGAATGGAATTCACTAAATTCATAATACTAACCGGAGGACCACCACTATTCTTTTGTGGCCAAAACAAAGAGGCCATTATCAGCAGTTTCTTCATGCGTTACCTCACATATCGCTCAATGATTTTTACAATTTCCTCATAGGTATGCATACGATCGAAACGATCTTGTGCCATTTTTCTGGAGTTCTCCCCCATCTGTTTGCGCAGCTGCGGATCAAGAAGCAACTGCTCCAGTGCATTTGCCACCGCCTGAGCATCCTCCGGAGGACAATTGATGCCGCACCGGTAATCTTCCAACAGTTTTCTATATTCAGGGCACTCCTGTGTGCTCACCACCGGCAAGCCAGCTGCCGCATAATCAGCATGCTTATTAATAATGCTCTGCGCAGCGCCCTTCGCAATCGGATTCACCGCAATATCTGCACTGCTCAAATAGCCCGCCATTTTACCGTAATCAACCCGTCCCAGGAAATCGACACACACCTTACAGTTTGCCGCTCTCTTTTGAAAACGCTCCATAAGGGGACCATCACCAAGCACCTTAAAAACCAAACGAGATCGTATATCATCAGGAAGCAGATCTAAAGCATCCAAGATAATTTCAATATTGTAGCTATGTCCCAAAGTACCGGCATAAGCAATCCACACCTCACCCTCCGGTTTCATGATACGGTTATCACAAACCTTCCGGTCAAATTCAGCGATATCTGTTCCCAGAAAAATACTGTATGCACGAGATACCTTCTCATTATATCGCTTACCTACATTCGCATAGGATTCTGATACCGCAATAATCTCACTAGCCTGCCGGTATATTTTCTTAGCTTGCGCTTGCATCGGTGCGAAAATCAAATCACTGATTACAGGCAAATTAAATACCAATTTAAATGCTTCCGGCCATAAATCCTGAATATCTACGACAAACGGAATATGATTTCTCTTACAATATTTTGCTGCTGCACCTGCAGCATCCAAAGAGGGTGTTGCAGCATAAACCAAATCCGGTTTCTCCATGGTTTTCATATATTTTGCCAACTGTTTTCCAAAGCTATAGTGGCTATAAAAACGCGTTAAGCAAACATTTTTAGGATATCCCGGCTCTGGCAACATCGTATAACCATAATCCAAGCGTTTTAATATCTCCGAATCCGTCTGCCGGGTCTTTTTCGCTTTATGGGAAAAATCTGTAGTAATAATCTCTACCCGATAGTTCCGATTACACAGCAGTTGCGCAAGATACAAAAACCGATTGTTACCCACCTCATCCGGTGTTTGACTAAAATGGTCAACAATCACGATCCGCTTCATGTGATCACGCCTTTCTGATCATCACTTCGTTGTATTTCATCATGTAAATGCCTTCGTCATAGTTGCCGATGGCAGGCTTATTTGCGATGCCATGAATGTTGTTTTGGATCATAGTCATATGATCACAGCCGCATTCATAAGCATGCGGATAGCCACCACCAAAACGGGGATTCACCTCAGAAATATAATACACCCCGTTAACATCAAAAATATCAATATCGATTTGTCCCAACCAACCGCTCTGTCTCACAAAGCACTCGACCAAATCAAACAATCTTTCATCTTTAAAAGAAACCGCCTTATCGGTCTCACCAGCCCGCATAACAATTTTCTTTTTTGTAAAGATAGAAACAACCTCTCCGGTGAGCATGTCAATATAGACATCAGCCCCGATCTCCTGGCCGTTCAAAAACTCCTGAATCATCAAATTATCATCATGGGCAAACAACAGTTCCACGGTTTCCCGATCATAAACCTTGGAAATAGAAAGGCTGGCGCTTCCCCGCACAGGTTTCACAAATACAGGGTATGTTATCTCCCCAGTTTCCACCGCCGCAAAAAATGCATCCTTATCCACATAACTCTTTGCACAAGGATACCCATTTTCTTTTAGCCATTCATACATCTGCATTTTATCCAGAGCGCGCTCGCACAGCTCGTAGGACGATCCCACAACCGTCACACCCAATGCCGCAAAATCCGCTTTATGCTTGGCCAACAAGGACAGTTCCGGATCGATCAAGGTTAATACAGCCTGGATCTGCTCCTTACGGCAAATATCAAAGATCACATCCACATAGCCCGGATCCGTCATACGGGGCACTTGATAAAACTTATCCGCTTCATAAACGGCAGGTGCCAACTCACTCATATCAGTGGCAACAACCTTACCGGAGGCACCCACAGTACGCTTAAAATACTGCACCACCTTATTACGAGTTCCTGCGCTCAATATTAAAATGTTCATGTATACCAATCTCCTAATTGACCTTATTCAACTGTTCCTTGCGCATTTGCGCAAAATTTCCCTCGGCAGTGCGGGTATCATCAGCCACATCACTTCGGCACAACACTTTTTTCACCGTCAAAAAGATCACTTTCACATCCAGCAACATACTGATGTTTCGAACATACTCCACATCCAGCATAAACCGGGTTTCCCAATCCACAGAATTTCTACCGTTCACTTGTGCCCAACCGGTAAGGCCTGGTCTAACATCGTGACGATGTTTTTCCGTTTCATTGTACCAAGGCAGGTATTCCACCAATAACGGTCTTGGGCCGACGATGGACATATCACCCTTGAGGATATTGATCAATTCCGGCAGCTCATCCAAAGAGGTAGAGCGCAAAAACTGACCGTACTTTGTCAATCGCTGTTCATCCGGCAGCAGGTTGCCTTCTGCATCGGTTTCACAAGTCATGGTACGGAACTTGATCAATCTAAATATCTTTTCATTCTTACCGGGGCGTTGCTGCGTAAAGAAGGGATTACCCTTCATTTTGATCGCACCCAACACCGTCAACACCAGTAAAACCGGGGAAAGTCCAATCAATGCCATAAAAGACAATATAAAATCAAAAAACCGTTTAAAAAACCTTCTGTACATTTATGTACCTCAAATAAAGCAATTCTTTACGAGTTCAATAATGATTGCTTGTTCCTCAGGGGTCATCTTGTTATCACTGGGCAGGCACAAACCGCGGTTGAAAATATCCAGGCCTACATCCACGCTTGCGCCGGGAATATAAGCATTACTGCCGCCTCTGCCATTGCCCTCGGTAGTCACAAAGCCATGCATCCGGTAAATTGGCTGCATGTGCATGGGCTTCCAAATAGGTCTACCCTCTGCATTATGGCTTGCCAAAGCCTCCAGAATCTGCGTAGGACAACTCTTGCCGGCTTCTGCCCGATACAATGCCTTGTTCTCACCCAACACCTGGGGACACATGGCGTCTTCATGAATCTGCATACAGCTGAGCCAGAAGTTAGGTGCAGAATTGACTGCATCATAGGGATTCATAGTCACAGGCAGATCCTTGAAGCCTTCCCGATAACACTCATAAATTGCCCGTTTCTGCGCGATATGCGCCTCCAAATAAGGCAGCTGTCCCCGCACCACACCGGCGATCACATTACTCATGCGGTAATTGTAGCCGGTTTCCTCATGCTGATACCAAGGCGCATTTTCACGGCTCTGGGTGGACCATTTCCGTGCCTTATTGGCAGCACTTAAATCGTCGGTCAGCAGCATACCACCGGAAGAACCGGTAATGATTTTGTTGCCGTTAAAGGAAATACAGTTATATGTACCAAAGCTGCCGGTTTGGATGCCCTTATAGGTAGCACCCAGCGATTCCGCCGCGTCCTCTACGATCACTGCACCGTGACGGTCACAAACTGCCTTAATTTCATCGATTTTAGCAGGTGTACCATACAAATGCACCAGCACAACCACTTTTGTTTGCGGATAAAGCGCAAAAGCCTTTTCCAATGCCACCGGGTCCATATTCCAGGTATCCCGCTCCGTGTCAATAAACACAGGGATAGCCTTTTCATAAACCACAGGATTCACAGTTGCCGCAAAGGTCACATCAGAGCAAAACACCGTATCCCCCTGCTTCACACCTGCCAGCTTCACAGCCAAGTGCAGCGCAGCCGTACCGCAAGATAACGCCACTGCATATTTGCAACCAACCTTTTCCGCTACAACCTGCTCAATAACATTGATGTTTTCACCCACAGTAGACATCCAGTTGGTCTCATAGGCCTCCTGCACATAACGGATTTCCTCTCCATGCATGGTGGGCGAGGAAAGCCAGATCTTCTTTTCAAAAGGCTTTAATTCCATTTCTACATCTCCTTTGGGGATCAGTTTACCCCCACAGCCTCCCGGCTGAGTTTTTCATAGATTTCGTCTTTTTTATCCACACAGCCCCGTTCAGGGTGGTAAGTGGGCACCATTTGCGCCACCATTTCCACGATGCAGGTGTCGTTGTTATGGGCTGCATGCATCAGCCGTTCCAGCTGCTCCAGGAACGCATCCCCATCAAAAGGAATGGGATTGCCAATATGTATCAGCTTATTTTCCGTCTTTTGCATACCTTCCTCAGCCATAAGCTTTTCTTCATAAAGCTTCTCACCAGGACGCAAACCCGTATATACAACTGGGATATCTTCATCCGGCTTCAAACCGGACAGCTTGATCAGATTTCGGGCAAGCTCATCGATCTTCACGGGAGCGCCCATATCCAAAACGAAGATCTCACCGCCCTTGGCATAGGTACCCGCCTGCATCACCAGGGAGACCGCCTCGGGAATAGTCATAAAGTAACGGATAATATCAGGATGGGTCACGGTCACCGGGCCACCTTTGGCGATCTGCTTCTTGAAAAGTGGGATCACAGAGCCATTACTGCCCAGTACATTGCCAAACCGCACAGCCACAAATTCCGTCTTCATTTGCGTTACGGAAAGCTGAGGCGCAAAGCAATCAGTTTTCTTGCCCTCATGGGTAAAAAGCAGCGGCAATTTATCCGCTTTACCTTCCTTTACGGCCCGGTCAAAACTCTGAACCACCATTTCACATAACCGCTTGCTGGCGCCCATAATATTAGTGGGATTGACGGCCTTATCCGTGCTGATCAGCACAAACCGCTCACACCCATGCGTTAATGCGGCAAAAGCAGTTTTATATGTGCCGATCACATTGTTCTTAATGGCCTCGCAAGCACTGTCTTCCATCAGCGGCACATGCTTATGGGCAGCAGCATGGTAGACAATCTGAGGACGGTAAGTATCAAAAATTTGGGTTAACCGGCGGCTATCCCGCACAGAGCCGATCAATACCTGCAAATCCAATGCCGGAAACTTTTCTTTCAGTTCCTGCTGAATCTCGTAGGCATTATTTTCATAAATATCCAGGATAATCAGTTGCTTGGGCTCGTAAGCTGCCACCTGCCGGCAAAGCTCACTGCCAATGGAGCCGCCACCACCGGTGACCATGACCACACGGCCCTGGATATGCCGGTTGATCTGCCCCATATTGACCCGGATAGGCTCTCTGCCCAACAGATCCTCTACCGCCACATCCTTCAAATCGCCCAGAGTTGCATAACCGAACATCATCTGGTAAATACCGGGCAAATTCTTCAGCTCGCAGCCAGTTTCCTTGCAGATATTCAGCACTGCCCGCTTATCCTCTGCGCTGGCGCTGGGAATCGCCACAAATATCTTTTGAATGTCGTATTTTTTAGCGCTGGCGATGATCTTTTCTCTGCCGCCCACAATGGGGATGTTTTCAATGTATCTGCCCCATTTGTTAGGATTATCGTCAATAATACAGCAGACCTTCATATTCTGCTCCTGCATCCGCAGGATCTCCCGCAGGATCATCTCACCGGCATTGCCTGCACCCACCAGCATGACCCGGACAGTCTTATCAGCTGTGCGGGTCATTTTATTCCGTTCCATCAGTACCAGTCGATAGGAGAACCGAACACCAAGCACCAGCGCAAACTGCACACCGGCACCCACCACATAATACGGAACAGGCATTCTGACAAAACCTTGAGAATCTCCTTTGAAAAACAGATTTGTAAAAACCAAATTACCCACAATATGAAGCACCGTAGTGATCGCTGCCCCTGTAGCCGTACGCACCAACTCATTATAGCTGGCGAAACGCCACAGGCTGTTATATAACCGCAGCCGCCAGAATATCAACACGCAGCATACACCGTAAACAGGCGCAAAGGATACGCACGACCACAACAAGTTTCTGGGAATCTGGGTATAATTACAATCATAGCTGAACCACAACGCCACACAATAAGCACAAACGGCCACCAGCATATCGTAGATCACCAGCAGCAAGGATATTTTATTCCAATGTTCAAATCTCATTTTTTCCCTTGTCATAACCTATCCCCATTTCCTCAGTTTATAGCATCAATGGAAGATTTCCTCTCCCAACTGCTCCATATTCTCTAAAACCCCGTATAGCTTATTTTTTTCCAGGTATGAGATCGCCTGGCCCATATTGGGCTTGCGGCTGGTTAAATTGTGACAATCTGAGCCCAACAGCTGCACTGCCCCATCAGCAAGCATCTTTTTTGCTCTACCTTTTCTGTACCAAGTCAGCAAATATTCTGCATTCATTTGGAACAGCACATCCTGCTCCCAAAGCCTATCCAGCATTTTAGCGGATTGCAGGGACAAGTAGCGCTCCACATGAGCGATCACCGGAATGATTCCCCGAACATTGGCCATGGTGCTGATATCCCGGAACAGCATGCCATCCCAAGGCACAAAAGGCAGCTCCAGCAGCAAATAACGGGAATTTCCCAGGCACAATCTTTCCAGATCCTCTGCATTACCAATTCCCTGGCGGTAGGCCACCTCAGCGCCCAAAGCAACCTGCGGATACTTTGTAGGATCTTTCACCATAGATTTGAACAACTGCTCCCAGCATTCTGCCCGTCTTGCCAAAAAGGCGTTTACAGACTCTGTTGAATAATAGTGCGGCGTGGCAAACATTTTGGTTACGCCTTGCTCTTTTGCCATTTGCAGCATTTTCAGCGATTCCTCTACGCTCCGGCTGCCATCATCCATCCCGGGCAAAAAATGCCCGTGAAAATCATAAATATCTCTCATTACTTTTTCGCGTAGCTGCTATAAGAATGCTTGTAGTACTTTTTTGCAGCCAGGTCGCCGCCAACGGTAGTAAAGCCAATGATCCGGCTTTCCGTAAGCTTCAGTTGTTTGAGCATTTCTGCCACATAACGATGCCGGGTCTGACGGTTACGAACCACCAACAGAAAGCCGTCAATATATTTAGACAGAATGGAGGCATCCGGCACAGCCGTTACCGGAGGCAGATCCACGATCACATATTCATAATTTCTACGCAGGGCTACAAACAAATACTCCATCTGCTTGGATTCCAAAAGGCCTGTAGGATCTGCCGGAAGATTGCTTGCCGGCAGCACATGGATACCATATTTTTCCACGTTGCGAATAGCCTCATCGATCCGGACCTCACCGATCAAGAAATCGCTCAGACCGGGATAGGAGCGCAGGCTTAACTTGGATGCAATCGTCGGCAATCTCAAATCACAATCGATCAGCAACACTTTCTTGCCGATCTGTGCCAAAGCAATTGCCAAATTGACCGCTGTGGTGCTCTTGCCCTCACCGGAGGAAGG
>JAZNSR010000117.1:0-49570 GCA_045591335.1 Faecousia sp.
TATTCGGCATCGGCGTGGAAGCCTACACTGTGGGCTCTGCGGAGTTCACACTGTCTTATGCCGCCCAGAATCCCGGCAAGTGCATTCCCCTCATGGACAACGGTCATTACCACCCCACCGAGGTGGTCTCCGACAAGATCCCCGCTTTGCTGGCCTTCTTCCCGGAAATTGCCCTGCATATCACCCGCGGTATCCGTTGGGACAGTGACCATGTGGTGCTGCTGGACGACGAAACCCGGGAACTCTGCAAGGAGATCGTCCGCTGCGGCGGTCTGGAAGGCAGCGTGAAGCTGGCTCTGGACTATTTCGATGCCTCCATTAACCGCATTGCTGCCTGGGTCACCGGTTTCCGCAATGTGCAAAAAGCCCTGCTGATGGCTCTGCTGACCCCGGATCTGACAGATTTGCAGAATGCTGGAAACTGGACCAAGCTGATGGTGGTGCAGGAAGAAATGAAGACCCTGCCCTTCGGTGAAATTTGGAACGAATACTGCAGCCGCTGCGGCGTACCCGGCGACGGCCAGTGGTTTGAAAAGATTGAAAAATACGAGGCAGAGGTCCTGTCTCAGCGGAACGGATAAGGAGATACGATTATGAACACAAAAGCAATTCGAATTCATGGCAAAATGGATCTGCGCATGGATGATGTAACCCTGCCCGAGGTAGGCCCCGATGATGTGCGCATCCGTGTAGTATCCGACAGCCTGTGCATGTCCAGCTATAAGGCAGCTGTGGAGGGCGGAGACCACAAGCGCGTCCCCGACCGCTGTGACGAGACTCCCACCATTGTTGGTCACGAGTTCTGCGGCGATATTGTGGAGGTTGGCGAAAACTGGAAGCATAAGTATAAGGTTGGCGATAAGTTCGTCATTCAGCCTGCCCACTTCTACAAGGGCTCTCAAATGGCTCCCGGCTATTCCTATCAGTTCTGCGGCGGTGATGCCCAGTACTGCAATGTGCCCATCGAGACCCTGCTGATGAACTGCCTGCTGCCCTATGATTCCGACGCTTACTACTATGGCTCTCTGGCTGAGCCTCTGAGCTGCGTCATCGGCACCTTCCATGCCATGTACCACACCAAGGCCGGCTCTTATGTCCACGAAATGGGCATCAAGGAGGGCGGCAAGATGGCTATGCTGGCTTCTGTGGGCCCCATGGGTCTGGCCGCCATTGACTACGCTCTGCACTGTGACCGCCGCCCCAGCCTGCTGGTGGTCACCGATATCGACGAAGCTCGCCTGGAGCGCGCTGCCTCCATCTACACCGTGGAGGAAGCTGCCAAGCAGGGCATCGAGCTGCACTATGTGAACACCCGCATGGAAAATGCCACCGAATATCTGCGGCAGCTCAGCGGCGGCACAGGCTATGACGATGTGATCTGCTTCGCTCCCGTAAAGCCCGTCATTGAGCAGGCCGACGATATTCTGGGCTTTGACGGCTGTCTGAACTTCTTTGCCGGTCCTACTGACTCCCAGTTCAAGGCTCCCTTCAACTGGTATAATGTTCACTATCTGTACACCCATGTGGTGGGCACCTCCGGCGGCAACACCAACGATATGCAGGAAGCCATTGCCATGATGAATGAAGGCAAGCTGAATCCCTCTGCGCTGGTAACCCACATTGGCGGTCTGAATGCGGTTATCGACACCACCTTGAACCTGCCCAAGATCCCCGGTGGCAAGAAGCTGATCTACACTCACAAGGATCTGCCTCTGTTTGCCATTGCGGACCTGGCCGAGCTGGGTAAGACCGACAAGTTCTACGCAGACCTGGCTGAGATCTGCGCCCGGAACAATCAGCTGTGGAATCTGGAGGCCGAGCAATATCTGCTGGCCAACGCAAAGGATATCTAAGGAGAAAGATCATGTACAAAAATGAATTGGCTGCATTGGCGGCCATGTCCAACAAATACGGCGCCGATCCTGCCTATGTGCTGGCAGGCGGCGGTAATACCTCCTTCAAATCCGCAGACCGTCTGTGGATCAAAGGCTCCGGCACCTCCCTGGCCACCATCCGTCCGGAGGACTTTGTGGTTATGGACCGCCAGGACCTGGCAAACATGTGGACCGCGTCCTATCCTGCTGAAGAAGCTGCCCGGGAAGCCGCGGTGCTGCAGGATATGATGGATGCCCGGGTAAAGGGCGAGACCCGCCGCCCCTCTGTGGAGACCCTGCTCCACGATCTGTTCCCCCAGCAATTTGTGCTGCATGTACACCCCGCTCTGGTCAACGGTCTGACCTGCTCCCGCGAAGGCAAGCAGGCTATGGAACGGCTGCTGCCGGATGCAGTTTGGGTGGATGCCTGCAAGCCCGGCTATATTCTGGCTCTGGAATGCAAAGAAAAAATGGATGCCTATAAAGCATCCACCGGTAAGGACTGCAACCTGCTGTTCCTGCAGAATCACGGCATTTTCTTTGCCGGCAACGATACTGCTCAGCTGGATGTTTTGGCAAAGCAGGTCATGGACACTTTGGCAAGCGCCATTGTCCGCCAGCCGGACATGACCCCCGGGGAAGTGGATGCGGCCCGGGTAGCGCAGATCAGCCCCGTGCTGCGTATGCTCTACGGCGAGGGTCAGCCTGCCACCGTGAAATTCACAGTCTGCCCGGAGGTGCTGGCCTACGATCCTGCCACCAAGAGCCTCTCTCCGGACCATATCGTCTACGCCAAGGCCAAGCAGCTGCAGCTGCCCGGGGATGTGGACGGCGATGGCATTGCCGCTGCCTTTGCCGCTTTTGTGGCAGAAAACGGCTATAAGCCCAAGATCGCCTTTGTGGAAGGCCTGGGCATGTTCTCCTGCGGCATGAATGTGAAGGAAGCAACCACCGCCCAGGTGGTTATGCTGGATGCCATCCAGGTGGTGGCTTACGCCCAAAGCTTTGGCGGCGTTGCCCCCATGCCCGATTTCCTCATTGACTTTATTGTCAACTGGGAAGTGGAAAGCTACCGCTCCAAGGTAAGCCTGGCTGCCGGCAGCGCAAAACGGCTGGCAAATAAGGTCGCCGTAGTCACCGGCGGCGCCCAGGGCTTTGGCAAGGGCATTGCCGATGCCATGTATGAGCAAGGCGCTTATATTGCCATTGTGGATATGAACTTGGACGGTGCAAAGGCCGCCGCTGCGGAATATGGCGACGCAGGCTTCGCGGTATATGCCAATGTGTCTGACGAAGCATCCGTAAAGGCCATGGTGGAAAGCATCACTGCCCACTTTGGCGGCATTGATCTGTTCGTCAGCAACGCAGGCATTGTAAAGGCTGGCTCTCTGGACGAAATGACCAAGCAGGCCTTTGACCTGGTCACCGCCGTGAACTACACCGGCTATTTCCTCTGCGCCAAATATGCTTCTGCGGTCATGAAGCTGCAGCATAAATACGCGCCCAAATATATGATGGACATTATCTCCATCAACTCCAAGTCCGGTCTCACCGGCTCCAACAAGAACTTTGCCTACGCAGGCTCCAAATTTGGCGGCATCGGTCTGACCCAATCCTTCGCTTTGGAGCTGGCTCCTTTTAATATCAAGGTCAACGCCATCTGCCCCGGCAACTTCCTGGACGGCCCGCTGTGGTCCGACCCGGAAAGAGGTCTGTTTGTACAATATCTGAACGCAGGAAAGGTCCCCGGCGCAAAGACTGTGGAGGATGTGCGCAGATTCTATGAGGCCAAGGTGCCGCTGAACCGGGGCTGCCTGCCCATCGATGTGGCCCGTGCCATTTTCTACATTGCCGAGCAAGCCTATGAAACCGGCCAGGCCATTCCCGTGACCGGCGGCCAGGAGATGCTGAACTAAGGAGAACCATCATGACCATTGAAGAACTTCGCAACATAAAAGCCCAGGTGAATGCCGGGCAGCTGGCTGCTCCGGAGGATACGGTGTATGTAAACAACCACATCCACACCACCTACTCCTTCTCCCCCTACACCCCCACAGATGCGGTGTATATGGCATGGAAAAACGGCTTGAAGACTGCCGGCATCATGGATCACGATTCTGCCGCCGGTGCCAAGGAATTTATTGAGGCCGGCGCAGCCATCGGCATGCCCGTGACCTGCGGTGTGGAGTGCCGGGTGGATATGTCCATGACCAAGCTGAATGGTCTGCGGATCAACAACCCGGACCAAAAAAGCATAGCTTATGTAGCCATGCACGGCATTCCCCATCAGAATATTGATGCGGTGGATGCTTACCTGGCCCCCTACCGGGCCAAACGGAACATCCGCAACCGGAAAATGTGCGAAAATATTACTAATTTGGTGAAGCCCTACGGGCTGAGCCTGGATTTTGATGCAGATGTGCTGCCCCTTTCCAACTATCACAAAGGCGGCTCTGTTACCGAGCGGCATATTCTGTTTGCGCTGACCAAAAAGATCATTGACCGTTACCCCACTCCGGAAGCACTGCTGACCTTCCTCAAAGAAGAAATGCAACTGAGCATTTCGCAGAAGGTATACGATCAAATTGCCGCTGGCCGGGAAACCCCGGAATTCTATGCCTACGATATTTTGGGCGCGCTGAAAAGCAACATGGTGGAAAAATTCTATATTGACGCCACCGAGGAATGCCCCCCTGCGGCAGAATTCGTGGAAATGGTACACCGCTACGGCGGCGTGGCCGCATACGCCTACCTGGGTGATGTGGGCAACTCCGTCACCGGTGACAAAAAGGCGCAAAAATTTGAGGACGACTACCTGGACACCCTGGTGGCAGTGATCAAGGAATTGGGCTTTGATGCCATCACCTACATGCCCACCCGGAACACTCCGGAGCAGCTGGCACGGCTGACCAAGCTGTGCGACGAGCATGGCTTCTTCCAGATCAGCGGTGAGGATATCAACTCCCCCCGCCAGTCCTTCCGCTGCAAGGCTTTGGACGACCCCAAGTTCCACCATCTGATCGATGCCACCTATACCCTCATTGGCTATGAGGAAATGGCAACCGTAGACCCGGAAGGCGCAAAAGCAAAATACGCCGTCATGTTCCGATAATAACGCAAAAAGCACCTGCGGAAAATCCGCAGGTGCTTTTTTAGTTTATCAAAAAAGGTTATAGCAAGGCAGGTGCTTTTGAGCCGGTTTCCATGGCACCGAGGATCATTTCACACAGCATCATACACCGGGGCAGATGGTAAGGGCCTTTCCACAAAGAGCCCTTTTGGGTGTGGGACACGGTGCCGTCACGGTGCAGATAACCGTACCACTCACCGTAGGTTTCATCGGGGAAATGGCTGAAAATATAATCATGCAGCCGGTCATACCACTGCTCATAATAGCTGTCACCGGTCAGGTGCAACGCCATTAAAACTGCAATCAGGCACTCATTATGCACCCACCACAGCTTCATATCATGCTCCAGCTGCTCGCAGGGTCTGCCATACAGGTCACGGAAGTAATAAACGCCGCCGTGCTCCTGATCCCAGCCCAACTCTAATGACCAACGTAGGATATTCAATGCCTTTTCCAAAAGGGCAGAATCTCCGGTCTGATTGGCCCGGTTCATCAAAAACCAGGCATTTTCAATGCAATGACCGGGATTAATGGTCCGCCCGGTAGGGTTATCCAAAATATCCCCATTGAGATAGACATTCTCCAACATACACTGATGCTCCGGCTTATAATGCAAAGTCAGCATATCATCGATTACACGATCGATGATTGCATTGTAATCCTCTGCCTTTTCCGGATCGATCCGCAGCATAGTTTGGGCAGAGCTGACCAAAACCATGGGATTGGCATTGGAATGCAGGCTGCGGACCTGGGCATTTTCCTTGGGGGTAATTTTAAAGGGATCATTCGCTCCATCTAAATAAATATCAAACATGAGCCGCAGGTATTTGCGGGCCAGCTCCAGATCCTGCAGATCCCGGCTGAGCAAATAATATTCCGCAAAACCAACCACCAAAAAGCTTTCTGAGAAGAAATAACGGCGCTTGCGCAGAGGCTCACCCTGGCGTGTCACCACAAAATACATTCTGCCGTCAGTTTCATCAACGCAATGCTCCCGGATAAATTGCGCACCGGCTTTGGCAGCCTCCAGCCATTCCGGCTTTGCGCCGTAAGTGTTGCACAGCTTGGAAAAGGTCCACAATGCACGGCCTTGAAACCATACGCTCTTATCCGTATTGTACTGCTTACCTTCCCGGTCCACGCTGGAAATAAAACCACCGTATTCCCGGTCGATCAAATCCGAATTGACCCAAAAGGGCACAATGTCGTTGAGTAAGGTGTCATGATAAAACTGCTTTAATTGCGTAATTCTTTCTGTTTGCATCATACCCTCCAAAAATCAAACATTCAGCAAGCCGGCGGTGGATTGGGTCTGCTTTGTCCGGCAAAGATAGGTGTATTCCGAGTTCATTTCCGGGTGATCCTTCACCGTCAGATAAACATGGATCTTCCCGGCAAAATCCTCCGGCAGAGGGATGCTGATCGCACCGCAAAGGCGGTTGCTTTGAGCCTGAACCTCGGGAATCCGTAAAGTACCCCAGGGCACAATTTCCCCATTTCCCAAGGCATAAGAAAGCTGCAGGGACTCTGCGTCCAACGCATCCAGGGAATCATTCAAAAGCCACACCTCGCCCTGGAAGATCTCCCCTGCCCACCACAAATGCCGCTGAATACGCAGGCTGGCAAGCTGAGGACGCAGGGCGTTGCGCACAGAATAATAGCAAGGCTTGGGGATGGCGGGCCAGGACAGCAAGCTATTGTTGGCAACCGTGGGCCAGGGCTCATTGAAGCACCAGTTCAAGGCCATGGCGCAATGCGGCCACTGCTTGCGCATTTCTTCAAAATAAGAGCGGTAGCACATGGTTTGGATAAACTCCATTTTTTTACACAGATCGTCCGTATCTGTAAAACCGCCAAAGAAATAGTTCACTTCCGGCCTGCGCAGCCAGGCTTCTATATACCACACACCAAAGGCATGGTGAGCAGTCCACGCCCCATTGGTTTCCGAACAATCGGCGTAATTCTCTGCGGAAATATACTGGCGGATGTATGCGGGATCCGATGCGCCAGGGCATCCAAATTCCGTATAGGCCGTATTGCGCGAACGGACCAGCATAGTTATAAATTCTTCTTTTTCGTTCTCATCATAATTGCAGTAATGACCGTGGGCCATGCCATTCAAAGGAGAGGTCATAATAAAGGGGGTGAACCGGTCCTCCGTGTAGCAGACCTTATCCAGCAGACGCAACGCATGATGCTGCTCCGTCATGCCGGACCAGCTGTTAAACAGCTCATTGCCGCCGCACCACATGGTCAGGCAAGGATGGGTGCGCAGTCTGCGGACAATACTGGTGGCCTCCTGCTCCAAAACCGCCAAATACGGGTCTTCGTCCGGGTATTCATTGCAGGCCAGAGGAAACTCCTGCCAGACCATAATACCCATTTCATCGCACAGGTCAAAAAAAGCTTCATGGTTCACAAACCCGCCGCCCCAAATGCGCAGAATATTCATGTTGGCATCCCGCACCAGGTTCAAAAGGGTCTCATAATCCGCATCCCGCAAAACGCCGGGGGCTACATGCGCATTGACCCAATTGGAACCTTTGGCAAAAATCCGTCTGCCGTTGATCTCCAGCGTGGCAGGGCTGTCTGACCGGCTTTTGGGGAAGCCTTCCGGCCCATCCCAGCTGCCTGCATTCATCACCAGCTTGGCCCTGCGGAAACCGATCCTCCTGCTGGCTTCATCCGCAACAGCATCGCCGGAAACCGTGTGGGCACGCAAGGTATACATATTCTGCGGGCCGTAACCAATGGGATTCCATAATTTCGGCTGCTCCACTGTAAAAGTGAAACAGCTTTCTCCGGCAGGACAAAAGCGGGTTTCCTCGCAAACAACACTATCATTATCCAGTAGCTGAAGGCATACAACGCCTTCTGTCTGAACACCGACCTGGGCATTCAGCTGACACTGAGAAAGGTCATCACTCAGCGTATAGCGGGTATCCAGATATGTGATGCAATGCAGGTCTTGAATCTTAAGATAGGCCCGGTCGTATATGCCGGAGGTGATCAAACGGGGATGCCAGTCCCAGCCATAGCAGGCCGCAGGCTTGCAGCATTTACGGGCCTGGGATCTTGTGGCAGAATCATCTGCTTTGGGTGCGGGGAAAACGACCACCTCAAGCTTATGCGGTTTGCCGGAGTACGGGCTGACATCGCAGATAACCGGGGTGAACATCCCCTCATTTTCCGCAATCACCGCACCATCCACCCGGACGACGCACTGATAATCCACGCCTGCCAATACCAGCGTGGCGATCTGCCGGTCCGTCAGAGAAAAATCCAGCTGGGTTTCATAAACCCAGTATACATCCTCCATCCAGGTAAATAACCGGCTATTATCATCCTGCAAATAAGAAGGCAGCTGCTTCGCAGCCATATAATCCAGCTGCGCTGCTCCAGGCACCTTTGCCGGGACCATTTCCCGGGGAGGAAGCAAAAGATCCTCCGTATATCCAACCTTCCAGGTAAATTCCTTGGTGATCATGGGTATCCTCCTGAAACCGAGCAAAGATTATTTTTCCGGCCAAATCAGCTTCAGCCAACGGCAGCTTTCATCCATCCAGCCTTCCGTATGGGCCATACCCGGGGTGATATTTCCATCCAGGGTCTCCCGGTTGCAGGTTGCCATGCCGTGGTAACCATAGGGGAAAACATGCACCTCAAAGGGAACCTTATGCTCTGCCAATGCGCTGGCATAAAGCAAAGTATTCTGCACAGGAACCGCGCCATCTTCCGCAGTGGCCCACAAAAATGCCGGGGGTGTTTTCTCACTCACCAGCCGGTTACAGGAGAAACGCTCTGTCATCTCCGGACTCAAGGGGAACTGGCCTAAAAGATTTCGGAAAGAGCCTTCATGGGTAAGTCCCTGCACTGCGCAGATCACGGGATAACACAAAACAGATGCATTCACGCTCTTGCTATTGGGGAATACCTCCCGCACCTCCGGCCAATCATAGGCATTGCTATACAAAGCCGCCAGGTGGCCGCCGGCAGAAAAGCCCATAATGGCAATGCGGCTTTCATCGCAGTTCCACTGCTGTGCATTTTCATGGATCAGCTCCATAGATGCCGCCACCTCACGCAATGCTTGAGGGAAACGGTGAGGTGCTACGGAATACCACAAAATAAAGACATTATAACCCGCATACAAATACCGCAGGGCAATGGGCTCTGCCTCCCGCTGGGAGCACATACCATAGCCGCCGCCGGGGCATAGCAAAATAGAGGGCCGTCTTTGATTTTCCCGCCGCATTTCGGTCATATTATAAGGAAGATACGCATCCAAATAAGCATCACAGCCATTTTCTCCCAGGAAAGGGAAACGCTCCTTTAAATGCACTTGAAAACAACGCATATTTCTGCCTCCATATTTTACAGTATTTTCGCTTTTTTAATAAGGTTTCATATTGCACCGGAGAGAAAGGGATCTCACCGCTGACATAATGATTAGGATAGACCGTCGCAAACCAACTCCAGCAAATATTATAAAGAAGTCAAAAATCCGATCACCCGGTCAGCCAGCCGGCGATGACCGGCATCGTTGGGATGCAGGCCATCGGGCATAAACATTTCCTTCACCAGGGGAACACCGGGCTGCATACTACAGGTCCGGAACAGATCCAGCACCGGAACGCCATAATAACCGCTGATGGCAATGATGGCATCCACATAAGCCTCCAGCTTTGCCTGCCGGGGCTTGCCCCGGTCTCCGGAAGCCAGATATTCCTCACCCTCCCGGTGCAGGGGTGTCATAACCACCAATTGGGCATGGGGGTAGCGGATGATCAGCTTTTGGAGCAGGCAGTGCATAGCCCCGCAAAAGGTATCCTCCCCCCGGTCATCCAAATTGCCGAAGGGCGCATCCCCGTGACCAAAATCGTTGGTGCCGCCAAAGACCACGATCACATCCGCATCTGGAATGATTTCGTCAATGCGGGAGGCAAAATAGCGGTCATATAAAGGTTCTTCAGAAGGCTCGATTTGGGGCGCGATCCGTGTGCCGCCAATGCCATAGCCATAGCCCAGCGCACCGGTATCCCTTGCCACCAAATTCCAGTAAAAATTTTCCGGTTTCGATGCGCAGCATCCCTCCGTGATGCTGTCACCGAGAAAAGCAATTTTTTTACCTTTCAGTTCCATACCTACAGGGCCTCCAAATACTCGCAAAGCACCTGGGCAATCAGCTTGTGCCCGGTAACGGTGGGATGCACATCCCAGGGTCTGCTGACCTCCAGGAACTCAGGCGAACGGATCTTGGCAAAGTTCATATCCAGATAGTAACCGCCCGCTGCATCCGCTGCATTATGCAGGGCATTTTTAAAGGCGGAGGCATAATTGGGATCATTCTCTCTGTCCCAGATCATATTGCCCACGATCAGCAAACTGCCATTTTCCTGGCAGGCAAACACCACCCGGTCCAGCTTGGACTTAAAGGTGCCGATATCAATGCCTGTGCCGGAATCATTGGTGCCCAGGGTGAGAATGACCACATTGGCCTTGCACATATTCTGCAAGGCAGTATCTTCAATATCTGCCAGGCGAATGCCGCTAAGCGAATAGTTATTTACGATCAAAGCATTGGGATCATCAATATAGGAAATGCCGGAAATAATCACGCTCTTATTGGTGCAATCCCCGGCAACCAGGTCGATCTGCACCAGATCCGGGCAGTTTTCGGGAAGGGCAATATACGCGCTGCGGGCGCAGCCGTTTTCCTCGGGACGGTTAGCATCAATCACTGCCATCTGCTCACCGTTGACCTTCACAGTGATGGTGCTGCGGTAAGGGCCTTCGGGATAATACACATAAAAGCCATTGATGTGACGGTCCTTGCCGCCCTCCATGCGATTAACCTCGATGTGCATAACCGCACCTGCTTCATGGGTGGCATAGGACATGCCGCCGGGCGTATTGCCGGAAACATAATAGCGGTCCCATGCGCCATCAAAGGTTATGGTGTGCATTTCCCGGCCCGGAACTGCCTCATTGGTACGGTCCAGCAAGGAAACATAGCCAATATTATAGGTGCCATATTTTTTGGCGATCACTTCTTTAAACAAAGAAGCCCAGGAATTATCATAAAACAAATCGGAATTCAAACCCTGGGAGATGCTGTCGCCAATGATATTGATGGTCTTGTCGCCATACATATCCTTGCCCTCAAAGAAGTCAAAAACTGCAAATGGCTCGCTGGAATATGCGTCCAGCCAGCTTTCCGAAGCGGTCTGCTGCTCCGTGGAGGGCGTAACATCTTCATTGGAAGGCTCTGTGGAGGGGGTGGATGCGCCGCCTCCGCAGCCACACAAAGTAAACAAGCTGACTGACATCAAAAACACGGATAGTAAACGCTTTGTAGTGATCATAGCTCATTCTCCTTTACAGGTATACTTCAATACTATTTTCTTCCTTCAGTTCTGTCCAGGGGATCAGATAGAAGGGATGATATGTACGCTGCTCATCGGTCACCTGCTGCACAGCCGTGCCGTTTAGCAGCAAGCCCTGGGTGCCACGCTTAATGGTGAGGCAAATACGCTTGCCCCGGCAGCTAAACACAGAAGATGCCTGCTCCCAGGTCCTGGGAATGCAGGGGCAGATCCGCAGTCCGTTTAAAACAGGTTCCGCGCCCATAAGCCATTCATAAGCACCCCGGAAAGACATTGCCACGCTGCCAGTCAGGAAGCTGAGCATGCCCCGGTGATCAAACACCGGAAGCTGCTGATAGCAATTGGTGACCGCATAGGGGGCCGTATAGGCAAGCTGGGTGGGGTGACGCTCCTGATCATAGGGCAGCATCCACTGCAGCACATCAAACAAATAATCTCCCTGGCCTGCCCTGCCCAAAGCTCTTGCCAAAAAGCCCTGAGAACCGTGGTTATATACATTGCCATTTTCCGCCTGGAAGGGCGGCACATCACCGGTGGTCTGGCGGCCCACATGGGGGATCTTATGCCCGCCAAAAGGAGGATGGAACAGCCGATAGCCACAATGTCCCTTCAGCATGTCTGCAACCGCCAACGCTTCATGGACCCGCTCCGGCTCTACGGTGCGGCTGATCACCGCATAGTAGTTCGCAGGTCCATAGGGACGGAACTGGCCATCCGGGTCCTGATTGGAGAAAATCCACTTTCCATCATCATTAAACACAGAATTGAACCAGCCGCATTCATTGCGGGCATACCGCAAAATGTTTCTGCGCATAACCTCCGCTGCTTCTGTGTACTGGGTGACCTTCTGGGGGAATATCTCGATTTTTTGGAAGATCTCTGCAACATCCCGCAGCGCCATCACCGTCTGACAGCTGACCATAACAGATTCCCCACGGCCCAGCAAGCCGGCCATATTCACCGCATCGTTCCAGTCACCGCCATAGATCTTGCAAAGCCCATGTTCGCCAATATTCTTGGGATCCAGATAATACTCCACCGCACTGATCATATGCTGGGTCAAGGTGGATTTTTGGTCTTTATCCAGCCAGGGCAACCGCTCCTCCAGCAAGGAAAAATCGCCGGTAAAGGCAAAATAACGGTAAAGGAATTCCAGCACAAACACGCCGCCGTCCACATAGGACCGTTCATCATGCTTGCCCAACCGCCCCTTGGAGGAATACTGCCGCAAGAACCAGCCGTCACTGCGCTGGCAGGAGAACAAGGTCAGCAGCATTTGGCGGCAATTGTCCGGATGCAATGCCAAAAGCGCCATGTAGTCATTGGCACTGTCCCGCGTTCCACGCATACCGCTGGGCCAGCCCCGGTCCAAAGAAGCGATCCACTCCATCTGTATGGGGATCCAATAATTCATATAATAATTGAACTCAGCATTGGGCGTGCAAATACAGTTCTTTTCAAAAATCTGCCGGTACTGGTCACGAAGGGTTTGGCAATTGTCGTCAAAGAATGCCGGCGAAAACCACCGTTTTGCCGCAAAGGCCACATCCTGCCCAGGCATTTCGCCCTTTTCATCATGGTCGGGCAGACTTAAAGACTGCACTAAGATCTTGCTTTCACCGGGCTCGACCACCCAGTCATACTGCATGGCATACACCGGAGGACATCCGTAAAGCTGATTATCCAGCGTATACTGCCCATATTGCAGCTCGCTTGCAGCAGCCATACGCAAGGTGCAGCCCAAGGCGTTTTGCGGGCAATACACCGATCCACAACCCACAAACTTTTCCAGGCTGATCTCCACCGTTTGCAGATCCTCAGCAGGTGTCAGCAGCACCATAGTTCTGCGCTTGGAAGCATCACCCGCAGGATTCAAAAGCTGGGTCCAAAACACATTCTGTTCCCCTGCTCCTGCATAACCTGTGCGCAAATACCATTCATTTTTATCCCAGGGTGCCAAGGTGGACAGATTTACATAAGGAATCAAATAGGGATTCAGCCGCAATTTTGCAGCAGTTTGCCGTGTATTCTCCACGCAAAAGCGCATAGCAAGCTCCTTGCCCTTGGGCAGGATCGTAAACTCCGTTTGGATCTTCAGTCCATTGCGCACAAAGGAATAAACCGCCTTTTCCGGCAGATAGCGGATGGACAACTCCTCCGGGTTTTCGCAGCATCGGGCACAACTCACCGTAGGACGGAAAAAATTATTAAAAGGCTCTTCCTCTTCTTCGCTGATCCAAACCATCCAGTTGGAAAAGCTCTGCCCATTCTCCCGGCGGAAAAGCATGATATCACCGGGAGGATCTGCCTGGACATACACAGGACCGTGCTGGTCCACCTTCAAAAGCAAATCCCGGTTCTGATAAATATATTCCCAGGGAGACGGCAAATTCAGATCATTCAGCTCGTATCCTGCGGTATTTTCAATAAATTTTCCGTATGACAAAGCCATCATCTCTTTCCTTATCTGTTTTTCAAATGCATCTGGTAATCGCTAAATAATTTCGTTGAATCCGGGTGACCGCAAAAGGCGGTGGTGCCCGGCTGATTCATAAGGCCAAGGTACTGATAACAAAGAATTTCATCGCAATGCTCAGAAATTGCCTCCAGCTGACGCTTCACCCGGGAGAAATCTGCCGGAATCAACGCAGAACGATACACCTCGCCCTCAAAATCAAACAGCTCCATATCTGCCCAAAGCTTGCTCCGCCCGGAACGGTCATGGGCCCGGCGCAAAGCGGCATAATAGGCTCCCGTTTGGTCGGGGGTGGATTTGTGCACGCCCACTTCGTCCTGGTAGGCAATCATATCCACATCCAACGCATCCAGCTGACGCACATAATTGTCGTCCGCCACCAGCATATTGGTGCCATAAGGGGCAATAAGCATACGAAAGCGGGAATCCAGTGACCGGGCAAAGGCACTGTAACGGTTGCAATAATCCACAAAATCAGGATGAAAGCTGCCCTCAATGCAGGTTTCATCCGGGAAATACCAGCCATAAAAAGAACGGTGATGCCCATAAAGAGCATACAGCTGCTCCATGGCGCGGAAAGCCCGCTTTGTCACCTGGGGGCTTGTCATATTGGTCATGGGATAAAACCAAGTGCCATAAAAGCCTGTGGACAAAAACACCCGCAAATCCTGCGCGTCCGCCTCTGCCAGCAGTGCTTCAATGGGGTCTTCACAGGTAAAATTTTCAGCAAAAGGAAATACATCAGTCCTGAAATAAGCTTCTTCCCTGGTGTCATCCACCAAAGCCGTGCCCATCAGCACAATATACTTCATGCCAGCCGCTGCGATCTCCCGCACCTTTTCCCGCCACTGGGCATGGGAAAACCCACGGCATATCTCGTTCCAATAAACGCCCTCAACAGTACTGTGGTGGGTAAATTCAAACCAAGTACCGGTAATCGGTTTTATGTTCATAGGCTTTTCCCCAATGTAATAATAATCTGATTGCTGGACCCATCCGGCAGCGGCACAAGCACCCGCTTTTGCTCCGGCTGCAAAACCCTACCGCCGCATCTTGCGTCCAAAATACTATACTGATTGTAGTCCAAATTCTCCGGATTGTACAGAATAATTTCAAAATCTTTTTCTGCAAACCGCAGAGATATCTTCGCCTGACCGTCCCGGTCAAACTGCTCCCGCACCAGCTTAGGGGCAATGCAAAGAATGCCCTGTTCTCCTCTGACGCCAAAAACCTGGGTAATGAATGTGAGCATATACCAGCTGGCCGCACCGGTCAAATAGTGATACATGCCCCGGCCGGAACCGTTGAAATATTCCGGAATACCGGGGTAAATATGACTTGTTTGAAAATCCATGGCAGTATTGGCAAGGCTTTGCAATGCCCGATAGCCCTCCCGTACAAAACCACGGCGGTAAAGAGCATTGGCATACATAACAGTCATGTGAGAGAATACAGCACCATTTTCTTTTTCGCCATAGGCAAAGCCAAACATCCGGCCCAAATCGAACTTTTCTTCATGAAAATCTGTATTCAGCCGGTATCCACCCACCTGGGGATTGTATAAATACCGATCCGCTGCCCGGCAGATCTGGGATATCTGCGCTTCTGTTGCTGTGCCGCTCATAATGGCAAACACCTGCCCGGTGAGCATCATGCGCACCCCATCCGGGAAAAATCCCTCAACGGGATTTTTATGGTCATCGTAATAGCTGTTAAACCAGCCTTCTTCGCCCCCGGAGATCCACTCCCTTTGCCGGATATGCGCTTTGATCTGCTCTGCCTTTTCCCGCAAAGCAACAGCCAATTGCAAAGTGTCAAACCCGCATTTGCGGCCACTGACCGTATGGGCGCAGGCTTCCAAAAAGGCTTCCATGGCGTTTTCCAGCAGCAACTGTATTTCCTCCAGCAGTTCTGCTTTTGTCATACCTCTCTGCGCCAAAGTCTCCAACAGCTGCGCAATCTCCTCCAAATTGCCAGCATAGGCGCAGGTAAAAGCAACACTTTCTCCGTTTTCCGATGCCATATCCAGCGCATCGTTCCAATCCGCCCCACGAAGGCGAATATGCCCATGAACACCGGTCTCCTGCACGGCGCACAAATGCTCCAGTAAAATATGCTCCAGCACTGTGCCAGCATACACCTCTCCGGTTTGGGTCTTCTGCAAAACATCCTGGGTCCACCGGGCATCCCGCCCCGTACCCCGGAAATTGATTTCATCTTTAAAATACGGTACATTCTCCAGCAAAACGGAGAAATCACCGGTTTGATCCATGTAAAGCTTTGTGGTCATCCAGGGCCATACCCCATGATCCATCCACACCCGGCAAATGCCGTTTCTATCGGCAATGAACTGGCCAGGCTGCGTACCGATAATGGTTGCATTGGTGCCATCGATGCGCACACCGCCAAAATTCTGCACGATCATTTCCCTTACACCAGCAGGCTCCAGCAACAGCAAAGACAAGCAATCCTGCCAAAGATCCCGCCAACCACGGCCACCCCGTCCGTAATCGTGATGGGGCAAAAAAGAACAACCGTAGATTCTTCTTAAAAAGGGCTGGAAGCTGATCCAGCGCATATACCGGTCAAACCGGTCATCCCCGGTATGGTAATGCACATTCACCCGGCTGTTCCAATAATTCTTTGTGTTCTCAAAAGCAGCATCCACCTGTTGAGATGTGGCAAGCTGCTGTGTCCATTGAGCGATCTCCCCAGCCTGCGCCGTTGCGCCCAACAGGACCGTATAGCGCACCTGCTCCCCGGGAGCCAGGGTACGCTTGGCAAAGACAATGCCGCCCAAGGCCTCTTTGCCGGCAAAATGCTGATGCGCCCCCACAAACGGGGTGCTTTCCAAAAGTGCCCGGGGATGGGTCAGCGTTCCGCCCTCCCCAATAAAATCTTCAACCAGGGGATAGAATCCTGCGGGGCAGCTGCCGTCGCCCTCCATACCGCAGACAAAATAAGTGATTTCATTTTTACGGTGACCCCGCTCGTCAAACGATAGAGTAGGCTTCACCAAAACACCGCAATCGGTGGTTTCCGTGCGATGCAAAAGGCTGGTTACATGGCGATGATCCCGCAAATTATCTGCGCTGCGGCCATAAATGGGAATAGCCGCCACAGGGGTGATCTGCACCGGCAGATCACCCTTATTAGCCAAAGTAACTGAGAAAACTTCCACATTTTGCTCTGTGGGAACAAAGGAAAGCACATCCGCCTCCAGACCCAGTTCTGCATTTGTTCTGCGCACCTGCTGCCACATAAAGCCGGCAGTCAAGGTGCTCTTTTCCTGGCGGGAAGTAAAACGCTGGGTTTCCTGCCATGCGCTGGCACCCACCGCTGACCAAAGCCGGTCCTCCACCTTGACCCAGAAATTCCGGACACCCCGGTTATTGTGCAGGTTTTCCGCACTGACCGGCTCCAAAAGAAAGGTGTTTTGATCCAGCTTGCAATCTCCGCCGAAATTAGGCGTTATTGCGCTCTTGATCCCCTTCTCATTGGCCGCAGGGAAATACAGATAGGAATGATTTTCAGGGTGATCCATAGAAAAAGTCCCCTGTTGGTCTATGAAACGAATGTTTTCCATAGGCTCTCCTTAACGAAGTTCAATAGTTTGTAAAACTGTGTAACCGTTTACGAAGGGCAGGTCATTAGCCAGGCGCGCGCCGGTACCTGCGGAGTTTCTCACATAAAATGCGATTTGATAAGTTCCCGTTGCTTGCGGAAGCACAAAATCAGCTGCCACCGTATGGGTAAGCGGTGCATTGGTGCTCAGATCCGCGGGCAGCCAGGTTTCTGGATCCCCTGCGGCAACCGTGGAAACCACATTGCCCTTTATATCCAAAATGGCAAGGCCGCTTTCCATATTAAACGCCGCGGAGAAGCCCGTATTCTTCAGCTCCACCGCAACCTGCAGCTTCTCGCCGCAGCCAAGAGTTCCGTCCATACTGAGATTCAGCGCCCGCAAACGGTAACCCAAATGATCCTGCACAAATTCAAAGGCGGTACGGTCCAAGCTCTGCCCGTTTTCGTCCTGGAACCAGCAAGGATCGTAGGGGATCTTCTGACTATCCAGCCAATCGGTGGTCACAGCTTGCTCCTGCCAATCACGAATGCTGTAATAACCGGCATCCGGATCCTCCTTATGGATCTCCTTCACCCAATGGACAAGGCCATCCTCAATGAAGCTGTGGTACAAGCTAAAAGAGGTCTGATGGAAGGCGCTATACTTGCGAATAGCCAGCTCGCCGGTGGTAGGATCCCAGTTGTTATACTGGCAGCCCCAGAACATTTCACCGCCCTGAGGAGCATAGGGGGATTCCACGCGCATTTGCTCCCAATGGACCTCACCGGGGTTCAGGCCGTCATTCCATTTAGCATACTGCCAGCCAAAGAAGCTATCATCATGGTAGCCAATCCGCTGCAGATCGGGATGATTGGGTTCTGCATCAATCAGCAGATTCTTGACACGGGGATACCGCACCTGCACATACAGGCTATCGGGAACCATATCCAAAATGGCTTTCAAAATAGCCAGCTCGTCATGCTCCAGTTTATAAGAATGCCACTCGCCCCAGGCGCCCAGGAAGCCGGCTTCCACCGTGTGGATCACATCCACATTTTTCTCAAGGATGGGCTTCAGCTGGGGAATGTGGGCCAGCATGGCCTCATCGGTAGCCTCGCCGGTGCCCTCCATGTCGCTTTCATAGGCAAAACGGACGATCAGCTTGATCCCCCGGGCCCGGGCAGTATCAAAGACCTTTTGGATGCAGTCAAAGCCCGTCTGGGGAATGGTGAGGGTATCGTTAAAGCCATTTAAGTAAAAATAAACCTGGCACAGCTGAGGATTATAGTCTTTATAATACTCCAGCGCATTGACCAATTCGCTTGCAGCATTGTCCACTGAGCCTGCCGCATTCACATAGGCCTCCAACCGCCAGCCTCTGTCTGGATTGTATTCCAGCAGCGCATCCTGATTACCGTAAAGCGGCGCAAGGGCGATTTTACCGTTAACGCTTTCATTTTCAGCAACACCGGTGAATACCTTTGCCGCCTCAAAATATCCGGTTGCCGCCAGTAACAGCTCCTTCATGGTCTGGCTGGTGGTGGACTTATTGTACATACGGCTGATGTAATACATGGGACTGTACTGCACAGACAGCTCCTGGCCGTCCTTCGAAACCGTCACAGTTGTTAGGGTATCCATCCGGTCCGGGGTAATGCCGCTGTCCTCCACATAGAACATACCGTCCTTTACCACGGGGGCAACCTCTTTGCCACCCACCCGGAAAGTATATTCTGACAGATCCTTGGAGCCATAGAAATAATATCTGACTGCAAGCTTACTCTGCAGGGCAACTGTACAGCCGTAAACAGAAATTCCATCTACTCTGCCTTGCACAATTGCCTCCGGAGCAGTATCGGCAATGGTAGCTGCGGTTTCAATCTCATAGCCCGCATTGGCCTGCTTATGCAGCCGATATCCAAAATACTGCTGCGCCTTTGCGCCATAATTGAGCATCTGCTTCACCAGATTCTTAGTTTCCACAGTATAATTATTATTTAAAATGTATTGCGCATAATTGCGGACAGAATACTCTGTGCGCAAAACCGGTGTGCCGCCAAAGCGATCACACTGGAAGGAAAAATCCTGGATAGTCAAGGTCTCTGCAGGAAAATCCGCTGCATTGCCGGCAGTATTGACCTTCAGCCGCACATAGCCCTTAAAGCCCTGGGGCAACACAAGATTCTTGTTATCATCCGCGCTGACCGTTCCATCGATCCACTCAGAGCCCTGCACGGGCAAATACTGATACTGCATGCCGGCAGGTGATACCCAGAAACTCCAGCTGTTACAGGCAAAGGAATTGATCCGCAGGCCGGAGCTGGCAGCAGGCAATTCCACATAAAACATCACATCCTGGTTTGCTGTATCCAGATTTTTCCAACCGCAGTTCACTGCCATAATGGGATAGGTCTGACCCGACGGATTGAAATAGCCTTCACAAATGGGGCTGTCGATCACCGTGGAACGGTATTCACCCAAAGGCGTCATTCCATAGGTCGATTGCATAGTCACCTGAGAGGCGATGCCGCCCCAGGCAGGATCCGAAGCGGTGACTAAAGTGGAAGTCTGACCAACCTCTGCGCCCTCCGCTGCCGGGGACATGCCCAACAGATAATCTCTGGCATTAGGATCCTCCGCCGTTGTCATCTTGCTCACGGTTTCCCCATCCACCTGGATATGGGTGAACTCCTCCTTGGAAACAAACCAAACGCCACCCAGCTTTATAGGACCGTAATCCCCGCCAAATTTCTCTGCCCGGAAAGAAAACTCCTGAACCTGCAATATTTTGGATTCGGGGAAGGTATCGGCATTGATGGAAGTGTCCACCTTCAACCGCACATAGCCCTTGAAGCCCGGCGTCAGCGCCAGCGTACGGTTATTGTCATTACTGACAGTACCATCCTGCCATTCCAGAGAATCAACAGAGAGATACTGATACTGCATACCCTGGCCGGTGGGATACACACTCCAGGAATTACAGCAAAGCGCATTTAAACGGATGCTGGAGCTGGCCTGGGGTAATTCCATATAAAACAGCACATCCTGGGTGTCAACATTCAATTCTCTCCATCCGCAATTCACCGCAAACAGAGGATAGGTTGCGCCGCTTTCGCTGAAATAGCCTTCGTTGATTGGACTGTCGATTACCACAGCCTTCTGATTATCGATCAGACTGATCTTCTCTGCAGCAACCATGGTGGCCTGAGAAACAATGCCGCCCCAGGCAGGGTCTTCACCGATCTTCACCAAACTGGAAGCTGCGCCAACTTCGCTATTTTCATAAGCAGGGGTAATGGCCTGCAAATACTCCGTGACCACCGGGGTGCATTCTCCGCCGGTTTTCAGATCGACAACCTTATCGCCAATCTGAATCTTGGTATGATCCTCCTTGGACACATACCAAACACCGCCAATTTTCAGCTGACCGTTAACAGCTTCCTTTTCCAGAGTAAGTGTGATGTTCTCAGTCATTTCCGGAGCAGCCAGATCCACACTGAACACATAATGACCATCTGCATTGGGGGTCATATCCTTGACCGTATAGCGCACATTTCTATTACCAACGCGAATATGCATCACACCGTTTTCCCGGTCCTGCTGGCTGATATTGGCATAAAACCGCATGGTCAGATCCTCACCCAGCAAAACCTGCTGTTTGACGATCTTCGTTTCTGTGTCTTCTGCGGCAATAGCCCCCAAGGGCATCATACCCACAACCAAACACAGCATGATCAGCAGCGCACATAGTCTTTTATAATTTTGCATAGTAACCTCGCTTTCCTATGCTGCGGGAATTACTCCCTCAAATAAAATCCAATACCGGAAAGCAAACTTATTTCACTTCCACAGTTTCCAAAATATTATAGCCGTTTATGTATTGCAGGTCGTTTGCCAGGCGGGCACCGGTGCCTGCGGAATTCTTCAGATAGAATGCAATCTGATAAGTTCCCGGTGTTTCCGGGAGGGTCAGCTCCGCGGAGATGGAGTGGTAAAGCGTTTCATGAGTCTCCGGGTCAGCAGGCAGCCATTTGGTGGGATTTCCTGCTGCAACGGTGGAAATTACCTGGCCGTTTTGATCCAGCACCGCAAATCCACTTTCCATATTAAACACAGCAGAAAAACCTGTATTACGCAGAGACATGGTCAACCGCATATTCTCCGCGCATTCGCGCTTACCGTCCAAAGTGAGCACCATGGCACGCAGGCGGTAGCCCAAATGGTCATGCACAAATTCAAAGGCAGTTCGCGCAATCTCCTCACCGTTTTCATTTTGGAACCAAATGGGATCATAAGCCACCATATATGTATCCAGCATCTGCCGGGTCACCGGCTCTACCAACCAATCCTGCATGCTATAATAGCCTGCACCGGGCACTGCCCAGGCAACATAAGGCTCTTCTATAAAGCTATGGTAAATGCTAAAGGAATTTTGGTGGAACGCGCTATACTTACGGATAGCCATTTCGCCGGTGGTGGGAGCCCACAGGTCCAGCCTATACTGGCAGCCCCAGAACATCTCGCCGCCCTCAGGACCGTAAGGAGATTCCTTCCGCATCTGCTCCCACTGGTCCTCCCAGGGATTCAAGCCGTCATTCCACTGAGCATCCTGCCAACCAAAAAAGCTATCGTCATGATAACCCATTCGTTTAAGATGGGGATTATCCGGCTCCACATCTGCCAGCACATTTTTCACCCGGGGGTAACGAACCTGCACATACAGCGCCTCCGGCACCATATTCAAAACACCCTTTAAGATTGCCAGCTCGTCATGCGGCAGCTTATAGGAATGCCATTCGCCCCAGGCGCCCAGGAAACCGGCTTCCACGGTATGGATCACATCGATATTCTTCTCCAAAATCGGTGTCAGCTGGGGCATGTGGGCCAGCATGATCTCATCGGCGGCCTCGCCGGTGCCTTCCATATCACTTTCATAGGCAAAGCGGACGATCAGCTTAATGCCCCGTTCCTTGGCGGTGTCGAACATCCGCTGCATCCGGTCAAAGCCCTCCTGGGAAATAACGGGCGTATTTTTATAGCCGGTCAGGTAAAAATACACCTGGCAAAGCTGAGGACGGTATTTCTGATAGCGCTCCAGCGCCCGGATCAGTTCCATTTCCGGCTCTGGCTGAGCGCCCATGCCATCGCCGGTGGAATTGGCTACATTGAAAAAAACCTCAAGCCGCCAACCCCGGTCGGGATTGTATTCCAACAAATCATCCTGATCGCCGTAAAGAGGCGGCAATTCAATAGTCGTCGTCACGGGATATTCCTCCTTTTGAGGGGAATCGAATGTACATCCGGCTCCCACAGTCGTACACAATGCAAGCGTCAGCAGTAAAGCCGCCGTTTTCTTGAAAAACCTCATAGATCAATCCTCAGCCCTAACCAAATCAAAAGCTATCGTCATATAATCGCCAAAGGGTTTTTTCAGCGGAAGTCCCGCATGCATCAGCGTATCACCGCTGAGGGTCACGCCCAACTGCTTCACATAATATTGGGCGTTGGGATCCAGGCCCTGCAAACGCAAATACTGATAAGCAGGAGATGCGCAATTGCTTTGATAAGCTGCCATCACATAGGCCCGGCTGTAATCCGCTGCCACCAGCTCCCATGCGCAGATCTCCCCGGTGAAGGGGCTGAGCAAGCGGTAAAACTCGCCTTCATAGATCAACGGCTCCAATTCCCGGTGATGGGCAGTCTGCTGCTTGATCAATTCCCGCTCTGCGTCTGTCAATTTGCCGATATCCAGTTCATAACCAAAGCTGCAGATCTGGGCGATCTCACCGCGGGTCTGGAAGGGTGTGGTTCTGCCATTTTGATGGTTGGGAACCGCAGACACATGGCCCACCATGCTAATGGGCGGATAGGCAAAGCTGGTGCCGTACTGAATTTTCAGACGGTCAATGGCATCGGAAGAATCGCTGGTCCAGGTTTGAGGCATATAGTAGAGCATGCCGAAATCAAACCGTCCGCCGCCACCGGAGCACCCCTCAAAAAACACATGGGGGAAGGCCTCCGTCAGCCGCCGGATCAACGAATAAACACCCAGCATCTGCCGGTGAGTGTGCTCCAGCTGCCGGTCAGCAGACAGGGACTCCGAGCCGTTGTCCGTAATATTCCGGTTATAATCCCACTTAATATAGCGAATATCCGCCTCAGAAAGGATCTTGGACATCTGATGGAAGATATTATCCACCACCTCCGGGCGGCTCATATCCAGCACCAGCTGCCACCGGGACTCCCGGGGATCAACCCCCGGACAATGGATGCACCAATCCGGATGGGCACGGTACAGGTCGCTGTCCTTAGAGATCATTTCCGGCTCAAACCAAAGGCCAAATTGCATGCCATACTCCTGGCAAACCTTGGCAATATGCTGCAAGCCGTTGGGAAGCTTTCTGACGCAGGTATACCAATCGCCCAGAGAGCTTCTGTCCAAATCACGGCAACCAAACCAGCCGTCATCCAACACAAACATATCAATGCCCAGGCCGCTGCTGTTTTTGATCATTTCTTCCAGCTTTTGCTCGGTAATGTCAAAATAAGTGGCTTCCCAGTTGTTCACAATAATCGGATGGCGCAGATCCTTCCGGGCAGAATTGCCCAAATGGCTGCGGCAGACCCGGTGGAAATTCCGGGACATACGCCCAAAGCCTTCATTGGAGAAGGTCATCCATGCCTCAGGGGTGGTGAAGGTCTCACCGGGCATCAGCTTCCAGCAGAAGGTCTCCGGGTTCAAGCCCACCTGCAGGCGGGTCTGCTTCATTTGGTTACCCTCTGCCAGGATCCGGAAATCGGAGCTGTATACAAAGGTAAAGCCATATACATCACCGGCGTTTTCCGTGGCTTCCGCAGCCGCCAAAGCGGCAAAGGGATTGAGCATGGCGCTGGAAGTACCCCGGCGGCTTTCCACGCTGGTGGTCCCCTGGCAGACCCGGCGGCGGGCGACATACCGCTCCCGCATGTGGGCACCTTCCAGGGTCACAAAATCCATATCCAACTGCTCAATATCCACAGAAATACTGTCTGCCTTATGCAGATACATAGGTGCCTGGGTTGGATTGCTGACCACCGTGTACCGGGCAATAATATCCTCCTGGGGAAACACCACATAATGCAGCTTCACCTGCGCCTGGGTAACCTCATCCACCGTGGTGATGATCAAGGTCTGCACATTTTCTGTGTTTTTATCCAGGCAGGGCATGCCCGGCAGCAGCTCCCGGCCCTCCTGCAGCGTATGCTGCACATAAGACAGATGGTTGATCCTTCTGCCCTTATTGTCCTCCAAAATCAAAGCCGGCTGGCGAAAGTCACCCCGGCCAAAGGTGGGGTACTCCTGGGGCAGCGCATTCAGGCTATAATTGTCGCTTTTGCCATAAAACAAAGGATCGCAGGGCCAAGCGCGGTGAATGGCATAATAAGAAAAATCGTCACGGGATACTTTTTTGCCATAGTACACATGCTGCAGCACCCCATCATCCGTCACACGGATAATATAGCTGGTGTTTTCCGTTTCCAAATAGAAAAACGGAGCATTAAAGACGATCATAGGGATCCATCCTTTCTCATTTGGATAAACCGTTGCTGATGTTCTCGTTAATACAGAAGGTCAATGTTTGTCCGCGGTAAAGCTCCAGCTCCAGGGTGTCGATATTCTTACCGTAATACCTGCCCTCATAGATTTCATAAGGACTGCATTTTTTCTTGAAATGCAGCGTATGCTTACCGGTGCTGACTGCATGAATGTTTACGAAATTCTCGTTGGCATAAATGCAGTCATCTTCATAGCCATAAATATGGCAGCCGGCATATTCTGCCAGGGATGCCAACAGCTCTGCCCGCAGGATCTGCGTGGTGCAGTACACACTGACATAATCCCCATTGTCCTTCATGGCCAAAGCAGGCTTATTATCCACACAGTAACGGCCCAAAACGGTCACATCCTCGCTCTCCTCCATAGTGAAGCAGGGATTCAGGAAGGGCACATCCAGCACAGAGCCCACCCAAATGGTGCTGCTCACATCCCGGTCGATCCAGCCATAGAACCGGTCCGCGACCGCATGGCGCAGAGCCGGATGGGAAGGATCGGTAATGCGGAATTTCACAGAATGGGTATCATCGATGCGGTTTACCTGCATACCCGTCAGTTCAGAGATATGGGCGGTGTCCATGGCGGTGTCCCGGTCAAAATTCACAAAGCCGGGGGCATACATCCAAATGACCATAGCGTGGTTTTTGGCTGCCTTTTTACGGATGACCTCCCGCTCTGCATCGGTCAGGCAAAAAGAATTGAGCATCACATACACCTTATAATCCGGCATATTCTCGTTGCCCATATCATCATGGAAATAATAATCCACCGGAGCGCCGATCCGGGCCAGGTCAGAGGTGCGGTAGTAATCCAGCATGGTCAAATTGGTGCCCTTGGAAACCAGATGGATACTCTCTTCATCATAAATAATGGCGATCTCATTGGACTTGGGCGCGCCGAATTTCGCAGCCTGCACAGCCACATTCTGCTGCACAGACATCATCTTATAAATATCTTCATGCTTGTAGCGTCCGCCGCTTTGATGCTGGTCAAACCACCAGGCAAAGGTGTTTTCGCACAAATTACGGGCAAAATCACGCTTCAAGGAATTCAAAGAATCCTGAATGGTGAAGAAATTATTGGCATCCCGGTAAAAATCGCAATCCAAATGGGTGCGGCTGTCTTCTTCAGACAAAAACAGCTTATTGCGCAAAGAGAAGGAATCCTGCACTTCACGCTGCGCCACATAGCCACCGGGCCAGCGGTTATTATACACACCGGGGGAGGCCAGGAAATCCACCACGCCGGAGTCCAAAATCTTCCGGGTGCTGGTGGTAGTGCTGGAGCCATAATAATCCGTGCAGCCCAAAGAACCATAGAAAGAACCCACCAAAATGTCGGGATTATGATTTTTCAAAAGGGTTGCAAAATGAATCAGAGAATTGGCTGTTCCCTCATGCCAGGCATTGAAGAAATCATACACATGGCGGTAACCGTTTACATTCAGGAATACACCCTTGCGGGTGGGCTCCTGATTATTATAATGAATGTCCGACTCAATACGGTCTGCGCACTCGAAAGTCACCAGGGAGTGAATGATCTTCTTATCAATAATCACATATTCCCGCTCCCGCAGATCCGGAATCCCAGGATCTTCAAAGGTAGCCTCCTTGCCCCAGGCAGCCTGCAAGGCTTCCTCTGTGCCGTATTTTTCCTTCAAAATTCTGCCGTACTCCTTACGGAACGCAGGGGAAATATCCGCGTAAATGCCCATTCCCGGCTCAGAAATTTGGTTTACATAATACCACTCAGAAGTACCGCCTGCGCCCAGAAAATAGCCGATCACCCGGTCTGCAAAGGGGCTGTGCTCCACCTGGTCGCAGAAATGCAGCAAAGCTTCGCCGCCATCCTTGCGCCATGCATCAGAGCACATGGAGTAACAGCCGGGCACACGGTCCATGTGCACCTCAGAATTCATAATGCAGGAAATGGTTCTTCCGTCATTGTAGCGCAGCAGGTCATCCGGATGCTTTTCCATCCATTCCACCGGCGGGTGCATACCCACACGGACGATAATATACGCATCCGGCACCAGCCGCAGCAGCTTCTGGGCTTCATAAGAAAATGCCTCAAAACCGGTCATACGGTTCCACCAGTCCCCTTCCGGGTTACCGGGGCGCAGCCAATCGGTATTGGCGAATACGAAAAATACACGCACCCCCGCTTCCCGCAAGGAACGGATATACTCCTCGTCACCTATACGGGTGGTCATGGCCATAAGGGAGAATATTTCGTCATTGATCTCAATAGCGGGTGTTCCATGTTCAATATTGATTCTTGCAGTACTCATTGGTATTACCTCCCAAGTTAGCAAATAATCTCAAAATCCATTGGGGCGATCTGACGGTTTTCCACGGTGACCGCCTGGCGGGTAAAGTTGACGATTACCCGGATGTCCCCTTCAAATACAGTTGTGCTGACACCATCGGTCATTTCATAAGACAAAATGCGGCGGTTATAAATCTGATCATAAAACTCCTCTGTGCGCGCAAGTAACTGCGAGATCTGCTCCTGCTGGCTTTCGAAGCAAGTGCCAAACAGATTTTTATATCCGCTGCGGCGCAGATCCTCATTTTTCATTTCCGTGACCGCAAAGCAGGGCACCGTGCCGCTGGCAATACAGCCCAACAGCTCTTTCTGAGGATCCTCAGTCAGATTCAGTGCAGTGGACGCCAGCATGACATTGCCATGGTAAACCATCTGCAAGAAGGGTACAGACTGGGTCTGCAGGCCATAACCGGAGGAAAACACCGGAACAGAATAGTTCATCGCTCCTTGGCCCAGGGCATATTCATTTGCGCCCTCAATGGCATTGTTGCCCGCCTGATCCGCAAGCAACGCAGCCAGCTGCCGGGCATAGGCGCTGCGGGTTGCGCCGTTGGCATTACCACTGTCACTATAAAGCTCGCTGCCCACATACTGCATGGCAATAGGGCTTCCCGCTTTTTCAACAGCCTGCCGCGCCTGCTCCAACAGCTTGGAAAGCTTCAAGCCGTAAAGCTCGGAGGCTTCATAGGCATAGGTCACGGGAGAGTATTCATAACGGGTCAGATTCTGACGGCTGACCATTTTGGCAAATTGCCCCTGCTTTGCCCACAAGAAGGAGGAGGCCGGCTCATACATCAGATTTTCCACGCAATAAACAGCAGTATCCGGATAAGCAGCCTGCAAAGCAGCATACCCCTCTGCACCGCCGCAATCGGCACTCCATTTTACTTTCTGCGGATAATCGCCCTTCAGGGCAGCCTTATCAAAATCCTGGACCAGCACCGCCAAAGCGCGGTCCTCCGCGCCCAGGCTTTCCAGCATAGCTTCCAGGGCCGCAAAGTCGGTTGCCACCAGAGTCTTCGTGTAAGGAATACCCAAAAACGCATCCCGCTGCTCTGTTTGACCGTAAGCATAAAGCACGGCATTCAGCGGCTTTTCCGGGGCTTTAGGCGCAATCTGGGCTGTTTCGGCGCACTTTTTCGCCAATGCTTCCAGTCCGCCCTCTTCCAGCATATAATAAGTAACCGCAAAATCTTCTGTTTCCACCAGCTCAGCGGCGGTGACATACTCTTTATACTGCCAGTCATTACCGGCAATGGTCACCGTATCAAAAACACGGTAATCAAAGCTGGCGTAGGCATACGCATAGCTGCAGGCACTGCCCGTAGCCCGGGCATTGATCCAGCCTGCGGCAGCGTTGGAATCCACCCGGGCCAGCACGCCGCGGTCTTCATAATCCGCGCCAAACACAGGCAGCAGCACGGATTTGGGATTGCCCTCTTCATAATACATAGCCTCTGCGCCGTCCCGTCCGTAGATCTGGGCACTATAAGCTGCCGCATCGGGATTGACATAGGCAAAATCCACCGTTGCGCCGGAGCCATCGGGCAACAGCAAATAACCGGCCTGCTCCTGGCCGCCCCGCAGAAGATAGGGCGCTACGGAAATGCGGTTAATGCGCTTATTGCCGTATTCCCGGATCTCATTGGTCAGCACCCGGATCTGCAAATAATCATCCTCCAGGCGGTATTCCACGGGAATCACAAATTGCTCGTCCTTACGGGAAAAATCATAATCAATGCGCACGCAGGCATCATTTTTCTGGGTGATGGTAAAGGTCTCCCGCTTCACGCTGGAAAGATAACTGCCGGAGGTAGAATCTACATTCAGCTCGCTGTAATAAGTGACCAACAGCTGAGAACGCAGGTTATTTAGCGTTGCGCCGGAGGTAAATTCATCCTCCTGGGGATCTTCCGGATTGGTGGAAAGCACCACATTGCCCTCCAAATCCAACACAGAAACCGCGCAAGTCTCCGGATTCACAGAAAGGGTGTACCGGTCACTGCCTGCAGTTTGCGGTCTTTCGGGCGTAACATCCTTTCCAACTGCGGCAGGTGCGCATGCGCTGAGCAGGGTGCACAGCAAAAGCAGGAAAACAAGCATTCGTTTCCGCACAGTGTCACCTCCTGAGCAATTCCGTGATAATGGTATTGCCAAAGGTGATCATCTGCTGCGAAATAGAAAATGCCAAAAGCACCAAAAACGCAATGATCACGATCATAAACAGCGTCAATATCACAGACCCGACGGTTTTTAACACCGTAAACTGATGGACCACCATCGTACCCAAAAACAGAAGCAGCAAAGACCAGATCTGCAAACCGGAGAGAATGGTGGTATAGAACATAGATTCAGACAAAGTCAAAACATTGGTGGCCAGCGTCAGCGGCACGGAGAAAAGCACCAGGGGGGTCAGCGAATAGCAAGCCACCAAATAGATCTCCTTGAAATTGCCCTTGCCCTCCTGCAGCGTGCTGGTGGCCCAGTTGGTGCAGCACCACAGCAGCACCACGACCACCGTACGCAGCAAAATGGGCCAAATGCTGAAGCTTTGGGCTTCGTTATTACTGAACAAATACGCAACAATAAAATAATTGATGATCTCTTCGATAAAATACAGGAACAAAAGCAGATTGGCGATGCCCAAAGAGCCACGCTTTTCATACTTAATGTCGTTAAACAAATCGATGGGATGGGCAGCAAAGCGGAGAGGCACCAAAAGCTTGGTCTTGTCTAAATTGCGCCAGCGGTAGCTTTCCCAGTCGATCTGACAAATGCTGATATACACCGCACGAAAAAACCGGACGATATTTTTCACGACACTCTCCCCTTTCCTGAATGTAAAATTGCCAAATACAATTTGCGCAAGCCCCAACATGCCGCAGCCACCACCACGATCACACAGGGAATCAGCCAAAGACTGTTATCCCGGAGGAATTCACGGCGGTAACGGGTCAGGGCCATGGAATAATAATACCGGTCGTCACCCATTTTCAAATAACGCATGGCTTCTTCGAAGTCACCTTCCAGCAGCAGCGCACGGCCAATGCCCCTGGCTGCCACAAACAAGCCCGCATTGCTCTCCAGAGCATTTTCCCAATGGGCGCGGCTTTCAGAATAGTCGCCCCGCTCGTAGGCACGGAGGGCAAGCCGAATTTCCTGCATATAAGCAGTGGGCTCAAAAACCGTGATGCTGTTGCGGATGCTATCGGCAACCATATAAGCTTCCCCGTTTTTGCCCAATGCGGAAACGCTGGTGAAGCAGCCATCCTGGGTGCCGCTTCCTCCAAAGATACCCAGGGGATTCTGCTCACTGTCAAACAGCAGCACTCTTCCCCGGCGGGAATCCAGCACGGCGATCACATTGTCCTCATCCACCACCACATCCATAATTTGGCTGCGGCGGACGCCGTTTCTGCCAGTTTCAATGGTCTGATCGCCAAAGTTATTGCGGTTATAGCCCTTCTGCAAAAAACCGGTGGTAGAACCGGGATACATAAGAATATTCTCACCGGAAGCATTCAGCCGCTTGACCTGAGAATCGGTGGCGGTAATGGTGGTGGTGTAGATCATATCCTCACTGTCAATAAAAATACCGGCGTACTCTGTGGGCACAGTGCGGATCAGTGACTCCCGCTGCTCATCCGAGAAAATGTTCATCCACATACTCTTGATCAGCACATCCGGCGTCACCTGCACCTTATTTGCCCCGTAAAATTCAATAAAGCTGCCGTCATTTTCATAGTGCAGCAAGCCCTGGTACACACCATTGGCGGCAATATACACAGAACCGGCGCTATTGACCACCACCTTGGAGGGCTTAAAATTAAAGTCCTCGGTCAGCAGGTCAGAGGCGGGCTTCACAAAGGTTTTAACCACCTTGTCATTTTCGTCGATCACGACCACACGGCTGTTACCCGTATCGCAAATATACAAAAGGCCATCCCTATAAAATACGGAAGAAGGCGTGTTCAAAGGTGTCTTTTCGCCGTTTTCCACAACCTCCGTAATCACCCGCAGCAGATTATAGTCCTGATCCAGCACCACAATGCGGTGATTACCGGAATCAGAAATATACACTTTTTCGTTTACATACAGATCCGTGATCTTGGAAAAATCACCAACACCGAAATCCCGGCCTCGCAATACACGGCTGTAGAGGTAGGCGCTGGGCGCATTCACAGGCTCGCCGTACTCATTGTATACATAGTTCTTTGTATCCACTTCTTCGGCGGAAACCGGCAAAAGCATCGTAACCAGCATCAAGCACAAAACCGGGATAATCAATATTTTCTTTTTCACATGCATTACCCCTTCAAGCCAGAATGCGCCATGGTCTCCACAATAGAGTTTTGACTAAACAGGAAAATTACAACGGACGGAATCATCATCAGAACACCCACCGCTGCCGCCACACCGGTTCTGGTGATACCCGCAGAACTCAGCGACGACAACATGGCCGGCAGCATTTTCATAGACTCGCTGTAAATAAACTGCATGGCGGTAGTGTTCCAAATGGAGATAAAGGTAAAGATCACAACGGTCATCCATGCGGGCTTCAGCATGGGCATGATCAGACTACCGTAGATCCGGAATTCGCTGGCGCCGTCAATCCGGGCCGCTTCGATCATTTCATCCGGAACATTATCCAAAAACTGCTGCAGCAAAAACACTCCAAAGGAGCCGGACATGGCAGGCAAGATCACCGCCCAATAGTTATCGATGATCTGCGCCTTAACCATCAGGATGTACAAGGGCACGGAGGTGACCTCCGGGCGGAACAAAATCGCAAACACAACGGTTTTGGTAATAAGCCCCTTCAAGGGGAACTTATGCTTGGAAAGCACATAAGCGGCCATAGAGGCGATCATTACATAGCCAACTGTGGACACAACCGTCACAAACACGCTGTTGAACAAATACCGTTCGAAGGGCACATCCGATTGCGCCTGCAGCTTAATGAGACTCAAAAAATTCTGCAGCGTGGGATTGATCACATAAAACTTAGGCGGGAAATAGAACAATTCACTGGTGGGCTTCAGAGAGCTGATGACCATGTAGTAAATGGGCAGCACCATGAACACGCCAAACACCATCAAAAAGAGGATCACGGTCACATTGCCCACGGTAGAGCGGGCAACCCGTCTTGTTCGTTTAAACATACAACCGCCCTCCTTAATCCGATGACAGGCGCTTAAGCACCGTGTTAATCAGCAGCCAGGAGCCAACCATCATTGCAAACAAAATCACAGCAATGGCGGAGGCATAACCCATTTCATACTTGCCGTAGCCAAAATCCGTCAAATGCAGCAAAATGGTGTGGGTGGAATAATCCGTACTGGGATTGCCGGTCAAAGCAGCATTCACACCGCCCACCGCAAACGCACCGGAAATGGACAACACCGCACCGGTCCGCAACTGGGGCACCATCTGCGGCAAGGTGATATACCACAATTCCTGCCAGCGGTTGGTAACACCGTCAATGGCACCGGCCTCAAACAGCTCACTATTCAGCTGCTTAAAGCCTGCCACAAAGGACAAGAAGCCCACGCCCATGCTCATCCACAGGGACACGACCACAACCACAATGGAGTTATACTGGGGGTCTGTGAGCCACTGCACAGGCTTGGATAAAAAGCCCAGATTGACCAATAAGCTATTCAGCAAGCCATAGGAGTCACCGCTGAAAATAAAGGTCCAGAGCATATAGGCACTGCCTGCCAATGCCGGAGAATAAAACACAAAGGTCAAAACAGACCGCCAGAATTTTGACTGCACTTCGTTAATCAGCCAGGCTACAATATAACTGATGATATATCCGGCAGGTCCGGTGACCACTGCGTAAAACAAGGTGTTACTCAAGGACTTGGTGAAGGTCTCATCATCCAGCAGCAAGGATAAATAGTTCCGCAAGCCCACAAAATGGGGTGTGCGTACCATATCAAAATCCGTGAAGCTCATGACGATGGCGCAAATGATGGGAATGACCACAAAAAAGACAAACAGAGAAAGCCAGGGAAGCAGCAGGCAGCAGGTGGCGCCATATTTAGAAAAAAAACCGGGCTTGCGGTTGCTTTTAAGGATATTTTTGCTCATCATCCCACCTCCTGCATAATTTCTTTCTTGCGTTCAAATTCCAGATCCAGCTCATCGCTGTACCGGTAGATCACATCCCGGGGCTTTTCATAATTATATACCACCCGGCGGAATGCATTGGAAATACAACGGGAAACATAGTAAGTGACCATAGTCTGGGGTGTGTCGGTCACATCCTCACGGGCCTGGCGCAAAACAGCAAGCTCCTTGCCCGTCCAGTTCAGCTGCTCAAAAGTGACGGAATTGGCAGTGTTATACCGGGCAGATTTACCCAGCACCGACTCCACCTGGCGGCCAAATTCCGCCTGGGTCTGACTATCCGTCCACCAGCGGACAAACTCATAGGCCGCTTCCAGATCCTGAGAGCCTTCCATCACAATGCAGCCGGTGTTGGTGCTGCTCTGGCTGCGGTTCAAAGTGCCGTCTTCACAGACCGTGGCAGGCACCGGATACATAGACCACTGACCCTTGATCTCGGGAGCGGCTACGCACAGCTGATTGTACACCGTATAGCTCATAATACCCAAAGGCATTTCGCCCGTACGGAAACGGTTCACAAAGCTAAATGCCAGAGGCAGAGAGTACATGGTGTAAAGGTCTGTCCACTGAGTAAAGGCTTCCACAGATTCCTGGGTCTTCAAGGCACTGGCGGTGCATTCTGCATTGTAGATGGAGCCGCCTCTTTGCAAAAGCATCATTTCAAAAATGCCCTGGCTTTCGGGAATGCCGATCTCCAGCTTCTTTTCTGCCAGCTTCTTCTGCACCGCATAAAATTCATCCCAGGTATTGGGAACAGACAGTCCAAGCTCCTCAAAAATATCGTCACGGACGAACATCATATCAAAGGTTTGGGTCTCCGGCATGGCATACACGCCATCGCCAAAGGTAAAGGGCACCAGCGCGGAAGGATAAACCTCCCGGGAAACGGTGTCATAGCCGGGCATTTGCGTCATGTCCGCCAAAACGCCACGGATACCCAAATTCACCACCGTGGACTCGCCTACAAACAAAGCCACATCCGGGCCCTTCCCCGCCAAAATAGCCTGGGTCAGAGTATCACCGGCGCTGACCAAAGAGAATTCCACGGAAATATTGTGCTCTGTGGTGAAGCTATCGTCAGAAAGCTGACGGATAATCTGCATCTGATCACGGCCGGATGCGGATCCGCTGACCAGAATATCGCCCATATTGATCCAAACCTTAATGGTTCTGTCACTCTCGCCGGAGACCGTGCGGGTCTTTCCGTTGAAGGAAGCCATAAAGGATTCCAGACGGAACACCAAAAAACGGAAACCGTCGCAGATGCCGGACCAAAGCTTGCCGAAGAAGCCCTTTTCCACCAGGGGCATATCCGCAGGGGTAAAAGTGATATAGTCCAGGGTCAGGGATTGATTCTCCAGGGTGATAATCAGATCCGCCATGGCATCAATGCGGTTTTTAAACTCGCTGAGGGTAGCGGGAATCTTATGGGGCTTTTTCACAAAACGCTCCATGGTACGCACAGTATCGTGCAGAACCGCGCTTTCACTTCCCTGCCCATCCTCTGAGCATGCTTCAATGGAAGCTGCCAGCGCATTGAGCCGGGTGATGGAATCCCGCAGGAAGGGCATCAGCTCCGGCAATTCCTTATCCAGGTAATAATCCCGGTAAATATCCGGGTTTGCGCCGGTGATGCTGATAATGCGGCGGTACATGGAGTTGCACTCCGCAATATAATTTTTCAGCTCAATAATGGACTGCTCCAAATGGGTCTTGCTGACCTCCATGCGCAGAGTATGCTCTCCTGCGGTCAGATAAACCGCATAGGGCTGGCCCTGGGCATCGGCAAAGGTCAGATCCGAATAATTGAAGCAATAGGGAAACAGAAAATTATCAAATTCCGCGAAGGGAATCACGCCGTCAATATAGATCTTACGGCCCACGCCCAATTCCCGCAGGCCATCCTGCTGGTAACGGGCACTGATGGTATAAAATCCATCTTTTTCAACAGAAAACTGCCAGTCGATCCACTGCCCCTGCTCAGAATAGGCACCGCCGCCAATAATATTCAGGGCGATCTTATCGGGATAATTGGGGCTGATGGTGGGAGAAGACCGGTCATAGCTGACAATAATAGAAGAATCAGACTTAGCCGTCAGCAGCTCGGTCTCTAACACAATGGCAGTTGCATTGGGCGCTTCATTGACACCCTTATGAGCTTCCAGATATTCCGCATAGCTGCGGGGCGCATAAGAGATCAGCCGCACATCGCCCACTTCCACCGCCTCGCTGGAAAGTGTAAGGGTCAGCGTATACTCTCCCTGCTCCAGCATCACGCCGGCGCTGCCGGTGTCTGCGGACAAGCCGTAAACCGCCTGCTGCCAGGTGCTTTCTTCCTGGGTCTTGGGCAGCACCTCATTGCCACCGGAATCCTTTTGGAATCGCTCGCCGGTGTGGATATCCACCCAACGGCGGGCAAAATAGAAGGATTGCCGGTAGTCTGCATTCGCTCCGGTCAGGGTGAAATAGGCTTCCGGGTTGATCTGCCGCCCGGGCACCGTGCGGTAGCATACAGACAGCCAATATTCCCCGGTCTTCGGTGCGGTAACGGTGAAGCTATGGCTCTGCCCCTCTGCCAAAGCAACGGCGCTTTGCTCAGAAAACGCTATGGCATCACCGGAGCGGCTGTCTGTCAAGACGATTGCCGCATCCGCTGCCAGCGCAGGCTTGCAGGAAAGGCAAATGCCCAGCGTCAGCACCGCCGCCAAAGCGCCGGATAAAAATTTCTGAAAATACTTTTTCTCCATACGCTCCTCCTATCCGACCAAGCCCGATGTGAGAACACTGCGGGAGAATCTGCGCTGCAAAACGATAAACAAAACCAACACAGGCAGCAGCACCGTAAAGCAAGCAGCCTGCTGAATGGTCATGATCTTATAGGGATTGTAGGCATCGTTTCCGAAAATAGAGGTCAAAGAGGTGCTCAGACCGGTAAGCTTTGTGGAAACGGTGCGGATATTCACGAAGAATGTGGTCATGGTGTAATAATCATTCCAATACCACACGGCGGAGAAAATAGTGGTGGTGATAATAGGGCCGGAGGCATTGCGGAGCATAATTCTGGAGAACAGGCGGAACTCGCCGCAGCCATCGATCATGGCAGCCTCCCGCAACTCCTTGGGAACACTGCGGAAATACTGATAGAAGATCAGAATGAACAAACCGGAGCGAATACCCTGTCCCAACGCCGCCAACAGAAACACAGCGTAATACTGGTCCAGCATACTGAAGGTTTTTGCCTGGCCCGTAACGGCATGAATAATGCCGAAAATGTCGAAGTCACTAAAAAGCAAATAGTTGGGCAGGTTCACCATCTGCGGAGGAACGATGATAGTGAAGATCACAACGCCCAAAAGCAGCTTATTGCCCTTGAAATTGTACATTGCAAAACCGTAGCCGGTCATGGCGCAGATAATGGTCTGCAGCAAGGTACAAACAACGGTGATAATAGCGGAATTCTTCAAAGCCGGCACAAAATCCAGGGATGTAAACAAAAGCTTGAAGTTTTCCAATGTCAAATGCCGGGGAATCCACACCACCGAAGAATCATACATATCCACAGAATCACGCAATGCCATACTCAGCATATACATAATGGGATACAGAATAATAAAGGTCATGCCCAGCAGGAAGAAGAAGCGCACAATGCTCCACACCACTTTACCCAGATGGTAAAGGGGCGAAACCGCCACATCCATGACATTTGTTTTCTTTTTGTTGTTATCCATGTTCTTCCCTCTCAGACCTTTGCCTTCTTCTCCCGGTTGGGAGAAATCAGCGTAACTGCGAATGTCATAGCGCCCAGCGCCAAAATGATAATAACGAAATAGATCCAGCACATAGCCGCTGCGTAGGAATATTTATAATCCTTATAGGCCGTATCCATAATATAAATCATCACGGCATTGTCATAGCTGACAAAGTGATCGATGATCGTATAGATCAGATTTACGAAAATATACGGGAATACTGCCGGAAAGGTCACATACCAAAATGTCTCCCAGGCTGTCGCGCCCTCCACCTGCGCCACCTCATAGTGGCTGGCGGGAACGGTCATCAAGCCCATGATAAACACTATGATCTGAATGCTGCTCTCCCACACCAGATCCGTCACATTGGCCACCAAGCCGCTGAGTGTACTGACCAAATTATCCGGCATTCCCATGTTATAGAGCATATTGGTCAAGAGCGCAGTGTTGAAAAGATTATCCGAAGCATCCGCGCTCATGACCGTGGTGGTCAGGCTCGTTTTAATAATCGAAGCAATCACACCGGAGGAAATGAGCAGAGGTATGAAGAACACGGTGCGCATCACACCTCTGCCCTTGAATTTCTGATTCAGAATAATCGCCACGACCAAGCTGAAAACCAGAATGATCGGGATTCGGTACACCATATCCGTAAGGGAGCTCGTTAGGATCTGCGGGAAATGAGCGTCTCCTGCAAAAGCTTCTATGTAGTGCGTAAAAATGCCATCGGGCAACGGATTATACACAAACCCCTGCCCCTGCACCACCTTCAGATCGCAGAAGGAGTAGCGAAGCAAATTTACGATTGTCTGCGCAAAGAACAGCACAATGCCAATAAGCCACGGCATAATAAACAGATATCCTGTTCTGTTCCTCTTTCGCAGTAGATTATGCTTTTTCATAAGAGAACCATCCCTTTCGGAAGTAAATGTATTGCGGAAATTAACTTACGGTATCTTTCAGCGCGTTGTTCAGCACGCTTTCCATGGCTGCGGAAACCTCTTCTGCGGATTTCTGCTGCCAAATCAGATCAGACCAGAAGGTATCCCGGTAGTTGGTGGACCAACCCACCAGGGAGTCCATCTTAGAGGACAACTTGGTGGCCTCATCCAGGTATGCATAGATAATGGTCTCATGCTCCTCAGACATCATTTTTCTCTGACGGGCCAGCCATGCGGCTTCCTGCTTTTGCTCAGCCTCTGCCATACGGCGGGCATAGAAGTAGTTCCAAGCCATGCCGCCCAGGGGGTTCTTGGCATTGGTGGGAACGAAGTTGGTCACGAAAATGCTGGGACCGTAGGTCTTGTCAGCATCGGGTCCCTTGGGGAAGGGCACAACGCCGATCTCGTCATCCATAGTGTTATACAGATCGTAATTGGAAATTGCGTTCTGAGGACGCTCCACAAACATGGCAATCTTTCTGGAGGGGAATTCTGTAAAACCATGAATAGAGGGATTCATAGAACCGTCAGCGATCAGATCACGCATAAAGTTCAGACCGGTGATGGTTTCCTTGTTCTTCAATGTGGACACATAGGTTTTCTGGCTTTCATCCCAATCAATGAACTTGCCGCCATTGGCCAGCACGAACACCTCATAAGCGTGTGTACCGATGCCGTAGGTCTTAACAGTAGTGTTGTCCTCATCGTAAACTGTTGCTTTCTGTGCGATCTCACGGAGCTTGTCGTAGGTCCACTCGCCGTTTTCATAAAGCTCGTAAGGATCGGGTAAACCCAGCTCGTCGAATAAGTCCTTATTGTAATAGATAAAGAAAGTATCGATTTCGCCGGTGTTGACCGCATAATAATGTCCGTTCATGGAATAAGCATCCAGCACATCCTGATCCCAAATGGGGTCGTCCAGATCCAGGTACTCGTCAATGGGCATGCACAAGCCCTGGTACATAAATGCCAGAGAGGTTGCGTCGGTCATAACCGCGGTATCGGGAGCGTTGCCGGTGGCAACCAGCTGGGGCAGCTTGGAGGTATACTCGTTATAGGTCATGGGCAGCCAGTTGATCTTCACATCGTAACGGTCCATGAACTCCTGCACGATCTGCTTTTCATAGTCGTTCAGATCCGCGGGAGAGCCGATCTTGGTAATGGTGGTGCCAGCGATGGACTTAAACATCTCATCCTGCTCGGTCCATTCCATTTCCATCTTTGCGTAGTCGGTTGCGCCGATCTCATCCTCGCCACCTTCCTGGCCGCCGCCACCGCCGCAGCCAAACAAAGTCAGCATCATCAGCAAGCACAAAAGCAAACAAAGTAACTTTTTCATGATTCTTCTCCTTACTTAATTGTGAATGTATAGAATGTGGTGTATCCATTTGCGTAGGTCAGATCGTTGTTCATGCGGGCACCGGTGCCGGCGCTGTTGCGCAGATAGAACGCCAGCTGATATTCGCCAGCCTGGCTGGGCATGGGCACTTCCGCGCTGATGGTATACACAATGCGGGCAGGATCTTCATAATTTTCCGGATCTCTGCTGTTCCAGGTAGCGGGATCGCCTGCGGGAACCTCAGCCACCATATTGCCGTCCTTATCCAAAACAGCAAAGCCGCTGTACATATTGAAAGCAGCGGAGAAGCCGTAGTTGATCAGCTTGAAATCCACATTCACGCTGCCGCCGGGCTTCAACTGGCCCTGAATGTCCGCAGACTGGGCTTCAATGCGGTAGCCCATATAATCACTGACATATTCAAAGACCGTTCTTTCCTTGGTGCCGTCCTCGCCAAACCAGTTGGGGCTGTAGATCAAGCCGTTGCTGTCCAGCCATTCCTTGGTGATAGGCAAGGTGGTCCATTTTTCGATCTCGTAGCCCTTACCGGCGCCATCTTCAATAAACATATGGAAAATACTGAAGGAATTCTGACGGAATGCGCTGAATTGGCGAATGGCATCAAAGCCATTGATCTCCTCATTGCACTCATAGCCCCAGAAGGTCTCACCACCAATGGGCACATAAGGGGATTCCTTTATGATCTGATTCCAGCCATCAGAGCCGGGGTTCATATCCGCATTGGCACAATAACGGTAGCCAAAGAAGGAATCGTCATGGAAGCCGATCCGGGCATACTCCGGCTCGGTGGGCAAAATCAAATTCTTGTAGGTTTCATTACGAACCTGGACAAACAGCGGCTCCGGTACCATTTCCAGCACACCGCGCAAAATAGCGGTCTGGTTATGGAAGTCTTTATAGGAGTGCCATTCGCCCCAGGAGCCCAGGAAGCCCGCTTCCACCACATGGATCACATCGATATTCTTTTCCAGCAGGGGCCGCAGCTGTTTCATGTGGCCCAGCATAATATCGTCAGAGGCTTCACCGTGACCGGCCATACCGTTCTGATAAGCAAAGCGGACAGTCAGCTTCAGTCCCAGCTCCTTGGCGCAGTCAAACACCTGCTGCATCCGTTCCATGCCAAAATCATCGATCTGCTCCTTATTCTTGTAAGCAGTCAGATAGAAATACACCTGGCACAGCTGAGGAGAATAAGGTGCATACTTACTGGCAAAACGGCGAACATTGGAGGTGGGGTCTTCCTGGGGAGTATGGCCGTCGGTCATGGCGTTGCCCACATTCACATAAGCCTCGCCACGCCATGCACGATCCGGGTTATAGTTGAGCATAAAGGACTGAGATGCCTCCAGGGGCGCAAAGTCAATATGCTCGTTCACGGTGCTGCCCCCACCGGAGCAGGCGCACAAGCTCAAAACACAAATAAGGGCCAACGCAAAAGCAATGATTCTTTTCATTTTACTGCCCTCACTTTCTTTTCTTTGCCAGCAAAACGCCGACAACCACTGCCGCTGCCGCAGCCAGCACCACCACACCGGCAACGAGGATCCAAATGATCACCGGGCTGTTGATGCCGCTGCCCGCATCATCACCATCGTGGGTATGCGTGATGATCTCATCGTAATACTCCGTGCTGTCCTGGCGGGTGAAGAAGGACTGGTGATTGTAAACCGCCAGCTCCATACCGCTTTCGTCTGTGGCAACAATGGAAACATAATAATTGGTGCCTTCTTCCAGATTCACCAGCTTCAGCGCGCATTCCTTGCTCAAAAGAGAATGGGTGCAGCGGTAAGCGAAGGTACCGGTGCTGTTGTCCTCGGTATACACATCCAGCCGGTATTCCGCAGCATTGTCTGTGGGCTTCCATTCGATGATGGCGCTTTCCTTGGTAACCGCACGGACCACGGGATACTCCTCGCAGGTGTTCATGGGGAAAGAGTCATAAATCCGGTCCACCGTGGGGCCGATGTTCAATAGGTCATTTTCCGTAGCGTAAGAATCGGTGGCAATGCTGAACACATCGCAGCCGTCAAAGGTCACCAGCTTGTTGTTTTTGCCTTCCATCTCGGTGATCATATACAGCGGGCCAATATAACCGTCACCGCATTCCCCGCCAACTGCCTGGAACTGCATGGTGGAGGAAAGGAAAATTCTGTCTTCCATATCCTCAAAAATGGGGTTGGTCAGCATGTCCTCCACCTTCACCAGCACATAACCCTCAAAATTGGCAGGCAAGTCCACAATACCGTTACCGTCGCCGTGGGCAGCATAGCTTTTCCATACGCCGGTGCCCTTTTCCATAGCCAGGATCCTGCTGTCACCCAGCAAGGTCCAGGTGGGCAGACCGTTCTTTTCCGTATGCAAATTAAAACGGATGGAAGAACAATTGGGCTTTTGGGGATGGGGTGATGCGCACTTGATATAGAACAAGAACGCCTTCATGTCGCTGATATCCCTCATGCCGCTGGTATTGATATCATAATAAGGGTCGGAATCATGGAAGCCGCCATAGGTCTTGGCAGAGAGCTTCACGCTGGGCGTTTTAAAGAAGCCGCCAACGCTTTCAGCCAGGGTAGCCGTTGCATCCGGCTTATGCTGAATATGCGCCATGCCGTTTGCAATCAGATCATAACCCACGGGATAACTGGCAAAATCCTGCAAAATCTCCGCTTTCATGGCCTTTTCCAGCAAAGTCTGCTGAGGAGCTGTATCGCCCAGGGTCGCGCCGGAAAGCAGGAACCGGGGAGTGGCATCTCCATTGAGGCGAACCATAACGCTGTCAGAGTTATTGGACACGCCGTAAATAGCATTGATGTAAGCGCTGCCGCACTGGGCACCCATGGAGGAGAACTGGAAGATCATGCACTCCGCCTTATGATTGCGGATGTTATCCGTCAGCATATCCGACTTATAATAATCCACAGGGATCTTCACATACCCCTCAAAGCCTGTGGGCAGATCCACATACAGGCCAAAGGTTTTCGCAGTCCTCCACTGGCTGGAGTTCTTTGGCAGATAGCTGATGGTCTGATTGCCCTTGATCTGGGTGTAGATATCACCCTCCAGCTTGAGCATAGGAGCAAAGCCGCTCTTTGCCCAGTTGTTGCCGGCATTGTCCGCCCGGGACAGGGGCATCTTCACATAAAGCATGATGGCATTGATGCCCTCCAGGGACTTGGGCTTGTCGAAAAACAGCTGGAAGCCCTGGTCACCTGCCACGGAGTGGTAGCCCCGCAGGGTGGTGTAACCCAGCTGCAGGGATTTCACACCGCCAATGGCACCCAGATTATTTGCGGTGTAGGCAAAGCCCTGGGCCTCGGTGCAACGAACCTGCTTCTTTTTAGGTGTTCCGCTATATGTACTGAAATCTTCCCAAATGGTGGCAGTCATAGCACCGCTGGCCGCAGAAGCCACGGGGATCATTGCCACAACGGAAAGCAAAAGGGTCAGGCACAAACAAGCGGTGATTAGCTTTTTGAAAACTTTCATCACGGCTGATACCATCCTTCCATATAACCGTCGTCACCGGCGGTGTGGGGATTGCCGTTGGTGTGAGGCTCGTCCTTGATGACCAGATACGCACTGACGGGATAATGGTCAGAGCCGGACACCATGGATTTTTCACATTCTGCGTAGACAATCTCAATATTGGATGTAACAAAAATATTATCAATCGCATCCACTTCGCGATACTCATAAGTATCAAATATACCAAACTCGCCACAGTTGGCCATGCTGAAGCCTGCCGCCTTCATAACATCGAATTCATGGGGACCGTTGACCGCATTGGTATCGCCCATGATAATGGCATATTCTTCCTTGCTGGCCATCTCGATCAGCTCATGAAAAGCCTGGGTGAGATAATCGCCTTCCGCGCTGTTGTTGGTGGTATGGATATTGTAAACCGCAATATCATGACCGTTAACGGTGATATAGCCCTTCATATAAGCGCGGGTATACATGGGAAGCTCCACCATTATCTGACCGCCGGTCACATTCTTCAGCTGAATTTCGCTGCTGTTTGGCACCAGCATGCCCATCCACATGGGCAAAATACCGTTCTGGCTATGACCCTCAAAAGTATGGATTTCCTTGAAATAATCATCCAGAACTTCCTCAACGGTCAGGGTGATGCCCTTCTTGCTGTCGATCATAAAAACAGGATTAAGCTCCTGGGCACAAATCAGGTCCGCATCATATTCCGGGAAATTTTCCATCCATCTGTTATAAGCACCAATGACAAACTCCGGCAAAATGCCTTCGTGGACTTTCTCCTGGGCGCCGTAAATATCCAGGTTGGTAACACCGTGATACCACTGGCCCACATTGAAGGTGGTGACCTTCAGATCGTATTTCACCTGCTGATCCGCAATGGATAGCCAATTGCCCTTGCTGCGGTAAGGCTTTTCGCCGGGCGTCAGCGTAACCACAGGAGCATTTTCACCCATGTTGGTGACGGAATCATCACCGCCGTAAGCCTGCTCCAGTTTTTCCGCCTGCTGCATAGCATTGCGCTCCTCGTCCGATACAGTATTACAGCCGCCCAGCAGCATCGCTGTGCAAAGCAGCAATGCCACAGCAGCGATCAAAATATGTAACTTATTCTTCATATCACTACCTGCTTTCATTTCGCGTACAGCGGTACGCCGAAGTAGTTGGACACTTCAAACAGGCTGCACTGCAAATAAAGGTTAGTCTGACCGGACCGGTCGGTATAGGAACCGCACCAAACGCTGAACTTCTCACCGGTTTCAATGCTTTCATATACCACATAGCAACGGATCAGCACATCCTCCATATAATCAGCCTTACCAATATCCATGGTGGCGATACACACACCGTCTGTCAGCTTGCCTTCCAGCACAGAAGCACCGGGTGCGTTTGCGTCAATAACACTGCCGTCATACTTTCTGGCAAACATGGCAACCGCGCCGCAGCCAACAACTTTATAGCCGCATTCCTCAGCCAATGCCTCGTCAGCCTTCCAGCCGATCTTCATGCCCTGGACAGCAGAACCGGTAGCCTTCATGGACACGCCCAAGAAGGTGGGCCGGTAGGAATCCACAGCAGCCGCATACTCCTGGATCTTTGCCAGGTCCTCTGCGGAAACCTTGGACTGATACTCTTCGCTCATGGCATCATACAGGTTTTCCAGCTGATCAATAATGGGCGCAGCGGAAAGGTCCTTCTGATCCAGCTGGCTCAGCAGCTCGTTAAACTGATTAAATGCAGATTCGTTATGGCTCCAGTAGTTGGTCATGACCTTCTTTTCGCCGCCATCCACACGGATGTAGCAGAAGTCCTCCTTGGACACGAACCACACGCCGCCGAACTTGGCCGGGCCATACTCGCCGCCGAACAGATCCAAACGGAAGTTAAAGCCCTGCACCTTTAAGGTGGAAGCCGGGAACTGAGCCGCGTTGGCTGCGGTGTTGACCTTCAGCCGCACATAGCCCTTGAAGCCCTGGGGCAATGCCAGGGTCTTATTGCCGTCGGTGGTGATCTTTCCATTTTCCCACTTGTTGGAATCCATGGACAAATACTGGTATTCCATGCCCTCGGGGGCAACCCAGAAGGTCCAGCCGTTACAGGTGATGGCCCAGAAACGGATACCCTTACTTGCATTGGGCAGCTCCACATAGAACATCAGATCCTGGGTCTTGGTATCCAGTTCTGCCCAGGCACAATCCACCTGAAGCAGCGGATAGGTAGCGCCACCGCCGTAGAAATAGCCTTCGTTGATGGGGCTGTCGATCACTGCGGACTTCTGATCGCCAATAATGGTGATGGCTTCCGCAGCATGGATGGTTGCCTGGGATTTGATGCCCGCCCATGCAGGATCCTCGCTGACGATCACCATAGAGGATGCCGCACCGGACTCTGCGTTCTCCTGAACAGGCAATGTGCCGATGATGTAATCCCGGTCGGGATCATCGGGATTTACGGGCCCACTGGGCTCTGTAGGCTCACTGGGCTCCGTGGGCTCGCTGGGTTCTGTGGGCTCGCTGGGTTCTGTGGGATCCTCGGGATCTTCTTCGTCAACGGCGGTCATGCAAAGCACCTCGCCGCCGTCCACCTGGATGTAATGGGTGTTCTCTCTGGAAACGGCCCAGACACCACCGATCTTCACAGGCCCATTATCGCCGCCAAAGCGGTCAATATAGAACTGCATACGCTCCATGGACAAGCTGCTTGCCGGCAGGGAGCTGAAATTCGGAGCCGTGTTTATCTTAAACCGAACATATCCCTTAAAGCCTTGGGGCAGTGCCAAGGCTTTGTTTCCGTCAGTAGAAACAGAGCCGTCCATCCACTGATCACTATCCATTGCCAGGTATTGATACTGCATGCCTGTGGGATCAGGCCAGCAATAGCTGCCGCCACCGGTGCAGGTGAAGCCATGCATACGCAAGCCTCGGCTCTCTGCGGGCAGCTCAATATAGAACATGAAGTCCTGGGTGATAATATCCAGCTTCAACCAGGAGCCAAACAAATTGAAGAAGGGGGCAGTCTGGCCGGAGGGATTGTTAAAGCCCTCGCCAATAGGACTGTCGATCACATAACCGAAGGTGTCGCCAATGGGCGTCACGCCATTGACCAAAGAAACCACTGCCTTGGAGGGGATGCCCCACCAATTTTGATCCTTTTCAATGCTCACCTGGGAAGCCACGCCGCCAACGGTGCCGGTTTCATGGTTTTGGTAATGGCCGATGATCACATCGCCGGTCCATTCATCGCCGCCGCTGGGCTCGGAAGGCTCAGAAGGTTCGGAGGGTTCAGAGGGTTCTGTGGGTTCTTCGTCCTCGGGAGGAACATTGGTCATGTTCATAACCTCACCGTCACCCACCTGAATTCTGGCATAATCCTCTTTGGAAACGAACCATACGCCGCCGATCTTCAGCGGGCCATACCCGCCGCCAAAGCGGTCAGCCCAGAAGGTAAGATTCTGTACAGTGAGAACCGCATCCGGGAAGCTGGCTGCGTTCTCCGCGGTGTCGACCTTCAGCCGCACATAACCCTTAAATCCCTGGGGCAGGGTCATGGTCTTGTTGCCGTCGGTGGAAAGCTGACCGTTTTCCCACTTATTGGAATCCATGGACAAATACTGATATTGCATACCACCGGGGGCTACCCAAAAGCTCCAGCTATTGCAAGTGAACGCATTTATGCGCAGCAAAGAGGATTCTGCAGGCAGCTCCACATAGAACATCAGATCCTGGGTCTTGGTATCCAGCTTCTGCCATGCGTAGCTCAGCGAAAACAGCGGATATGTAGGCGCGCTGTGACCAAAGCCCTCAGAAATGGCACTGTCGATCACCGTTGCGTTCTGCTCACCGATGATAGTGATGGGCTCGCCGCCGGTCAGCTTAGCCTGGGAAGAAATGCCGCCCCAGGCGGGGTCTTCTTCAATATTCATGGCAGAGGAGGTCTGGCCGGGCTCCGCGCCCTCATAGCCGGGCATGGTGGCCAGCAGGTAATTCCGCTCCGGCTCTGCCGCCGGGAACAGGTCTGCCACCTCGCTGTCGCCAACCTTGATCTTGGTGTAGTTCTCTTTGGACACGAACCACACGCCGCCGATCTTCACTGCGCCATTGCCGCCACCGAAGGAATCCACCCGGAAGGTGAAATCCTGAACGGTGAGGGTTTTATCTGCCAGGGTGGCCACATTGGACGCGGTGTTCACCTTGTAGCGGACATAGCCCTTGAAGCCGGGGGTCAAGGTTAGAGTCTTGTTGCCATCGGTGGAGACCTTGCCATTCACCCAGGTATCTGAGCCTTCAGCCAGGTACTGATACTCCATGCCGTCGGTGGTGACCCAAAAGCCCCAGGAGTTACAAGTCATGGACCACACACGCAAAGCAGAGGAATTTGCAGGAAGCTCAATGTAATACATCAGATCCTGGGTTTGGGTATCCAGCTTTTGCCATGCGCAATCCACCGCAAACAAAGGATAGGTCGCACCTGCGCTGGCAAAGCCCTCGGCAATGGCACTATCGATCACCGTTGCTTTCTGCTCTCCAATGGGCGCGATACTCTCAGCAGCCTTTATGGTTGCCTGCGAGGTAATGCCTGCCCAGGCGGGATCCTCACTGATCTTCACCAGCGTGGACACAGCGCCGATGTCAGCGCCCTCCTGTGCGGGCAAGGAGCCGATCAGGTAATCTCTGTCGTTGGCAAGCACCGTGGCAGCCGGGAACACCAGCACCAAGCACTGCACAATGCAAAGAAGCACCAAAAAGGTCCTTTTCCAATGCGGATTGATTCGTTTTTGATTCACGACAATCACCCTTTCTTGCTGATTTTTTGGGACAAAGGGTAAACCTCCACCCCATACTGAGTATAGTATAATATGCAAAGCCCCTTTTCTTCCACATATATTCCGTCACAGACTAGTACTATACTACTTTTTTAGGCAAAAAATACAAATCAATTTGCCTGGTTTTTCCATTTTATGTGCTTTCCGCAATAGCCCCAGAAGAAAACTTGACAATTATTCTTTGTTTCATTATAATTATAAAGAAATGCGCCAACGGTGGTAATTCTCCACCAAACGCCGTCAAATCGTAGAAAAGTATCATAATACTATTATCCGCTTTATTGCATTCATAACGGAGAGAAATCATGCCGAAAACATCCAAAAAAGAACTTGCACAGCACACTTCCCTGTCCTCCCCCATTCGCTACTACCCCTCCGGGCTGCCGGATCTGATGCCCTTCATCCCCTCCCACTGGCACAATGAGTTTGAATTAAACTACATTCAAAGCGGAACGGGCACATTTTATTGCAACGGCAGGCAATTCGCCCCGGAACCGGGCGAGATCTACATTTTCCAGCCCAACCAAGCCCACGGCATGACCCCCATCGAAAACACCAGGATCACCTACGACACCCTGCTTTTCACCACCAAAATCTTTGGCTCTCAGGGCGAACGGGGCAACCATTTGATCATCACGCCCCTGATCAGCGGCGAATCCTCCATCCGGCTGCCCATTGACCGCAGCTGTGCCGGATACGACCAGATCCGGGAGGTGGTGGAATCCATCTTTGAAGCGGCAAAACTGGACGATGCCCCCTCTGATATTTTGGCAAAAAGTGAACTGCTGCAGCTGTTTTACTATCTGCATATTTACGGTCACATTGAATACTGCCAAAACTCTGCCTCTGCCGACGAAACACGCATTCGCCCGGTGCTGGCATACATCGACCAACATTACACGGAAGATCTTTCCGTAGAATCCCTTGCCCAGCTGATCCCCCTGAGCAAAAGCTATTTTATGTCCTGCTTCAAACGCATTACCGGCACAAGCCTGGTGACCTATATCAACCAGATCCGCATCCGCAATGCCTGCGAAATGCTATTGAACACCCATAAGCAGGTGCTGCAGGTTGCTTTGGAATGCGGCTTCGATAACCTTTCCAATTTCAACCGGCAATTCAAAAAGCATGCCGGCTGCTCCCCCTCCAAATACCGCAGCACCTATGCCAACAACAACCAGGACAAGGATTAAGGAACGCCAGAGGTATTCCCAGCTATGATTGCCCTCTCCGCTCTCCCCTTGGGAGAGCTGGCACGGCGAAACGCCGTGACTGAGAGGGCGTTGCATCCTCACTCATCACACATACAAAAGCCCGTTGCGATTTCTCGCAACGGGCAACTTGTTATGCATTAAGCTTCGTCTTTGATCATCAGATATGCGCTGACAGGATAGTGGTCAGAGCCGCCGACCTTATCATATTCGCACTCAGCAAACACGATCTCAATATTGGGAGTAACGAAAATGTTATCAATGCAGTAGTCAGTATTATACTCATAGGTATAGAAATTACCGAACTTACCGCAGTTTGCCATGCTGAAGCCTGCATCGGTCATGGTCTTGAACTCATGAGGACCGTTGATGGCGTTGGTATCGCCCATGATGATCGCATACTCATCCTGCTTTGCAAGCTCAATAAGCTCTTGGAACTGCTGGGTCAGATGATCTCCTGCTTCACTGTTGTTTGTGGTATGAATACTGTAAATGGCAATATCATGACCA
>JAZNSR010000118.1:0-10064 GCA_045591335.1 Faecousia sp.
AGGGCCGCCAGCCGATCCATCATGGCAAATTCGTCCTGGGTGGTCAATTCCTCCAGGGAGGAAAGCACCGCCTGAGGGAATTTATAGGCCGATGCGGTGGAAAGCACCACCATAGGAGTCTGATCACCGGTTTGGTTTACATAATCTTCCACGACTGCCCATGCAGTGGCAGTATGGGTATCGCACAAATAGCCGTGCTCCCGGAACACCCGGGCAATGGTCTGCCGGGTGCGGTCATCATCGCAGCAGCCCGCCCAAAATTCACGGTTAATGGCATTGAACAATTCCTCAGGAACGGTATAGGCGCCCTGGGTGTTCAACTGCCCCATAAGGCCGGCTACTAACTCCGTATCCTGGCTCATGAAATACAAAAGCCGCTCCAAATTGGAGGACACCAAAATATCCATGGAAGGAGAAATAGTCTTGTGCAGGGGGCGCGTGCGGTCATAAGTACCGGTGCGGATAAAATCCGTCAGCACATTATTGGCATTGGAAGCGCACACCAGCATGCCCACAGGCAAGCCCAGCTGCTTTGCCAAATAGCCTGCCAGAATATCGCCGAAATTACCGGTGGGAACGCAGAAATTCACCTTCTGCCCCATGGTGATCTGCTTACGGTCCAGCAGATCTTTATAAGCCTTAAAGTAATACGTGATCTGCGGTGCCAAGCGGCCAATATTAATGGAATTGGCGGTGGAAAGCTGCTTGGTGCTACCGGGCAGGCAGCCGTCAACCGCCTGGGCAAAAAGATTCTTCACACCGGTTTGAGCGTCGTCAAAATTTCCCTCCACAGCACAAACTGCCACATTATTGCCCTCCTGGGTCACCATCTGCGCCCGCTGCACCCGGGACACACCGCCCTGGGGATAGAATACGCAGATCTGCACGCCCTCCACATCCCGGAAGCCCGCCAAAGCGGCCTTGCCGGTATCACCGGAGGTGGCGGTGAGGATCAGAATAGGCTCCTGCATACCCTTGACTTTCCGGGCAGCAGTCAACAGCTGGGGCAGCATACACAGCGCCACATCCTTAAACGCGGAGGTGGGGCCGTGGTACAGCTCCAGCACTGTAAAAGGACCTGCCTGGACGGTGGGGGTCAATTCAGAATGAGTAAATTTGCCCGTATAGGCATTATGGACCAGCTGCTCCATATTGGGAATATCCGGCAGCATAGCACCGATAATATCCTGTGCCATGGACATGGTATCCCCTTTCAAAACAGCGGAAACATCGATTCTCGGCAGCTGGCAAGGCACAAACAAGCCCCCATCCGGGGCCAAGCCGGACAATACCGCCTGGGCACTGTCCACCTGATGCTGCTGACTGCGGGTAGAATGGTAAAGCATGCGAAAACCTCCTGCAAAGTGCCAAAAATGCACAAAACACAGAACCGAAAAACACAATTCTTGTTTTTTCTAACACTATTGCTTTTTTATGTGGTATATGATATACTGTTTCGGTGTAAATTGCAAGTGTTTTTGCAGAAGATACACGGGTTTGTTTCAAATCTGTTTAGGAGGATGAGAGAATGAGAATCGGTTTATTAGGATTTGGTGTCGTGGGCAAGGGTCTTTATGACCTCACCGCCAACCGTGACGATATGAACATCGTAAAAGTCGTGTGTCTGGAAGATGTCCAGCTGCCCGACGCTGAGGTAACCAAAAATTTCCAGGATGTGCTGAACGATGACTCCATTGATACCGTAGTGGAAGCCATGGGCGGCCTGCATCCTGCATATGAATTCGTCCGTGCTGCTTTGGAGGCAGGCAAACATATCGTCACCTCCAACAAGGCTTTGGTTGCCACCTTCTACGACGAGCTGATCCCCCTGGCCCAGGAAAAGGGCGTATGTTTCCGCTGCACCGCTGCAGTGGGCGGCGGCATCAGCTGGCTTTCTGAGCTGGAGCGCACCCGCCGCACCCAGACTGTGGAAGCCGTGGGCGGCATCATGAACGGCACCTGCAACTATATTCTTGATTCTATGACCCGTTTGGGTCAGGATTATGCCGAGGCTTTGGCCCAGGCCCAAAAGCTTGGTTATGCCGAAGCCAACCCCACCACCGATGTGGAAGGCATCGACACCTGGCACAAGGTAATCCTCTCTTCCAATATTGGCTTTGGGGTCAGCCTGATCCCCGAAACTGTGCCCGTTTGCGGCATCAGCAAGATCAAGGCTTCTGATGTGGAGAATTTCAAGGCTCACGGTTTGGTGTGCAAGCTGATCTCCACCGGCAAATGCCAGGATGGCAAGATCAGCGCCTATGTGCAGCCCACATTGGTTGCCCAGGGTCAGCCGGAAGCCGCCGTCCCCTCCAACTATAACCTGATCACCTTGATCGGCAGCGCATCCGGCCGCATGAGCTTCTTCGGACAAGGCGCAGGCCGCTACCCCACTGCCCACAATGTGATCCAGGACTGCGCTGATGTACTGGCAGGCAAGGGTTTTTACACCCCCTACGGCCCCAAGGTTGCCGCCAACAATGAAGATCAGCTTTCTTACTATGTCAGCGGCGTATGCGATTCCTGGCTGGAAGCAAACAAGCAGGAAGCCTGGGGCAATGCCATTGTGACCAAGCCCGTTTCCGTCACCGAAATGCACAGCTGGCTGAAAAACAATCCGGATGCATTTATTGCAGCCATTTCATAAAGAAGGTAAAATTATATGCTGAAAGTAACCAAATTTGGCGGCTCTTCCATGGCTGATGCAGGCCAGTACCGGAAGGTCAGAGACATTCTCAAGGCAGACAACGGCCGCAAGGTCGTGATCGTCTCCGCCGCCGGCAAGCGCGATTCCTCTGATCACAAGATCACCGACCTGTTGTATTTGTGCCATGCCCACTCTCAATACGGCGTAGACTGCAACAATGTATTCGATTTGATCTCCTCCCGCTATCTGCAGATTCGTGACGAACTGGGCATTGACTTGGACCTGGAGCAGGATTTTGCAGAGCTGAAGACCCGTCTGGACAAAAAGAAGATATCCCAGGATGAGCTGGTCAGCCGCGGCGAGTATTTCTCTGCCAAGCTGATGGCAGCTTTTCTGAATTTCCAATTTGTGGACGCCGCGGACTGGATCTTTTTCAACATGGACGGCACAGTGGACAAAGATGCCTCCTATGCCGCACTGAAAAAGCAGGTTCGTGGCAAGGGTGTTGTGATCCCCGGCTTCTATGGCATCATGCCCGATGGCCATATCCGCACCTTCAGCCGTGGTGGCAGTGATATTACTGGCGCATTGGCAGCCGCTGCTTTGGATGCGGATGTTTATGAGAACTGGACCGATGTATCCGGCATTCTTATGGCAGACCCACGAATCGTAGAAGATCCCCGGGCCATCCCCGAGGTCACCTATGACGAGCTGCGTGAGCTGAGCTACGCAGGCGCACAGGTACTCCACGAGGGCACCATCCTGCCCGTGCGGGAAAAGGGCATCCCCCTGAACATCCGCAATACCAACGACCCCGAGCACCCCGGCACCATCATCCGTGAAAAGTTCGACACAGAGGTTGACCCCCATCGGGTGATCACCGGCATCACCGGCAAGAAGAACTATTCCATCATCACCGTTTTCAAGCGGGGACTCACCAGCGAGGTTGGTATTTTACGGCGGATCCTCTCCATTTTGGAGCGGCACAATGTGTCTGTGGACTTTGTCCCCAACGGCATTGACAATGTATCCCTGGTCATGCCCACAGAGGTCATCGCCCCCCATCTGTACACCGTACTGGCAGATCTGCAGCATGATATCCGCCCGGATAACATTGAAGTGATCGATCAAATCGCCATTGTTGCCGCTGTTGGCCACCGGATGGCCTTCCGACCCGGTGTTTCCGGCCAGATCTTCCGCGCTCTGGGTGAAGCGGATATCAATATCCGTATGATCAACCAGGGCCCCGACGAATTAAACATTATTTTTGGCGTGAATAACCGTGATTTTGCTCCGGCCATCCGCGTACTGTATAATAGCTTTGCAAAGTGAGGTAAGCGCATGAAACTTTATACTGTTGCTGTTTTAGGTGCCACCGGTGCCGTTGGCCAGGAGATGATCAAAATTCTCCAGGAGCGTAACTTCCCCGTGGGCAAGTTAGTTCCCCTGGCAAGCGCAAGAAGCGCAGGTAAGACCTTGAAATTCAAGGGTGAGGATGTGGAAATCCAGCTGGCATGTGAGGAAGCCTTTGAAGGTGTAGACATCGTGCTGGGTGCTGCAGAAAATGATGTTGCCCAGAAGCTGGCTCCCGCCATTGTGAAGGCCGGGGCAGTGTTTGTGGATAACTCCTCTGCCTTCCGCATGGACCCCAATGTGCCCCTGGTAGTGCCTGAAGTCAACCCGGAGGATGTGAAGTGGCACAAGGGTATTATTTCCAACCCCAACTGCTCCACCATCATCACCGCCACCGCTGTCAATGCCCTTAACTCCATCGCCCCCATCAAGTCCATGACTGCCTCTACCTATCAGGCTGTTTCCGGCGCAGGTGCAGCAGGCCCCGTGGAGCTGATGAGCCAGGTGGAAGCCCTTTCCAAGGGTGAACCGGTGGAAACCAAGACCTTCCCCTATCAGATTGCCTTTAACCTGATCCCCCAAATTGGCGGTGAGCAGGTAGACGGCTACACCAGTGAGGAAATGAAGCTGCAAAACGAAGGCCGGAAGATCATGCACCTGCCCGAGCTGAAGGTCACCTGCACCTGCGTGCGTGTGCCCGTTGTCCGCAGCCATTCCATTTCTGTCAGCTGCCACTTTGACCAAAAGGTCACCGTGGAGCAGGCCCGGCAGGTCATTGCCAACGCCCCCGGTTGCAAGCTGGTGGACGATCTTGCCAACAAGCAGTATCCCATGCCCCTGGACACCACCGACCAGGATATCGTTTTTGTGGGCCGTATCCGCCCGGATCTGACCGACGAGAACGCAGTGGCCCTGTGGTGCTGCGGTGACCAGGTCCGCAAGGGCGCTGCCACCAATGCCATCCAGATTGCCGAACTACTGGTGAAATAAAATGAATAATTGATAGTGGATAGCTGAGAATTCCGTTGCAATTCCAACGCCCGTCCATAACAAATACCGCATCCGGGTCAATCCTCGGATGCGGTTTTTATATGACGCAAAGGTCCGTAAACATCCACAGCAATCGCAACCCTAGGGTATCGGTGTCAGCTGATATAAATATTCCTCCACAGTCAAATTGTTAGTCTGCAGCTCCTGTGCCAGTTCCCTTCCCACATAGCGAAAATGCCATGGCTCGTAGATAACACCGGTCCAATTGGTCTTAGCCTCCGGGTAGCGCAGAATAAAGCCGTACTCCGGCCCATGCTGCTCCAACCAGCTGTACATATCCTGGCTGCCGGTAATATCCACTGCCAGTCCTGTATGATGTTCACTGCGCCCCGGCGGCATCACTCTTTGGGAAGTAAGCTCTGCGGCAGATTCCCCAGAATACCCCTTGCTAATATAATCATTATACCGGTTGTCCCATAGCATCTGCTGATAAGCAATATCCCGGTAAGCGGAATTGATGACGCAATAATGCCCCGCGTCACGGCAGGCTTCCATCATTTCCTTTAAAGGTCCGGCGCATTCCCGGGCAACCCGATGTTCCTCCAATTCCACCAAATCCGGTTGAAAGTCCTCAGGCAAGGCATGATTGTGGTTTACCAACAAAAACAGTTCTCCGGAAGATGTGAAATGATGATACTTTCCCTCAATCAGAACTGTTCCCACCGCCATAACACCGTCCGGAAGATAATAATACAGCTTTCCGGAGATCTCCAACCAGCCAGTCAGCGGTGCAGTGCTGTTATCAGGCGCAGAAGAAGCCTGCTCCCCAACTTGCGCTCCATGACCGCAACCGGAAAGCAACAGCATTAATACCAATAAAACAAGAAAGCATTTTTTCATAAAACCACCCCTTTGCCACCACTGTAACAAAGGGGTGCATCAGAATCATGCGCAAGGCTGCATCAACGCCGCATCATATAGGCATATTTTCAATCCACATCATATATTCACCATAATTCGTCACGAAAAAGCAAATAAACAAAGGCTTATCCACACCTTCCAATATCTCATAACGAACTGGTTGGATTTCCCCCATGAACTGCTCTGTTTCATAGGATATCAATCTTGCATTTTCCCACAAACCTGCCTGTTCCAGCCAAATCCGGGCAAAGCTTTCCGAATATGCATTCTCCGTTTCCATCCCAGGCCCATCTGCAAAAAGATCATGAACATACCCATCTATATGCAAAATCTCCCCCGTTTCATCATCTATGCGAACAGACAAATTGCTTTTGCCATCATTATCCAGCCAAACAAGCCTTACTTCCCAAAACAAAAAATACCGTTGCCCGTCCTGCAAGCTGATGGCCACATGGGGTGTTGCGTGAAAATCCATGCCCTCGTGCAATCGCATAATGCCTGCATCCACATAAGGCTGCAGCCCATTCTCCACTGCAACACGCACCTGCTCAGGCGTCATAGCTGCCAAGGCCGGAACAACGGAGCTAATCTCGCATTCATTCATGAATGCTATTTTTTCCACAAATTCCAAGCCGGAGCCGTTTTCGCTGATATAGGGCGCAATGCTGTGTAAGGAGCGGTAGGAAAGTTTCTTTTCAACCCCGGCATCCTGCAATACACCCGCCACTGCAGGCAGAAACGCAAAGAAAATCAGCAATAGCACACCTAAAAGAAACATCAGAGAAATCGTCCATTTTCTCATTTCCCCTGCACCTCCTCTGCACAAAGATTCACCGTAACCCTTGTGCCTTTTCCCGGCTGGCTGGTAAATTGAATAGTGCCATTGTGCAATAATACAATCTGCTTGCACAGGGCAAGTCCTAAACCAGCGCCGCCCTGGCTTCTGGACCGGGCTTTATCCACCCGGTAAAAAGCTTCGGTGATCCGATCCAACTCCTCCGACTTCATGCCCCGTCCGTTATCCGCCACCTGGAACTGACAGCCGCCGGGTATCAATGTGGCCCGTATGGCAATCACGCCCTCCTGCTCCATAGCTTTGGACGCGTTATCCACCAAATTATATAGCAAGGATTTTACCAAATCAGGCTCCAGCCTGGCATTTCCCAAATCTGATTTGCAGATCAGCCGAATCCCCTTTTCTTTCAGTCCGGGCATCATGGACCGCTGGATCTCCTCTAAAAAGGACGGCAAATAAACAGAGGTCATGGTAACGGTATCCTTTTTCAAAAGCAGTAATTCCAGCAATTTAAAGGAAAGGCGTTCCAGCCGGTGCCCCTCAGAATAAATATATTGGGCTGCCATCATCCGGGTGCTTTCATCCAAATTTCCTTGTCTGAGCAGATCCGCAAAGCCGATAATGGATGTCATCGGCGTTTTTAATTCGTGGGCAAAGGATCCCATAAACCGTTCTTGCTTCTCCATTTCCGCTTCCAGAGAATGGATGTTGCTATGCAGCTTTTCGGCCATGGCGTCAAAATCCCGGGAAAGCTGACCGATCTCATCCTTAGAACGAATGCGGGAGCGCTTGGAGATATCCCCCTCCGCTATTTTCCGGGCCGTCACAGTCAGTCGGTGCAGCTGATGGGTCAACGCATAAGCCAACACAACAGACGACAAAATGCCAAAGCACACCACCACAATATAGATAATCATATATTGGTTCTGCTGTGTCTGACGAATATGGTAAGCAGCAGAGATGTCAAAGCGAACCAGCAGCTCCAAAGCATCCTCACCGGCCTGCAGCATACTCTGAATCACCAATCCATGCCCGTAGGTGTCTGATACGACCATATAGCTGCATTGGTCCGCTTCCGGTATGCTCAATCGGTACATCAGCAATTCAGGGCTTCCGGTTTGAAATAAAACCTCCTCCGAGGTCCGCAATGCCAATGCCTGCCATTGCCCCAAGCCCTGGCGTTCCATTTGATCCAATACCTCCGTCAATGCCGCCGATCCCTTTTTCTCCGATAACGCAAACATCAAACCAAGGGTATTTTGCAAATGATCAAAGGAACTTAACGCCGATTGGGTCTGTTGGTGTAAGGTTTCCCGGAAAGTGGTGGTGATCATCAATGTACCGCCGATGCCAAAGGACAGGGCAATCAACACAGAGATTATAACGGTCAATTTCAGCCGATAACTCAATCCTGCACCTCCAATCGGTATCCCATCCCAAAGACCGGGCGAATCTGGTCGGTCCAGCCCAGCTTTTTCTTCATGCGCTGGATGTGCAGCTCCACGGTGCGGGTATGGTCAGGGTATTCCCCGCCCCATATGCGTTCATAAATAGTGCTTTTGGACAACACAACACCCCGGTTTTGAACAAACAGCAGCGCAAGTTCATATTCCTTATGGGTCAGCGGCACCGCCTGCCCCCTGCGGAAAACCTGCATGGACAAGGTATTAAATTGCAGGTCACCGATCTGCAGGGTGGTTTTCAGTTTGCCGTGCCGTCGCAGCACAACCTCCACCCGCGCCAGCAGCTCCAGCACATCAAAGGGCTTCACAATGTAGTCCTCAGCACCCAGCCGCAGCCCACGGACGCGGTCAGCCACCGCATTTTTGGCAGTAAGGAAAATCACAGGAATCCCAGTGGTACGAATATATTCCATCAGTTCAAAGCCATCGATCCCCGGCAGCATGATATCCAGTAGGATCAAGTCAAAAGTCTCTTTTTCAATCAAGTCCGCCGCCTGAATACCGTCATAGGCACAAATACATTGGTATCCTGCCCGTTGCAGGCTCAAACGAAGCAGCTCTGTAATTGGCTTTTCATCATCAACCGCAAGAATTCGAATCATACAAATTCCCCCTTTCTACAAAAAATATACCATAACTGCATCATTTATGCATCAAAAAAGGGCGTGCCGAAGCACGCCCTTTATCTTATATTTATTTGCCCTGCTCCAGAGCCAGGGTGAAGGTGGTGGTATCACAGACTTCAGAAGGTCCAAAGTACTGAATAGCACCGGGATATACGAAGCAAGTCTCTACTGCCCACTCGTCTCTGTGAGCAGCAAAATACTGGAAGGGCTTGCCGTCCAGCTCCACCAGAGCCTTGCGGATCACGGGTTTATCTGCACCGTGACGACGCTCAATGTTCATCATCTTGGTGATGGGCATACCGCCTGCAACCCACTGCTCAGCGGGGTTGGACAGATTGGAAACCTTGGACAGATAGCCGGTGTAGCCATACTGGATCAGCATGAAGGCATTGTAGCCCAGGCTGTAGCAGTAGTCAGCATCAAAGTTGGAGGGGAAAGCACAACGGCCTTCATAGCCCAGGAAGTGATGCAGAGCAGAGAACTTACCCTTATAGGTGCCGGCAGCCTTACGGGCAGCCAGGTTGTCCTTCACCAGGGCGGAGAACAGCTTCTCAGACTCAATCAAAGAAACCTGCACATTGCCATGGGGATCGCGCTCCAGGAACAGCTGCTGCTGAATGGACTGGGGCAGAATGGCAAATACGCTCATGGACTCCTTGGTCAGGCCCTGCTCAATAAAGGCATACTTCTCGTCCCAGGTGGCCAGGGCGTTAAAGGCGTCGGCCTTTGCGCCAGCCAGCAGCTCGTTGATCTCAGCAATCAGCACGGAGAACTCGGGAACGAATTCCACGATGCCCTCGGGAATGATGGCAACGCCAAAATTCCAGCCCTTGGCTGCACGGTTTGCCACGGAATCAGCAATGTAATCAGCGATCTGAGCCAGGGACATCTTCTTGGCGGCCACTTCCTCGCCGATCAGGCAGATGTTGGGCTGGGTCTGCAAAGCGCACTCCAAAGCCACATGGGAAGCGCTGCGGCCCATGACCTTCACGAAATGCCAATATTTCTTGGCGGAGTTGGCATCGCGCTCAATGTTGCCGATGATCTCGGAATAGGTCTTGGTGGCGGTGTCGAAGCCAAAGGAGCACTCAATATCCTCGTTCTTCAGGTCGCCGTCGATGGTCTTGGGGCAGCCGATGACCTGAATGCCGGCCTTCTGTGCGGCAAAATACTCAGCCAGCACAGCGGCGTTGGTGTTGGAGTCATCACCGCCGATAATGACGATGGCGTTAATGCCGTGCTTTTTGCAGACATCGGCAACAATGGCA
>JAZNSR010000119.1:0-23500 GCA_045591335.1 Faecousia sp.
TATCAATTGTCTTCCTAAGACCGCTTGGCCTCCGACTTGCAAGCTGTCCATTTCCCAAGCCAAAGAAATACGCAATATCCTCAACGGCGAGGGACTTGGGGTATGGTCCATCGGCTCGCCCATCGGTAAAATTCAGGTTTATGATGATTTCGAGGCCCATATGGATGTATATCGCCACACGCTGGAGGTGGCAAATGTTTTAGGAGCCGGTAACATTCGTCTGTTCAGCTTCTTTATGCCCAAATCCGACAACCCGGAAAACTACCGGAATTTAGTTCTGGACCGAATGAGCAGGATTGCCGAAACCGCAAAGGAATTTGGTGTTACCCCTTGCCACGAAAACGAAAAGGGTATCTACGGCGACACCGCCCAGCGCTGTCTGGAGCTGCACAAGGCAGTTCCCCAGCTAAAGGCAGTGTTTGACCCTGCCAACTTCGTCCAGTGCGGTCAGGACACCCTGGCAGCCTGGGAGATTTTGAAGCCCTATGTGCGCTATCTGCACATTAAGGATGCCCTTCCCAACGGACTGGTGGTGCCTCCCGGAAAGGGACTTGGCAATATCAAGCACATCGTTCAGGATTACTTTGCTTTGGGTGGTCAGGTGCTGTCTTTGGAGCCCCATCTTTATGAGTTCGTAGGTCTGAAAAGTCTGGAGCAGGAGGGCGAGGCCAGCGTTGTGGGCGCCATGTCCTTCCCCGATGCCCCCACGGCCTTTGACTATGCGGCAAACACACTAAAAACTATTTTGGAGGAAATTGTATGAAAATCGGCGTACAGCTTTTCACAGTCCGTGAACACTGCAAAACCCTGGAGGATTTCGCAGAAACATTAACAAAAGTGGCCGACATCGGCTACACCACGGTTCAGGTATCCGGTACCTGCGCCTATGATGCCCAATGGCTGAAGCAGCAGCTGGATAAAAACGGGCTCAAATGTGTGCTGACCCATATTGCAGAAGCAAAGCTGCGGGAGGAAACGGAAACCGTCTGCCAAAACCACAAGATTTTTGGTTCCCGCTGTGTGGGTCTTGGCAAGTACAACATGCCCGGCGATGACTTGGCGGCAGAGTATGCCGAATTTGTGGAGCTGTATAAGCCCGTCACCAAGACCATCCGGGATAACGGCCTGTACTTTATGTATCACAATCATGACTACGAATTCCGGCATCTGAACGGCAAGCCAATTCTGGAGCACATGGCAGAGGATTTTGCCCCGGATGAAATGGGCTTCACCCTGGACACCTTCTGGGTGCAGGCCGGCGGCGGCAGCCCCGTGGAATGGATCGAGCGGCTGAAGGGCCGTCTGCCCTGTATTCATTTAAAAGACTATATGTTTGCCCGGGGCGACTTTATGCACAACATTGCCCCCGTAGGTGACGGAAATATCAATTTCGCCCCCATTATTCGCGCTGCCGCTGATGCAGGCACCGAATATCTGCTGGTGGAGCAGGACGATTGCCACGGTCAGGATCCCTTTGACTGCCTGACCAGAAGCTATCAGCATCTGCGCTCCCTGGGACTGGACTAAAAACACGAAGGAGGAATCAAAATGGAACCCGTAAAAGTTGGTATCCTGGGTATTGGGAATGAAGGCTCCATGTTCGCTCGCCGCATTATGGCCGGTGAGTGTCCGGAGCTAACGCTGTCAGCCGTCTGTGACCGCAACCCGGAGCGTCTTGCCTGGGCAGAGGAAAATTATCCCCAGGTGGCACGGTTTGCCAGCGCAGAAGAAATGTTTGACAGCGGTCTGATCGAAGGATGCATCATCGCTATCCCCCATTATGACCATCCCCGATTTGCCATTGAATGTATGCGCCGAAATTTGCACGTGATGGTGGAAAAGCCCGCCGGTGTCTATACCCGGCAGGTGCGTGAAATGAATGAGGAAGCCAAAAAGCACGATGTGGTCTTCGGTATGATGTTCAATCAGCGAACCAATTGCATCTACCGGAAGATGCGGGAGCTGGTGCAAAGCGGTAAATACGGCCAGATCCGCCGCACAAACTGGCTCATCACCAACTGGTACAGACCTCAGTGCTATTACGATTCCGGAGACTGGCGGGCCACCTGGTCCGGCGAGGGCGGCGGTGTTCTGATGAATCAGTGCCCCCATCAGCTGGATTTGTGGCAGTGGATCTGCGGCATGCCCGTAAAGGTTCATGCCCATATGAAGTTCGGCCAGTGGCATGACATTGAGGTGGATGACGATGTGACCGCCTATGTGGAATATGAAAACGGTGCAACCGGTGTGTTCATCACCTCCACCGGCGATGCTTGCGGCTCCAATCGTTTCGAAGTGCAGATGGACAAGGCCAAGCTGGTGGCCGAGGGCGATAAGCTTACGGTTCTGGAATTTGAGGTCAGCGAGCCCGAATTCACCAAGACCAACACCGCCCCCTTTGGCAAAATCGGCACCTTTGAGGTGGATCCCCAGCTGGATGGGGAAAATCCTCAGCACATAGGCGTTCTTTCCGCCTGGGGCAAGGCCATTCGTTTGGGCGAGCCTATGATTGCCAACGGTGAGGAAGGCATCCACGGTCTTACCCTTGCCAACGCCATGTACCTCTCCGTCTGGCAGAATCGCACAGTAGAGCTGCCCTTTGATGATGACGAATACTACGAGGAGCTGATGAAGCGGGTTGCTACCTCCCGCCGGAAAACGGTAGTAAATACTCAGGTTGTGGATACTGCCGGCACCTTCTCCGGTACATAACAAAGATAAAGGGCGTGCAGCAGCACGCCCTTTTCAGAGTGTCAAAAAAGCCGCCAACCGTCAAAAAGCAGATTCTGGAACAGTTGGGAACTCGCGCTACCTTAAGATGTGTCATTGCGAGCCAGTTCGCAAACTGGCGTGGCAATCTCCGGGCAAAAATGCTTGCTACGAAGGCTTTTTGACTTACTGCGCAACTCGCACCCTAGAGTACCTTTGTACACCGACGGGTGCGAGTTGCTTGTCTTGACAGCTTTTGTGACCTCTGCCAGTCTGTCAAAAAACAAGTTTTTTGACAGACTGAAAAGGGCGTGCAGCAGCACGCCCTTTTATCATTTACCATATAATTTTAAATCGCGGGGTGTACAACAAAAGTATTTTTTCACAACTCTGGCAAAATACTTTGGGTCATTGAAACCACTATCATAGGTAGCTTCTTCTACAGACGCCCCCCTAGAAACCAGATTTCTTGCATGTTCCAGCCGGAGCTCGGTAATGTATTCTGTGGGTGTTTTCTGATAGTGCTTTTTAAACAGCTGTCGAAATGTCGTCGCTCCTATGCCGGCTTCTGCGCACACTGTATCCACGCGGATATTGGGATCTCTGTAATTGGCGTTAATAAACGAAAGCGCCTTTAGAAAATGGGGAGGCAAAACCGTCTTCGTCTCATTTTCCAGTAGTTTCCCTAAAATGCTGTACAGCTGAGCCACACTATGAATTCCGAAGCCCGGTTTCTTTTCCTCCCAAACGACGAGGGCCTGTAGGAACATCTTATAAAGCTGTTCTCCATTTTGAAATGTGTACAGTTTCATTTCCGGATCATCATACATTGTAACAAAATGGATGCAGAGCATCTCGGTATCTGTGTATTCTGCGGTGTATCCCATATGTTGCGGCAGATACAAAATATCATTAGTTTGGATATAGTTGGTATCACCGCCACCGCAAATAGTTGCGCTGCCGCGGATTCTGAATGATAATACGGCGTAATCCCGGGGCGGCACATCAAAAATATTTTCGCGCAACCTAATATGATCAACGCCGACGATTCGCAATATCGGATTATCTCCATTGAATAACATGTTGTCCACCTCGTCTCCATTATAACTGAATACTATTCGGTTTTCAACTGTTAAATAATCCACCTTTTTGTTGTATTTTCAGTTGTGTTTCCTTTTTTTGTTTCTATAATAAAAGCATAACAACGAAAAGGAGTTCTGTAAAAATGGATAATCTCAAACAACAAATTATTGACTTTGCAAAAAAAGACGGCGTTGACCTGATTGGTTTTGCAGAGAAAGCTCGCTTTGATTGTGTAGAACCCCAGCACAATCCGTTTTCTATTTTCCCAGAAGCAAAGACTGTCATTCTACTGGGAAAGCGGATCTGCAGAGGCTCCCTTCGTGGCATTGAAGAAGGGACAAACTTCGGTGACTACCAGCTTTTCGGAAAGAATTGGCTGGAGGACGAATTCCTGGCCCTTTCTGCTTACAATCTCACGAATTTCATCGAAAGCCATGGCTGGGAAGCAACCCCCGTTTTTCCCAACCCCTGCGATCTGGAGCCTGCGGGTGTGGTAGTAAGAGAGGGTTTGCCGGCCCCCAATGTCTATCCCGATTTTGATTATGCAGCCGTGGCCTGCGGATTATGTACCGTTTCTTATAACCGCATTGTATTTTCCAAGGAGTTCGGCTCCCGTCAGCGGTTCCATATGATCATTACCGATGCAGAATTGGAAAGCAGCCCGCTTCTGGAAGACTCCCCCTGCAACGGTTGCCGCGGTTGCGCGGATGCCTGCCCCCTGGGCGCGATCAGCAAGACTAAAACCGAGGAAATCACTATTTGCGGCAAACGCTTCATCGTTGGCAAGATCAATTACGAGAAATGTAAGATCTGCCAGAATGGTGCTGTGGTCAACCGGTTCTCTCCCAAATCTGTTCCCGACCGCATTGCTGCACTGTGTAACCGTAGCTGTATGTGTGCCTTGGAGCAGCGCGGCGTCCTGGAAAATCAGTTTACAAATCCCTTCCGCACCGGCGATGTCTGGAGCATTGGAGGTGGAACACAGGCAGTAGATAACTCCGATGAAAAGGCTAATGTTTTGGGCGGTGCTTTCTCCAAGAGCGGAAACAGGGGGCACTAATTATGAAATTAACCTCTCAAATGATCAAAGAAAAGGCTAAAGAACTTGGGATCGAATGTATCGCTATCGGTAATATTGAGCGGTTCAAAAACGCACCCAAGCTAATGAGCCCCATTACCTACTTTCCCAGTGCCAAATCGGTGATTGCCATTGCGATGCCCATTCCCCGTGGCGCCAACCGAGGCATTGAAGAGGGGACCCATTGGCACAATTATACCTTCTATACCTACAACAAGCTTAACGCTTTTTTTCGTCCCATCAAAACCTATCAGCTCAGCTGTTTTATTGAGGATCACGGATACGAGGCTGTTGCACATTATCCAGCTGTTCCCGAGGGAAACGGAACAACCAGAAAGCCGGTAGCTGAAGGCAAGGTTCCTCCGGATGTGGTGTGCAGTATTCGCGTGATTGCAGCGGGCTGCGGTCTTGGTGAGATTGGCTGGTCCAAAGTCTTTTTGACGAAAAAATACGGTCCCCGCGTCCGCTTGGGTCTGATCTTTACGGATTGTGCGCTGGAGCCGGATTTGATTTTGGACACCGGATCCATCTGCCTGCATTGCGGTGCCTGCACCCGGCGCTGCCCCGGCGGTGCAATTCCGAACCCCAAGGATAAAAATGCGCGGCTGACTGTGGATTTTGGCGAGAAACAGATTTGGTTCGGCGATACCCAGATGGGCAGATGCACACTATCCCACCATGGCATGAATAACGAGTGCTCCCCCTTCTTGAAAAAGGAATTCCCCAATATGGCCTTTGATGTCCGAAATTCTCAAATGACGGAGGAGGAAGCCTATATCCTATGTTATGCTCTTGCAGGTGCTAAATGGGGTCGAAAACCGGGAAGCCATGCAGTTATGGAATATTACAATTACATCATTGAGCACACGGGATACTTTGCAATCTGCGGTGCCAGAGGATGTATTCGTGCCTGCAATGATGTGCTGGAAAGATCGGGAAGAATCGAGCAGACCTTCCATAACTCCTACTATAAGAAGGAATTGTGGACTCTGCCGCTGTATCCCGAAAAGGAATCTACCGGCGTAAACCCTTATCGTGAGTACTATCTGGACAAGCATTATCCGGGAATCCGGGGAAATGAATACCAGAAGCCGGCATCCGAACCCTCTGAAGAGGAGGATTAAGCCAACCATATCCATATACAAAAGCGAAGGATAGTTTCCCTCGCTTTTGCTATATATAAAATTACTCGAAATCCCTAATTATAACACAAGCCTTCGTGATATCTTCAAAATACTGCCGATATGTTCCGGTGGATTTTGGCGTAAAAATTTTAGTTCCATCTCCAATCAGCCTGTCTGGATTAGAATAAATCACAAAAAGTTTCTCAGCGCTGGCGGTCACATGATATTGACAATTTTCGGAATTTATAAATGTAATGTCGAACTTATATTGTTATATTCCGCCATTTTAGATAAACTTTATCTTAGAAAGGAAGCGAATGCTATGTCTATCGTAATTTTAAAGCCCAACCAATGCCATATTGCTTATACCAAAGCAGCAGAGACTTTTCGTTATTTATATGAGAAAGTAATCGGCAAAGAGATTCCTATCATCGAAGCTGATGACGGGATATCGGATATTATTGCAATCGGTTCAGACGCTGTAAATGAATTTTTAATGAGAGAGGTCTTGGACCTTAATATGAAAAGTTTGGGAATTCGATACGGATCAGACGATTATTGTATTCGTTCCTACAGAAAGGATAACCGTAATGTGCTAATACTGGCCGGTGGACGGGGGCGTTCCACCCTGTATGCTGTTTATGATTATTTCGAACGATTTACGGATTGTCATTACTTCTGGGATGGAGATGTAATTTCCCATATGCCATGCATCCGAATGGAGGACATTGACATTGTTGCTTCCCCCAGATTTGAATACCGGGGACTGCGCTACTTTGCTCACAGAGGATTAAAGCGATTCCAAGCTGAGCACTGGTCTTTTGCGGATTGGAAACAGGAAATTGACTGGATGGTCAAAAAACGGCTGAATTTCATGATGCTCCGAATCGGCATGGACGATGTGTGGCAAAGGGCCTTTCCAGAGGATGTGCCATATCCTCAGGGGTATTATATGGCAACGGGGGCGGATGCAAGCGGATACAATGACCGAAGTGATTTTTGGACGCTGAAATACAGGGGGGAGCTTCGACAGCAAATTCTGGAATATGCAAGGGCGTTGGATTTGATGTATCCTGTGGATTGCGGAACGATGACCCATTGGTACAGCAGAACCCCCAGAGCGTTTTTGGAGAAGAAAAAGCCGGGGTTTTTACCCCAGACCAGCAAAACCTATTCTGAAGAAACCGGAAAGGTATTTGATTTCCGCATCCGGGAAAATATGGATTATTATATGCGCCTGACAGATACCATGGTGAAAGAATATGATAAGACTACGGGGTTATTTCACACCATTGGTCTGGGTGAGCGAACGGTTTATCCGGACAGAAAGCAAAACCTGAATTTGAAGCTGGTAGCATATCGAAGAATTTCGGAGGAGATTCGCAAACGCTATCCGGATGCCAAGCTTTTGGTTGCCAGCTGGGATTTCTTTTTCTGCTGGAAACCCGAAGAGGTGAGGGAACTGCTCAAGGAGCTTGACCCGGAAAAGACCATTATCTTCGATTACACATCAGAAGGCTATCATGCGGATCGAAACTTTACCTCCTGGGATGTGGTTGGTAAGTTTCCTTGGATTTACGGACTCTTCCATGCCTATGAGCCGGAAACGGGACTTTGCGGGTCTTATGATACTGCGGATGAAAGGCTCAGCATTGCCGCTCGGGACCCATACTGTAAAGGCATGATACTCTGGCCCGAACTATCCCACAGCGACCCGCTTCTTTTAGAGTATCTCTCCCAAAACGCATGGTCGCCGCTTGCAAGCAGTGTGGAGGAAATTATTGAGAAGCTTTGCCGTGAGCGATATGGTGCATTTTCAGACACCATGTGCGCCTGCTGGAAGGGCATGCTGCCACTGATTAAGCTAGGAGACTGGAGCAAGCATAAATCAAACCAGTGGTGTTACCTTGCATCCCAAATGGAAGAGAAATGCGCAGAAATGAAAGGCTATGATTGGGCGCAGACCATACCGGAATTTCTTGAGGCGAAGGATTCCGTGGTACAAGTCATGGAAACCTTAGGGCAGTGCCCGAAGGCCTATGGACAGCTGTTTTTTCTGCGGGATGCGGCAGATATGGCAAGAACAGCACTTTGCTGTATTTTGGACTATCTTATTTCGCAATTGGTGAAGGACATGGGCAACCGGGAACGTATAAAGCATCTTAGGGTATATTATTTGGAAATCCTAAATGTTATGTCTGATGTACTATGGCTCAACTCCGACTGCAATCTGTACGATTCGCTTTTACAGTTGCAGAAAGCTGCGCCCACAAATCCTGATTTTGAAATTACATTAAAACGAAATGTTTATAACAAGTATTGTGCCCAGCCGGTTTGTGAATTGAATACACATCTTTATATACCGGAAGCGGAAATGGTATTTGATTGGCTGCAAACTGCAGAGCATGGAAGTGTTCCGGACTTTAAGGAGACCTTGCAACCCATTGTAAAGCAGTTTATGGACACACCGCTGTCGCAGATGCAAAGAAAGCAAACCGGTGAGCCGTGCTCTGTGTTTCAAAATGTAGCAGCCCTTGTGGAGAAGGTAACGGATTATTTGGACTAAAAAGAGTGGATTTTAGCATCAAAAGCAAGAACGTGCCAGTATACTTTGGGATTATAGTGTGCTACAATGCAAGAAGAAAGCCATAGGTGCTTATCCTTATATCTTTTTGAGGTGGCGAATTGTGAAACGACCCAAGCTGGAAGAGTTAACATTAACGGAAAAAATATCTCAGTTGCTTATGGTGCGGCAGAGCGTTACGGCGTTCAAGCTGGCAGAAGGATGCGCAGATAAATTTATCCGCAGAACCGACGAGGAAATTGCTGAGATTATGGGCAAATATCAATACGGCGGTATTTGGCACGCGGGTATGCACCTTTTCAATGCCATCAGCATGGAAGAGGGAACAGATAAAAAGGCAACTACTGCAGACAGTAAAGCGCTGGTGGAGGCTGTATCAGCGGCTGTGCGGCTGCCGGGTTTGGGGGGGGTTGACTGTGAAAAGGGGACAGGCGGAGCTTTTTCCGACGGTACTTATTGCTGCAGCGCCCTGGCCATTGGCGCGGCGGATGATGAGGAACTGACATTCCAGCTTAACGCAGCCATCGCCCGGGAGATCAGAGCCGCAGGCGGCAACTGGCGCTGGATGCCGGTGGTTGACTTGATCAACCGTTATTGCGCCGGCTTTGGCAGAACGGTTTCTGACGATATTGACAAGATTATCAAGCATGCCCGGGCGGCTATCAAGGGCACAGAAAGCCAGAAGGTAGCAAGTACTGTTAAGCATTTTCCCGGCAATGACCCCTATGAAATCCGGGATTCCCATATTGTAACCACCGCCATTGATCTTTCTATGGAGGAGTGGTGGGAAACCCAAGCGAAAACCTTCCAGGGTGTCATAGATGCGGGTGTCGACTCTGTCATGATTGGTCATACTGCCTTCCCGGCAGCGGACGATACCATGGTGAACGGACAATATCTGCCTGCAACCATGTCCAGCAAAATCATTCAGGGACTGCTGCGGGAGCAGATGGGCTTTGATGGCGTTGTGATTACCGACGGTATGCAGATGTCCGGACTGAATGCCATTTGTCCTTACGATGAGGTGCTGGTGCGCTGCATCAATGCCGGTAACGATATGCTGCTGGGTGTGAATCCCTATGACTTTGAAATCGTAGAGAAGGCGGTTTTGGACGGTCGTATTCCTATGGAACGCATCAATGAATCTGCGGAACGGATTCTGAAGCTGAAAGAAAAAATCGGTCTGTTTGATGATGCGCCTGCTGAGGAAATTGATATGCAGGTGCAGGCGCCCCTTACAGCCGAGATTGATCGGAAGATAGCGGAAAAATCCATTACATTGCTCTACGATAGGAAGCAATTACTCCCCCTGAGTAAGGATAAAATTCGCAAGGTAGCCATTGTCTGCAGCTCCCACGTGGCAGACACCGTCAAGCGGCTGGAGGTTATGAAGGCTGCCTTTGAGCAGCGGGGCGCTACTGTGACCATCACTGAGGAGCTGTATAACCGGCAGAACGTGGAAGATCTGGCGGCAGAAAATGATTTGATTGTGTATGCGGCCTATGTTGCCATGCACACACCTGTGGGAATGCCCTCGCTGTATGGCGATAAGATGAAGCATTATTTCCACGCCTTTACCCGGGGTAAGGAAAAGTCCATCGGCGTATCTCTGGGCTATCCCTTTGCCCATATTGATTTTATGGCAGGCGCGGATACTTTCTTTAATATTTATTACCCCAATCCGGAAAGTCTGAAAGCATTGGTGAAGGTGCTTTACGGCGAATTGCCCCCTTGCACCGTGTCCCCCGTTGATGTAGAGCCCAAGCGCCGAATTGTATACGGTTAATGCCGGGGACTGAAAGAAAATAGAGTAGCGAGGTGACTTGAAATGAGTCACCTCGTTTTTTAAAAATCCACTATTAGTAGACAATATATGCGAAAATCCACACAATGTAGCTTGAAAAGAGACTCAATATAGGTGATAATAAGATATATAGTTAGGGGTGAGGCATTATGAAAAATTCTAATGCAATTGTTGCGAAAAATATCCGCCAGATGCGTAACGCGCTGAATCTTACACAAGCACAATTGGCCGACCGGATGGGCTATTCCGTGAAAGCCGTCAGCAAGTGGGAAAACGGACAGGGACTGCCACCCAGCGCTGTGCTTCCCGATTTGGCACTGGCGCTGAAAACGGATATTAATCATCTGTTTCAAGGCACAGGCGAACCGTCCTATTTTTTAGGAATTGATGGCGGTGGTACGAAAACAGATTTTGTGTTGGCAGATAAAGAAGGCAACCTGATCCATAAAACAACGCTTGGTGCGTCTAACCCGGTTGATGTGGGAGAAACGGAACTGTTCAGAATTCTAAAAGAGGGTATTTATCAGGTGTGCAGAGACATTTCGTTTTTGCAAATATCTGTTCACGCAGGGATTGCCGGATGCGGAACCGGAGATTATCCCGGCAAGGTAGAACGGTTTTTACAGCAGTTTGGGTTTTCAAGGTTCAGCCAAGGCGGCGATGTCACCAACGCGATCGCATTGGGACTTGATGGAGGTGACGGCATTGCCGTTATTTTGGGAACCGGTGCAGTTGCGTTTACCAAGACCTCGGACAAAATCATAAAAACCGGAGGCTATGGCTATCTGTTCGATGACAAAGGAAGCGGATTCTCCATCGGAAGAGATGCGTTGCGGGCGGTAATGGAATGGGAAGAGGGCTACGGTCAAAAGACCCTGCTGACGGATTCTGTACAAAAAAAGTGCGAAACAACAAGAGTTTCTCAACTGATTCCTGAGTTCTATATCGGCGGAAAACGGCTTTTGTCATCCTTTGCGCCGCTGGTTTTTGATGCATGGGATGCAGGCGATTGCGTAGCACAGCGCATACTGGAAGACAATATGCAGGCTGCGGCTAAACTGATCGTAAACGCAGGCAGAGCGTTGGGCAGCTGTACCCGGATTCCGGTGGTTATGATTGGCGGCATTACAAAGCGAGAGGATGTTATTCTCCCGCTGATACAGAAATATCTTGATAAGGAAGCTCAGTCAAATGTCCAATACCAGCTGCGTGTGTGCAAAGAACCTGTTTATATGGGAGCGCTTATGCTGGCGGGAATGAGGAAAGAAAAGGAGAATGAAAATGCTTAGGACGGAAATGCGTAATGAAAAGACAATACATATTGATACGATGACCACGGAGCAGATGCTCGGAGTAATGCAGGAAGAGAATCTGAATGCTGTGGAGGCTGTTGGTGCGGAAATTAACAATATCCAAACAGCGGTAGACGGCATTTTCCAGAGAATGAAAAATGGAGGGCGTTTGCTCTATGTTGGCTGTGGCACGTCAGGACGCATTGGCGTAATCGATGCGGCAGAGTGTCCGCCTACCTATGGAGTTTCACCGGATTTGGTTGTGGGAATTATCGCCGGAGGCGACAAGGCGCTGCGCTGCGCGTCTGAGGGCGCTGAAGACAGCTTTGAAAGCGGATATCAAGAATTAAAGAAATATCAGCTGACAGAAAAAGACAGTGTGGTAGGAATCTCTGCTGCAGGAGGGGCGGCATATGTGCTGGGAGCCTTTTCGGCAGCGAAGGAAGCCGGCGCCTTTACCGTGGCAATTACCTCCAATGCAGGCAGCCCGATGACAGAGGCGGCTATGGTGTCCATTTGCCCTGACACGGGAGCAGAGGTAGTTACCGGTTCTACCAGAATGAAGGCGGGAACTTCTCAAAAGCTGATTCTCAATATGATTTCCACCTCTGTTATGATTAAGCTGGGGCATGTATATGAGAATTTCATGATTAACCTGAGACCCACCAACATAAAACTACGCAAAAGAATGATTTACATTACTTCGGAAATCGCAGATGTATCCTTTGAAGAAGCAGAAAAGCTTCTGGAGGGAAATGATTTTAACATACGAAAAGCGGTGGAGTCGTACCGTAACAAATAGAAGCGTTACATTACGAAAAGCGAAGCTGATTTGTTGGAGGGGAAGCTATGGAAAGAATTTGTTTTAATAAAAACTGGCAATTTACTTTTGAAAACAATCTGGATGCATTCAATAATTTCGGTTTGGCAAAATACAGTGATGCAGCAGGTGCTCCCGCCAGACATTATAAATTCAGCAACTGGAAGAAAATTGATCTGCCCCATGACTGGGCGATTGCACTTGAGAAGGATTTGAATGCAAACACCTTTGCCGGAGCCAGATCCAACACCCATTACCACCGTTTCAACACCGAACTTCACACCGACACAAAAGATATTTATCATATAGGCTGGTACAGAAAAGAATTTGCTTTTGAACGCCAATGGGAAAACAAGCGCATTTTCATTGAATTTGAAGGCGTTTTCCGCGACGCAATCTTATGGGTAAACGGTGTATACATAGACAGGCACAGCAGCGGCTACACAAGCTTTACCGTGGAAATCACCGATCACTTGGTGCAGAACGATATCAACTCAATTGCGGTTCGCGTTGACAGCGATCAGCCGGAAGGCTGGTTTTATGAGGGAGCAGGAATTTACCGGAATGTGAATTTGATGATAGGCGAAGCGGTATACTTCCCCCCTTACAAAACCTTTATAAAAGCCGATACTAACGGAAATGTTTCCGCCACAGCGGTTTTGGTCAATGATACGCAGAACGAATACAGCGATCATATTTGCTGGTCAATAACCGATCGGATGGGAAACACTGTGGCGGAAAAAACGACACATGTTTCCATTTCGCCATACAGTGAAAAGACTGTTTTTGCAGAATTGAAGGTAGAAAACCCTCTTTTGTGGCATGTAGATTCTCCCCACATTTACAAGCTGCATATCCATGCCCTTGACAAGGAGACGGAAACCTTTGGTTTCCGGTCAATTGCATTTGATGCGGAAAAAGGATTTTTCCTCAACGGAAAGCCACTGAAGATTCACGGCGCTTGTGTTCATCAGGATTTTGGGGGAGTGGGAACAGCGCTCATGGATAACCTCAACTACTACAAAATTCAAAAGCTGAAAGAAATGGGAGTCAATGCCTACCGTGCATCACACCATGCGCCTTCTCCGGCACTGCTTAGAGCCTGTGACGAGCTTGGCATGCTGGTTATGGATGAAACCAGGTATTTTGGGACATCTCCCGAAGCGACACGGCAGTTAGTAAACCTGATTGAACGGGACAGAAATCATCCCTCGGTTTTTGTGTGGTGTATAGGCAATGAGGAATTCTCCGTTCAAAGCATCGGATGGAGCAAGCCCTTGGCTGAGAAAATGACAAGGCTGGTAAAGCAGCTTGATGATACGAGACCGGTTACCTACGGGGGAAACAACGGAAAAAACTTTGACGGCGCAAACAGTGAAGTAGAAATCCGCGGAGTAAACTACATCCGCAATGGTCCGGAAGGATGGATTGATCAATATCATCTTGAACATCCCGATCAACCAATTATCGGCACTGAGGAAGGTTCTTATGTGGTAAGTCATGCAGGGATGGAAAACAACCTTGGAAACGGTCAGATTGACTTTACCGGTGATGTGACAATGTATTGGGGAAGCACGCCAAAGGGTTGGGTAAAATTCTTTGAAGAACGGGATTTCCTCTCCGGTGGGTTTATGTGGACAGGCTTTGACTATCACGGTGAGCCGAACCCCTTTGAGACGGCAAATATTTCATCGAGCTTTGGTGCCTTGGATCTTTGTGGAATGGAAAAACCTGTGTTCTATTACTATAAGGCCTGGTGGATGACTGAGCCGGTGTTGAAAATTGCACCCCACTGGAACTTTAAAGAAGGTGAATTGGTCAGAATCCGCATTTATACTAACTGCGACGAGGTCACCTTGTATGTCAACAGTAAAAAGCTTGAGACAAAAAGGGTAGAGAAATTCGATGTGCCGGCATGGGAACTTCCCTTTGAACCGGGCGTGATCTGCGCAATCGGCACAAAAGATGGCAAGGTTTTTACGGATGAAGTTTTCACAGCAGGAGAGGTGAGTGAGATCCGTTGTACGCCTGTTCTGCTTGGAAAAACTTCCAATGACATCAGTATCATCCAGATCGACGCGACAGATAAGGCCGGAAAGCTCTGCCCCCATGCTGCAAATCAGATCGAACTGTCAATTTCCGGTGGAGAAATTGTAGGTGTTTGCAATGGCGATCCGGCATGCCTGGACTACGAGCAGCAGCCTTTGACGGAAACAGCAAAATATATTCGCAGCGCAAACTGTGACGGTTATGTTATTACATTCCCCGCAAAAAAAGCACAAAACACTTCTTTCCGCCGCTATGATTTTATGTACAACGAGCCGGCTTCAGCGTTTTTTGAAGACGACTATCGCGTGGTTGTCAGCAACAAGCTTCGTGTGGAAGATGAAAAAACATACACATTTACTACAAAAATCAGGGATGTAAAGGATTTTGAGTATATAGAATTTGAACGCCTGTCGGGAACTGCGGTAGTTTACCTCAACGGAGCAGAAATCGGAACGAACAAATTGTCATCCAGGGCCGATGCAAATAACAATCGACCTTACCGGTTCTATTGCGATTTTGAGGACGGGGACAATGAAATAAAAGTGGTTATCACAACCCATGAACCGCGACTGAGCGCAATTTCCGGCTATGTGAAGGTTGGTAAGCGCGCGAATACTCCATGGACGGTGCGGCTTTTCAACGGCAGAGCAAGAGTGTTTGTGAAATCGGCGGATGGAGCAGTAACGATAAAAGCAAAGATTATTTCTTAAACTGTTTAGCATCAGTGATATGAGGAGGAATCGAGAATGAAGGAATATAAGTTCAGTATGGGAAACAAAGGCGCAACGGTGCGTTTTTGCCTTACGGATGATGGCCTAACTATGTCTGTTGCACATGAAAAGGAATATGTCTTTGCGTTCACTGATGCGTTGGTAAAAGACCGCATTACCTTCGATGGATATGCCAATCTGGACTACGAAACGATCAATATATACGACAAGAATACCTCTGTCAATGTAAATGATAATACGATTGAATTCATTTGTGTTCCTACCCCCAAAATCAAAGTTGTCAACTGCTTTACCGTTTCAAAAGAGCAGGCATCCATCCTGCAGAAAACGTATTTTGAGGTAGATGGTGTTGTTTACGATTGCGCCCATTATACCGCCAGAGCAAAAATAAACGCAGAAATTTTCGATACGGTGGGAAATGATGAGGTAGGGAGCTCTTTTGTGATCAAGGAGCTGCAAAAAAGCCGCATCGGTCACAAGGGCGAACTGGTTCTAAAAGGAAAAGACAGCTATCTGAAGGTAAATGGCGGCTTGGTGGCTTTTTACGCAAATACACTGGAACCGCACGCCAACGCGGATAGATTCTTGGATACGCTCTCTTTTTATGATAAAGAAAATGCCCTCGTTACCCGTTATTCCTTTGAAGAAGGCAGTGAGCCGGAATTCTCGAAAAAGCAAAAAGACACAAAGTGCAATCAGCCGGATGTATTTACCCTGGAAAGCGGCAGCCTGCATGCTGAGTATGTGGTGAAGAAAAACGGTATTGCGCAGTATCACAAGCAAAATGAGCAGCCTCTTGTTGCTTTGAAGCTACGGAAAGTGCAAACCGGGGAAGCGGTGTTTTTCGATACATTATCCGGCTGGGACTGCGTAGCGATAACACAAAAAGAGAATGTGACAGAAATGTCGCTGTCTGCGCCGGGCGGCATAGAGGGCATTGCTCTTAAAATGACAGCCACAGCCATCCCGGAAAAGAACCGTCTGGAATGGGATGTTGCCGTCATCAATCATTCAACGGAATATTCTCTTTTGTGGTGTACCTATCCGCGGCTATACTGTGATTGCAACCGGTCCAGTCATTTGTTGATGCCGGAAAACGGTGGTACAGAATATTGCGGTTTTTCTGATACGGACAATTATTATAACGGTTCCTATCCCGGTGGCTTTTTGGGAACCATGGCATACATGGCTCTGTATGCTGCGCAAAAGAATAAAAACAATGGTGTTTACTATGCAATACATGACGCCAAGGGCAGCAAAAAGGAGTTTCAGGCGGCCTCTACCCAAACGGGAAGTGTATGCCTGACTTGCCGGTTTTATGCAGAGGAATTTGGAAAGCCTTGCAATACCAATCATTTGCCGGGCAAAGCGGTATGGCAAAGCTTTTCCGGAGATTGGTTTGATGCTACGGACATATACCGGGAATTTGTAAGAAAAGAGTGTTTCTGGGCGAAGCAAAGCATCGACGAACGGGATATACCTCTTTGGATGAAGGAAATTCCCTTCTGGGTGATGGATTGGGTTCCTCAGGACAGCATTGACGGAGAGCCGATTCCCACAAATTTAAGAACAGACAGTGATCTTGTTCGAGAAACAGACTGGTACGAGAACGTGATACGTCTGCAAAAAGAGCTGGATGTGCCCATTGGCTACCATGTATATAATTGGCATGTTATCCCGTTTAATAATGATTATCCTCACTTTTTGCCCGCCAAGGAAAGCTTTAAAGCGGGTATGAAAGAGCTCAAAAAGCACGATATTCGGGTCATGCCTTATATCAATGCCTTGCTCTGGGATACAAAAGACAAGGGAAACAGTGATTTTGAGTTTGAAGCATTGGGAAGACCGGGTGCGGTGAAAACAGAAGCAGGCAAGCCTGTCAGTATGCGGTATGAATCCAGAGAATCCGATGGCAAGCTTGTGGAATTGACAGCGATGTGTCCTTCCTATCCTCTGTGGCGCAAAAAACTTGCTGAGCTTACATCGAATATGTTTAAAGAGCTTGATGTGGATGCAATCTATTTGGATCAGGTGGCTGCGCGCATTCCGCATCTTTGCATGGATGAAAGTCATAATCATCCTGTAGGTGGCGGACATTGGTGGATTGAAGAATATAACGAGCTTTTAAAGGAATTGAATAGACATAAGAGCGCAGATAAGGCGTTTACAACGGAATGCAATGCCGAGGTATATGCTGCCAATATCGACGCGTTTTTGTCATGGGCATGGATCAGAAGCGTCAACGATGTACCGGCGTTTATGCGGATATATTCAGACATTATTCCCGTGTTTGGAAGAAATACCAACGGCTATATGAAGCATTCTGAGCTGCATTGGAAGTATCATTTTGCCCAAAGCCTTCTGTGCGGTCAGCAGCTGGGGTGGATCAATGCAGATGTGGTAAAAATGCCGGAAAGGCTGAAGTTTATCAAAAAGCTGATCCGTTTCCGCTATGAAAACAAAGCATTTTTCCGGCAGGCAACCGTTCTTCGCCCGCCTGTGGTTATGGCTGAACGCACGCATACGTTCGTAAGTGATATAGGCATGTCCCACATTGGTGTTTTGAATAAGCCCTATATCTGCAGCGGTGTGCTGAGCAGTGGCAAGGACCGTATGATTATTCTGGTGAATATCGGAAATGAGGATATGACAGATGTGATCAGCTTTAATCCGGAGGAATATCACCCGGGTGAGAACTTTGCGGTATCCGGCTTTGGACAGGCGAAAATCACAGAAAACGGCTATATGGAATGTACGGTTGAGAAGGAAAGCTTCCTCTGCATTCAATGGGAGGAATAACCACAAAACACCCATCGTGTATAAAGGAGACCAGGTATGAAGGATCTGGAACTAGTCAGATTAAAAAAAGACGATTTTCATGAACTTGTAACGTTGCTCAACAGGGTATTTACAGCGCAAAATGGACAGGAAATGGATTTTGAAGCGGTATTTCCACGGATTTTTGTGCCTGAGGATGAAACCATGGGGTGGCATCTCGGAGCCAAAATAGGCGGCAGACTTTGTGGTGTGGCGGCAAGCTATCCCTTAACCTACCGGGTAGGCGGCACGGAGCTGAAGATTTCTGCCGGCGGAAATGTGGCGGTGGATGCGGCTATGCGTGGTCGCGGCATTATGCAAAGCATCTTAAATCGACTGGATGAAGAAGACCGAGCCGCCGGGTTTGATATCAGTTACCTTCATGGAGACCGGTTTCGCTACCGCAACTTCGGCTATGAGCGGTGCGGTGTGGAATGTGATTTTACCCTAACCCGGCAAATGCTGGGAAAGGATGCTCCCCGGCGGAAGCTTGCATACGTGAATCTGTGTGAAGCGGATAGCGCCTTTGTTAAGCGGGCTTTCGATTTTTGCAGCATACACAGCAGGAGCGTACGTGACTTTGCGTCCTTTATGCCTGCTATGAGGGCGAAGCAAAGACTCCCTCTGGCGGTTTTGGATGAAGGCGGAACGCTGATCGCCTGTCTTAGTGTTTGCCCGACCAGTCATGCCATAGGGGAAATAATTGTTGACGACACTCAGCTTTTTTCTGATGTGATCAAAGGGTATATGCATCAGTATGGCGCGAACAGATTAAGATTGGGCTTGCCGGTCTATGATCCGCTGATCCGGCAGGCGCAGGCGGTGGCGGACCGCTATCATATTATGCAACCGGGTAATTTTAAGATTTTTAATTTTAAACGGGTTGTTGAAAGCTTCATGCGGGAAAAAATGCAATATACCTATTTACCGGATGGTGTTGTGACTGTCAATTCAGAGGTGTTTGGCGCATGGAGCATAGAAAAACAAAAAGATACTGTGGTTGTCTCACCGTACACCGGGAAGGCACAGTATGAACTGCCAGGATATACAGTGTATCCTTTCCTGTTCGGAACGTTGACACCGCAGATTAACACGAGCACAGAAGAGGAGTTGCTCCTCAAAGCATGGTTTCCGTTACCACTGTACTGCCCCTATTTGACTTAAGACAAAAAGGCTTTGATGTAACATGATAACGGAGGTTGTTTCTTCTGGTTTACCGTACTTTGGTGAGCAATATTTTGAACGAGCGCTTACCTATGTTAACGCATATTCCATGCTTGCCCCCAGCGTAAAAGCCTTTGTAAAGGCTGCGTGTGGAGAATGTGCGTTCGGAACGTTTTCACCGGTTGAACTTTAAAGAACGTATGACACCCTTAATAAGGGGGAAACACATTGGGCAAAACAAGGAGGCATACAATTATGAAAAAGTCTTATGAAATCCTCAAAAATTTATTGTTATCAAAACATAATGTTCATATAAAACTCCTTGGCGACTCAATTACTCATGGTGTTGGCGGTACGGGTTTTGAACAGAACGGAGTTTCTTTTATCGAGGGCTTTGCCCGAAATCCCGACGGATATTGCTGGGCCAATAAGTTTAAAAAACACATGGAGGCAAATTATCATTGTACAGTGACGAACAACGGGTGTACCGGAACTAACATTGAATTTATTATAAATAAATTTGATGTTTTGGTTGATGACACAGATGATTTCATAATCTGCACCATCGGTACAAATAACCGCGCCGTGGGTTTTGACCAAAGCCCTAAACCAACCCGTGAAGAAATAGGGCTTAAGTTCTATAACAATGTAATTAAACTTTGTAATATGTTTAGAGCGGCCAATAAAGAATTTGTTTTTGTTGCCAATATTCCTGCTGCGCCCGCCAACGAAAAAGATGGCGAAGACTTTTGGCGTATTTTACATATGGCTGATATAAATGCCATTTACAAAAAAGCCGCTGAAAAACTCGGATTCCCCCTTATAAGCTTTTATGATCTGTTTTCAAATTACTGCGAGTCCAATCACATTGCGATAGAGTCGTTGCTTAATGATATGCTTCATCCTAATGACCGCGGTTACGATGTGATGTATGATTTGTTGCTTGAGGAATTACAACTGAATTAACGGCATTATTCTTTTGTGGATTAGATCAATAATTTAAAGATTTCAGGATTTCTTATTGCAGGAAATTGGTAATAGAATTATCCCTTTGATGAAACCTATGGCCGAACCTTTGGATATGATGTCAGTGCCATGACTGCACGCTGGAGAATGTGCGTTTGGAGAGTTTTCGCCGGTTGCGCTTTAGCGAATGCATAAAAGGAACAAAATGGGACGTTGAAAGCAAAATTGTGGCAGTAGACATGTTTCGTATCTGTGCTACAATTAGTAATGAAAAGACAATATGGATGGGTATATCGTGTAACATGTTGTTTTTACTGATGTTCCAGGAGGTAAATCTATGAAAAGACCCAAGCTCGAAGAACTGACATTAATTGAAAAAATCGCACAGCTGATTATGGTTCGGTTCAGTGTAACTGTTTATGAACCCAACGGCGATAGTTTTGTAAGAAGATCCGATGAACAAATTAAGGAAATTTTTGAGAAATATCAGTACGGAAGCATTCGGCACAGCGGCAGCCAGCTGATGCCAACTGAGGTGCTGGAATCCGGTCGCAGTAAAATGACCGTAGCCGAAGCAAGAAGAAATGTAGAGGTCGCACAGGAAGCGGTAAGACTGCCTCTGCTGGTGGGTGTTGACACAGAAAACGGCGCAGGCAGCGAATTTTCTGGTGCCACTGCAACCTGCGGACCTCTGGCTGTGGGTGCGGCGGACGATGAAGAACTGACCTTTGCCCTTCACGCTGCAGTGGCACGGGAAATCAAAGCCGCCGGCGCAAACTGGAGATGGACACCGGTGGTTGACATCGGCAACCGTTACAATCCGGTTTTGACGGGCAGAGTATTTTCTGATGATATCGACAAGATTGTTAGGCATGCCCGCGCAGCAATCCGGGGTATGGAAAGCGAGAAGGTTGCTGCCACAGTAAAGCACTTCCCGGGACTCGATCCTTATGAGATCAGAGATTCCCATATTGTGCCTACCAGCATCAATATATCTTTGGATGAGTGGCGCGCTACCCAGGCAAAAGCCTTCCAGGGCGTGATCGATGCGGGTGTTGACTCTGTAATGATTGGACATACGGCCTTCCCGGCAGCGGATGACACCATGATCAATGGTCAATATGTGCCTGCTACCATGTCGGAAAAGATCATTAAAGGACTGCTTCGGGAAGAAATGGGGTTTGATGGCGTTGTCATCACGGATTCGGTTCTTATGAGCTCCTTTAGAAACATCTGCTCTTATGAAGAGGCGTTGATTCGTGCGGTCAATGCAGGAAATGATGTGCTGCTTGGTGTGGATCCTTATGATTATGAGATTGTATATCAGGCTGTACTGGATGGCAGAATTCCCATGCAGAGAATTGATGAGTCGGCAGAGCGTGTGCTGAAGCTGAAAGAAAAGCTGGGTCTGTTTGATGAGGAAGCACCTGAGGAGATTGACATCAAGGAGCAGGCAGTAATCACAGCTGACATCAACAGACAAGTCGCTGAAAAAGCGGTTACCCTTCTGTATGATAAAAATGAAATGCTGCCTTTAAGCAAGGATAAAATCAAGAATGTAACTATCGTATGCAGCTCCCATGCCACCAATACGGAAAAGCAGCTGGAGGTTATGAAGGGTGCCTTTGAAGAAAGAGGCGCTAAGGTAGAAATCATCGGAGATATTGGTGATCCGTACACGGTAAAGCGGCTGGCGGATGAAAATGATTTGATTATTTATGCTGCATATGTGGCAGGACATGCACCTATGGGAATGCCCTCTCTCTATGATGCAAAAATAAAAACCTATATTCAGGCTTTTACCTATGGCAAGGAAAAATCCATTGGCGTATCGCTGGGTTATCCCTATGTACATATTGATTTCATGGTAGGTGCTAACACATTCTTCAATCTGTATTCGCCGGCTGCGGAAAGCCAGATTGCATTTGTGAAGGTCCTGTATGGAGAGCTTCCTCCCTGCACGGTTTCCCCTCTGGATGTGGAACCGAAGCGCAGAGTGGTATTTGGATAAGCAGCTATAAATTGGTGTGCGAAAAAGTCACTTTGTAGCATAATAATCAATTTTATGGCAATTGAAAAGGCGATTATTAATGGTATAATATTTCATATACAATCTTTTGTATAATCTATAAAACTGAAAGGGTAGCGGTACAATGTTTAGAGTTGGTATTATTGGCGCCGGTTATATTGCAAGGAGGCACATCGCCGCATTTCAAAGTCTTCCGGGATGTGAGGTTGCGGTAATTGCGGATATCAGCCGGGAGGCGGCAGAAAAGCTGGCTGAGGAATTTGGCGTAAAAGGTGTTTGCACCGATTACCGTGACATTTTAAATGATGCAAGCATTGATGCGATCACCATTTGCACACCCACCTTTACCCATAAGGAAATTGTGCTGGCAGCCATACAGAGCAATAAGCATATTTTCTGCGAAAAGCCCGTTGCAATGAATGCAGCTGAGGTTAGAGAAATGAAGGCAGCCCTGGAAGGAACCTCCAAGGTATTCCAGTTTGGCATGGTGCGCCGCTATAGCAGCGAGATTTCCTGGTTGAAGCAGTATATTGACAGCGGCAAAATGGGAAAAATTATTTGCGCGGAAGCTGTTCGCATTAACAAAATGCAAGGAAAGAAGGGCTGGTTCGCAAATAGAAGCCTTGGAGGCGGCGTTTTGAAGGATGAAGCCATTCATCACATTGACGAGCTGCTTTATCTGATGGGCTATCCGAAGATTTTGTCTGTTTCTGCCTTTGAAAGCCGCATTAACAACGAGCTTCCTTCCAAAATGATCGCAACTGCTGCAAGCAACAACGATACCGAAGATGTGATCAAGGCCTTCGTAACCCTGGACAACGGCGCAAATCTTGTTATCAGAACAAGCTCTGTGCTTTTGACCAAGAAAACCGGTGTTTACAGCGAAATCAACGGTGAAAAGGCCGGTGCCATTGCGGCACCTTGGGGAACGGAGCATAAGCTTGAGCTTGTGGAAGTTACAGAGGATTATACCTTGAACGAATATGCACCTGAGCTTCCGGATGTCAATGCCATGAATGCCCAAATGGCGCATTTTGTTGACTGCTGCCAAAATAATACCGAGTGCATTACCAAGATCGATGAGGCAATCGCTCTGACGGAGCTGCTTGATGCCATGTACGAATCCGCTGCAACAGGCAAGGTTGTAACATTCAATGCCTGAACATGGAAAGGATGATACGGATATGAAAAATGTCAAAGTGGTATTTCCTGATAAAAAATGTGTAGAACTGACGGAAGCGGATATTCCG